>CACXSA010000014.1 GCA_902770195.1 uncultured Prevotellaceae bacterium
ACATATTAAAAAAGCGGGATTCAGGCCACCCGGTGCAGTTGGTCTGAGGGAGTTTCTAATACCATAAAAAACACGACAAAAGGTATGATTGAACTTTATTTGAGTAAGGTGACCGAGAACTCGGAAACCGAAACAGCGGGTAAGATGTATGCCCGCGTGAGTTACAAACAGTCCATGGACCTGCACGACATGGCTCACCACATGGCGGAGCACAACACGGCCTTCTCGGAGGGCTTGATAGTGGGTGTGCTGACCGACTTCGTGAAGTGTGTGCGTGAGATGGTGCTCAACGGCAACACGGTGAAGGTGGGCAACCTGGCTATCTTCAAGGCCACCGTGGAGTCGAACGGTCTGGAGGTGCTCTACGATGCCCAGAACGACAAGGTGGCTTCGGCTACAATGGGTGTTCTGAAGGAGGGCGACAAGACTGGTGCTGCCGTGAAGACCATCAAGCTGCTGGCTCAGAGCACAGGCGACTTCACCCGCGAGGAGCTGAAGAAGGATGTCAAGCTGAGCTGGACGGACAAGACCAAGGCGGAGATTGCTGCTGCCAAGGGGGACGTTAACGCTAACGCTAACCCTAACGCTAACCAGGGCGGCAGCACCCAGGGTGGTGACAACCAAGGCGGTGACAACCAAGGCGGTGACAATACCGGTGGTGGCGGCAACAACCAAGGTGGTGGCGACGAATGGTAAGCGTAGTCCAGGACTAATGTCGAGAAGCCATCAAAACGAAAAAGAGGTTCCCGAAAGGAGCCTCTTTTATTGTGTAGAGAAGGATGAGGGTGTTCAGTATCAAGACATCAGATATTCGGTTCGTCCCATACCTTGGTCTGGGTGCAGACAACTGGCACGGTCTGATTGCCCACCTTCAGGATGAAGTCGCCCTCTTCGAGTGTCCAGCGCCCGTCGGCACCGACAAAGGCGAGGTTCTTGGCAGGAAGGCGGAAGGTGACGGTCTTGGTCTGACCGGGGTTCAGCTCTATCTTGGTGAAGTCGCGCAGACGCTTGTTGTCGGGCACCACGGAGGCTACGAGGTCGCTGGAATAGAGCAGCACGGCTTCCTTGCCGGCACGGGCACCGGTGTTCTTGACATTCACGGTGACGGTGAGCACGTCGTTGGCAGTGAACTGGCTCTTATCTACCTGCAGGTTGCTATACTCATAGGTGGTGTAGCTGAGTCCGTAGCCGAAGGGCCATTGCAGAGACACCTTGGCATCGTAGTTATAGGCACCGGCCATCGTGCCCACCTCTTCGGAAACCTTGTAGTCGTAGGTGTTCAACGAATTGATTTCACGAGGATAGGTGAATGGCATCTTGGCAGAGAAGTTGGCATCGCCGGCAAGGAGATTGGCGAGTGCGTCGCCACCATAGTTGCCGGGAATGAGGATGTCAACGACGGCTTTTGCCAAGGGTTCGATATCGGCAATGAGACGGGGACGTCCCTCGTTGAGCACCAAGATGATAGGCTTGCCGGTCTTGGCGAGGGCTTTCACCAGATTGCGCTGGTTCTCGGAGAGCCACAGGTCGGAGAGGTTGCCCGGAGTCTCGGTGTATGAGTTCTCACCGATGCAGGCGATGATGATGTCAGCCTGGGCAGCAGCGGCCACGGCTTTGTCAATCTGGGGAGCATGCTCTTCGTAGTAGTTGCCGTCCTCGTTATAGGTCACACCCTGCTCGAGGATGATGTTCTCCTTGCCGTATTTGTTGCAGAGGGCTTCGTAGATCGTGTTGTACTGCTCGGAGAGGTCTTCCGCCTTGGAGCCCTGCCATGTATAGCTCCATCCGCCATTCAGACAACGCATCTGGTTGGCATTAGGACCGGTAAGGAGTATTTTTTGAGATGACTTAGAAATAAGAGGCAGGAGGTTGCCTTCGTTCTTGAGAAGCACGATGGATTCCTCGGCAGACTTCAGGGCTTTCGCGGCAAACTCAGCACTACCGAACTTCTGATAGCCCTTGCCGCCGGTGTTGGGCTTGTCGAAAAGACCGAGACGGTACTTCGCACGGAGAATGCGACGCACGGCATCGTCGATACGCGACATCTTGACCTTGCCCTCGTTGACGAGTTCTTTCAGCAGAATGCAGAAATCGACACTATAGGGGTCCATGGACATGTCGATACCGGCATTCACAGCTATACGCACGGCATCTTTCTTATCCTTGGCAACACGCTCACGGGTAAAGAGGTTATTGATGTCAGCCCAGTCGGTAACAAGGAATCCGTCCCATTGCAGGTCTTCCTTGAGCCACTTAGTGAGATACTCGTAGCTGGCATGAAGGGGAACACCATTCACGGAAGCGGAGTTGACCATCATGGTGAGGGTGCCGGCAAGGGCAGCCTGCTTGAAGGGCTCGAAATATTTCTCACGGATAATCTGCGGATTCAGATAGGCGGGGGTGCGGTCCTTACCCGACCAAGGGGCACCGTAGGCGAAATAATGCTTGGTGCTGGTACCTACGTGGTACTGGTCGATGTGGTTGGGGTCGTCGCCCTGATAGCCCTTGATTTCGGCCACCACCATCTTCGAGTTGACAACGGCATCTTCGCCAAAGCTCTCGTAAATGCGGGGCCAACGGGGATCGCGCCCCAGATCGACAACGGGGTTAAACACCCAAGGACAGTTGGAGGCACGGCTCTCATAGGCGGTAATCTCGGCACCCGTGCGAGCCAGTTCTGTATTGAACGAAGCACCCAGGTTGATGGGTTGTGGGAAGAGGGTACCTGCCTGGGTATAGGTGACACCGTGGTTTTGGTCTAGACCGTAGATGTCGGGGATTCCGATATATTTCATCGACTTCTTCTGGATAAGTTGTATCCATTCCTGCCATTGCGCCACAGTGACGGCTCGTGTGCCTGGTGCATTGAGGATTGAGCCCACCTTCCACTTGGAAATGAGGGTGTCAAGCATGGTTTCGTTTAGTTTCCACGTGCCTGTAGCATCGTAGCCTCCCATGATGTCAAAGTTCAGCTCCAACATCTGACCAATCTTCTCGTCGAGGGTCATCTTGGATAATGTTTTCTCTACTTTGGCCTCTATGCCTGCATCACGGGGAATGGCAGGCTGCTTTGCCTGCACGAAGATGGCACCGCAAAGGAATGTCACCAAAAGGATTGTTTTTTTCATCATTGTGTTGAGTAATAGATTTTGCTTGCAAAGATAATAAAAAAAGGATAAACACGGGCTGAGTAACACAAAGAAAAAATCCAAAACCGAAAGTAAACTTTCGTCTTGGACTTCTTCTTTGTGACTCCCGCGGGATTCAAACCCACAACCTTCTGATCCGTAGTCAGATGCTCTATTCAGTTGAGCTAGGGAGCCTCATTTCTTTTAAGCGAGTGCAAAGGTACGTACTTTTTGTGGAACCGCCAAATATTTCAGCAACTTTTTTTAGAAAAAAGTGCAAAAAGGCAAGGATTTTGCTCCGCAAGGCTATTTATTCCCCTTGAGGATGACGTAAATAATCACGGGAGCACCAATCAGCGGGGTAACGGCGTTCAAGGGAATGACCCCACTTTCGCCCGGCAACACACAGATGATATTGCACAACAATGCCACGATACTGCCCATCAGGATGGTAGCCGGCAACAGCGAGCGGTGGTTGTCTGTATGCAGCATAAGGCGTGCGATATGGGGTACAGCCAATCCGATGAAAGCTACAGGCCCGCAAAACGCTGTGACGATAGCAGTCAGCAAACCCGTGACCACCAAGAGCCAATTGCGCACCCTCACGATATTGACACCCAAATTCTCCGCATATCGGTCGCCCAGCATCAAAGCATTGAGCGGCTTGATAAGCAACACGCTACCCAGCAATCCTAACAGCGTGACAAGGGCAAAGGGTGTCATCATCTTCATGGACACGCCTCCGAAAGAACCCATGCCCCATACCATATACGACTTGACACCCTCGTCGGTGGCGAAGAAGTTGAGCAGGGAGATGGCGGAATTGGAGATGTAGCCTATCATGATACCGATGATGAGCAGCATGACATTGTTGCGGACCAGGGTGGAGAAAAAGAAGATGACCACCATTACCGTCATGGCACCTACAAAGGCGGCTACCAGCACGGCGATGAAACCGGACACGCTGACGGAGCCTGCCGATATGCTGCCTCCGAGAAGTAACATGACCAGGGCAACACCCAGTCCGGCACCGCTATTGATGCCAAAGACACTGGGACCTGCCAACGGATTGCGGAAAGCCGTCTGTAACATGAGTCCGCTGACCGCCAATGCGCCACCAGCCAAAAGGGCGGTAATTGCCTGGGGAAGTCGCGATTCGAGAATGATATATTGCCAGGAGGGACGCACCTCGTCACCCAAGAGGATGCGCAACGTATCGACGACAGGAATAGCCACCGAACCCACAAAGATGTTCAGGGCGAAGAGCACCATGATGACGATGCCCAACAGAAGACAATATGCCGTACCTTTACTCACTTATTTTCTGATAATAACGCAAAGGCGGTAGATTCAGTATGTCAGGATGCAGGATTTTTATGAAATCGGTGAGCAGCCAGTCGGGACGGAAAGGTGCTTCCTCGTAGAACAACGACAACTCTACATTACACCCATAGGCCTGTTTCTGGCGGAAAGCCTTGAACTGACCGTAGCCATGATGCTCGCTGAGGAGCTCGCGGTAGGTGATGAGGTGATTGCTGCTAAAACGGAACAGCCAGACATCACACTCCCCTGCCCTCTCCAACACTGTTTCGAAAGGCAACGACACGCTACCGCTATGCTCGTCGGAAGCCCACGGATATTGACTCTGCGCATCGCACAGCATCTGGCCGATGGTACTACGGCCACCCGGAACATACCATACAGAGCCTGTCACCTTGTCCAAGACCACAGAAGGCTGCACTTTGGAGGTCTTTGCCAATTCCTTGAGCGACTGGTAACTGCTATCGACCACGGCAAACAGACTGTCGGCACGCGCCTCGCAACCAAAAAGCATGCCATAGAAGCGCATCCACTCGGCACGTGCCAAGGGGGTGGATTCCATATACTCCGCACACTCTATCAGCGGAATGTCGATGTCCTCCAGCTTACCATACCCACCACTATTCTCGAAGGGTGAGAGGAAAATGGCATCAGGATGCTGGTCGATGAGCTTCTCGACGACAGGGCTCATGGCATCGCCACAATCAGTAATGCGCCCTTTCTTCACTTGCTCGTGGATATAAGGGACCTTGATATATTTCAAATCGGCCACACCTGCAATACAATCTTCCCGATGCAGCATCTGAATCAGGGCACAATGAACTGTGGTGAACACAACGCTGCGCTTCAACGGAGTGCGGATAACGGTACCCTCGGGAATGGAGGAAGGCAAGGCAGAATCGGACGGGACAAGGAGGTAGCGATGGAGCACCTTACCCTCGTGCCAGGGGTTCTGCAAAATAGCCTCCGTATAGCCGGAATGTTGCACAACGGTCAGCTTCTGGGCATATTTGAAAGAAACAGTGTCGCCACCGTCCTGTTGTGCAGCGATTTGTCTGCCACAGGACGATAGCAACACCGTTGTAAGAATCAAGAAAAAAAGACGACGCATCCTTTATTTCTCAATTGCCATGTCGTCAATGCAAATATAAGCTGGTGTATTTACGCCATAATCTCCGCTGTCAGAACCTGTAAATACGAATTCCAGCTTCACCACCTTGCCCAGAGACGAGAGGTCAGCCCACTGCCAAGAATTCACATAGGTGCCATTCTCAGCAAGTTTGATATCTACTGTCTTGGTAGATTTATCAGCGGCAGTTCCGACAACGGTACATGTCAGCCAGTCTGTATTATCAAACTTATGGGCATATGAATTACCGTTCTTGATAACCTCAACGGTATAAGCACTGTTGGTAAAGTAGAAGCCCTTTACCACTGCGCCACCTTCGATATCAATTGTCTCACCGTAGGTTGTAACCACACAGAACTTCTCGCCTGAGTTAGCCTTACCCGTTATGTTGTTATACTGGTCGGGAGTCAGTGTTGCTTCAGAGAAGGTGGTCTGTGTACGGCTCGAAATGGCAAAGCCAGACCAGTAATCATAGCCCCATGTCGAAACACTATAGTTGGTATTGAACTTCACACCGCTCTCAGTATAAGCACAAGGATAAGTTGTCGTAACACCACCGTAACCATCGTCATACGAATAGCCCGTTCCCTCAACTGCACCGCACCAGAATCCCTGATCGTTCAGTTTCTGATTCTCAAAAGTAACCACACTGAAAGTAGGTTCTGCAGCATTGTCTTGCTTTGAACATGATGTGAAAACAGTCATTGCCATGATGGCAGACGCTGCAAATAACAAATGTTTTTTCATAATTGTAAAAAAATTAAATTAGACAAGTGTTTATTTAACGATAAATTTCTTTCCGTTTCGAATATAGAGACCACGACGGGTGGGCGTCACCTTCCTTCCCGTCAGGTCGTAGCAGCCTCCGTCAGCCCGATGCTGAATGTGGACAACGTCAATGCCTGTTGCTGACTCAATGAGTGCCAGCGATTCCTCCAAATGGGCATCTTCCACTATTTTCACTTCGGTTGAAGTCTCACCAATCATAGGGTATCCTTGGTTCGTCGCACAATAGATGCGCACGAAATCGATGAAATCAAGATCTACCGGTTTCCGGTCGGCATCTACTGCGTTGCCAATATCAAACAGGGTGTCGTCAGAGCGGTTATCTGCATAGCCGCATCGATAGAACAGCTGGATGAATCCGGTTGTGGACTTCACTCCACTCTTCGGTAAAAGGGTACCTTTAAACTGCAGTTGGGCATCGTCGATCCACAGAGGAAAATACTCTTGGGTATGATACGGATTACGCGCTATCTCTCCAGACTGTCCCTGACTGTCAGACCAGGGAATATTCTCCATCGGTTTCCTGATATAGGTTATCTCATAGTGATAATCCACCTTACCAACGCTGTCCACATCAGCACTTCCAGACAGCTCATACCACGGATCGTCAGGCAACCAGTTGTGGTTGACGTCCTTCGAAACCATGATGATGCCAGGTTCGGACGAGCCACCTTTGTCATTTCCCGCCTCAGCAAAGGCATTACCGATAATCTTCAGGTCAGCAGCCCCTTTGACATTCGCTATAGAATGGTCAAAGTGCAAGGTGATATAGCCTCCGTATGCACCCAGTCCTACCAATCCTTGATTGTCTTCATCATCTGTCGAGTTGGCTTTCAGGATAGTGGTACATTTCTCTGCCATCTTTTCTTTCGTATCTCCTTCCTCATACGCTGGCATGGTGTTTACAAACTGTCCTGGAGCGGGCAAATACTCATCTACCGCCTCAACATAGGCATTATAATTAGACTTGTCACGTTTTTGCTGGGCTTCAGCAGTCAGCGTGCCCAGAAGAGCTAATAGGATCAATATCTTTTTCATCATTTCTTGGGTTTCATTAGGAATACGGCGTGACCAGGAATATCGCCTGTTCGTACCTTATAGTCGAAGGTGCCATCAGCATGGAAATGCAACAAGTCGCCACTCGACACATAGTTCTTGGCATCCATCAGGTAGAAATCGCGCTCGGTGGGATTGACAATGATGCCATAGGGCTGGATCATAGATTCTGCCTCTTTTGCAGTAGTCAGCTGGGTAGTTACCACCTCATGGGTCACCACGTTGATAATGCCCAGCATACGCTCGTTCTTCATCGTCTTGTAGTTGGACTGCACACCGATAAAATACAGCGAGTCTCCGACGATACACAGGTCGGACACCATCACATCAAGACGTCCCATCCGCTGCATCTGACCGTTGGAATCCCTTTGCAGCCAGCACAGGTGAGACGATTCTTCGTAGTAGTCGCCTCGCGAGCTCACCCATAGCTGTCCGTAGCGGTCTGCCCTGCAACGGTGCAGGTTCACGGCTACGTCTATCTTCTTTTCTTCCGTAAACGTCTTCAGGTCTATCACACTCACCGTGCGGTCGTAGTCGGGAACACGATAACCACCGCTATTGGCTACATACAGCTTGTCATCTATCACGGCCATCTCCTCCGGCTGATAGCCTACTGTGACCTTTGCCACCGTCTTCATAGTCATCGTGTCAATCTTATAGACCTCGCCTAACGGGGCATCCTGACTGACATTGACTGGGCCCACATACGAACTGACATAGGCATAGCCCTTATGGAAAGCCACATAACGGCAGTTGGGCACGTCTATCTTACCCACCTTCACAGCATCCTTGGTCCGTAGCACCTCAACCTTGTTCGAACAGTTGATGACCAGCCACAGCTTGGAGCCGTATATCTTAGCATCGTTGCCCACGTCGCCCAGTTCCTTCACCTCACCGGGATTGCGCTCGGCATAGATGTTACGCAGGTAGTGGGCCGTCTCACCCGAGAGGTCCAGATAGTCGAGCGTACACTTATTGGAGCCCATGTTGCCCTCGTTCAGCACGTAAAGCCCCAACACCTCCGTCGGCCCGGTCTTGACACCGGTGTCCTCGTCTTCCATATAGACAATGTAGTCATCTGTCCGACAACCAACGATGCTTAGCAGGATGGCTATATATATAAATAGGTGTCGTTTCATATCTTCACGTCTAATGTTATACCGTAATTACGCTTAGGCATCGGATAGTTCAATATCACGTCATAGTCTTGCGAGAACAGGTTGTTCACCTCCAGCATGACTCTACACACTAAACGCTTCACCCTAAACTGTCGCGACAGCGAGAGGTCACTGGTGTACCAGGGCTGCATATAGTTATACTTGATATTCTCCTGCTGGTTATATCGTTCTCCTGCATAGATAAACGAGTAGTTCAGGTCCCAGTCGTGATACTGCACGTTCAGGATAGCCGACCCTGAGTGCCAGGGAATATAAGGTATCTGGTGCCTGTAGAAAGCATCCTGTGGATTGGTTACATCCCTGGCATCCTGATAGGTGTACTGCAGACGACTCGTTACCAGCAGTCCTCTTACTGGCACTATGGTCAGCTCCGTCTCGACATCTATTCCCTTGATGTGTACCTTGCCTAGGTTCAGCATGGTCCAACGGAACTGCTGACCTTTGGGATAAGCCACTATCTTGTCGTGTACCGTATTGTAATAGGCATCGGCTTGCAGGTGGAAAAAGCGGAAAAGTCCCCCATCCCACCGATGGTCGTAACTCAACCCGACGTTATACTGCAGGGCCGTCTCCGGATCCAGCAGGGCATTGCCTATATCGGTATAGTACAGGTCGTTGAACGTGGGCATGCGGAAACTCTTCTTGGCATACATTCTGACGGAGAGTTCGCGCGACGCAAACGGATAGACGTTCAGGAAGACGGCCGGCGTATATTCAACCTTCGAATCGGGCGATGCGGCATATCTCACATGATCTTTCACGGCAGTCATCAACACAGAGCCCTGTACTTTCAGCCAGTCCATATTCAACGCCGTAGCAAGCGACACGTAATTGCTGAAACGGTGGGGATAGACAAACTGGCGCATGTCGGCATCCAACTTATTCCAACGGAAGTCATAGCTCAGCGAGGCACTCCATACGGGAAGGATGTTATAGACGTTCGACGTTGAGAAATACAGCTCCTGTTGCTTGTAGGTATTGTCCACCTGCATCTGCGTCGGGTCTCTGTTCACATAGCGGGTATTGTAATACGCATACTTAGCCACCGCCTGTGTCGTGAACTTGTCGTCCACGCTCTTCTGGAAACGCCCTTGCAAGAAGGTGTTATGATCCCACTGCCGTTCGCCCCTGCGCCACACATTGTTGACGATGGCACCAGGGATGCCTCGTTCTGAATGATAGGTATATACCTTCAGCTTCCAGAAACCGTCGTTAATCATTCCGTGCAGGTTGCCCTCAGCCCTTACTGCCCAGATGTCACCATTCTGTCGGGTAGCTGTCGTGTCGTAAGCCACTGTGCCGTCCTGCTTCTTCCTCTTGTATCTGAACTTGTATTTTCCGCTGGACGTCAGCACTTCTGCCGAAAGTGACGAAGAAAGTCGCTGGCTCAACCGTTGCTCCCAAAGGGTGGCAAAACGGAACAAATCGCTCGAACCGTATTTCGCCTTGAACTTCAGGTTGTAGTTTTTGCCCGGCTTAAAACGGGGGGCTCGCGTGCGGATATAGATGGCTCCGGCATGTCCGAAGTCGCTAGCGGGTTGCAGGATAGCACTTTTCTGACCGTTAAACAGGGTGATTTCCTCCACATTGTCTAACGAGAACTGTCCTAGGTCTATCTGTCCGTTCTGTGCATTGCCCAGCTCTACGCCATCGTAGCTAATGCCCAGGTGGTTGGTACCCATCGAGCGGATGTTCACCGTTTTAATACCCCCTACACCACCATAGTCCTTCAGCTGGATGCCGGAGAAGTAGCGAAGGGCATCGGCCACACTGTTCGACGACAGCTTCTCCAATTGCTCACCCGTCAGGGTCTGCGAGGGAATCACTTCCTTGTGGTTATAACGTGAAGTAACGACAACCTCGTCAACATGCTGGATGGAGTCAAAACGGCTACGCTGGGGCTGCTGGGCATAGGCAAATGAGAAATGAGAAATGAAGGAAATGATAAATGCAAATGTAGAAATAAAGGAATGTACTGCACGAAATTTCTCGTGTAGCAATCTACAATGCTCATTTCTTTCATTTCTCATTACTCATTTCTCATTTAAAAAGGGAGACTACCTGTCTCACGACATAAGTCTCCCAGGACTTATATAATAATACACGTATTCGCGCATTCGACCTAACCCCAGAGGTCTGAAAAGCGCATTGATGCAAAAGGAGGTCTTCTGACTTACAGTCCGGTAGCAAGCGTCTTCCCAATAATATCAGTGACTTTTGTGCTTGCATCGATAATGACTGCTTACAGCTGCGGGACAGTTGAGGACTCTCACCCCATTCCCTTACCTAATGCGGCTGCAAAGTTACTGCAAATAATGAGAATAACCAAAAGAAAACGGAAATTTCTTTTGGTTATCCACCTTTCAGTCTTCCTAATAGGAGGACTTGAGATTGTTGAAACAGATGGGACAACAACTCTACTCCATCAGAATCCTGACGATACGTTCGGCAGTACGCCCATCCCAACGGTCGGGAAGCGAAGAAGACTTCCATTGGCCCTTCACCAGTTTTTGCATAGCCTCACCCAGTTTGGCTGCATCTTCGCCAACGAGCACGTTAGTACCTTGCTTGACGGTTTCGATGTGCTCGGTATAGCTGTTGAGGGTGATGCAGGGGATGTTGTTGAAGGTAGCTTCCTCGGCTACGTTGCCAGAATCGGTGATAATGCCTCGTGCATGACTGGTGAGCCATCCAAACTCCAGATATGACAGGGGTTCAACCACTTGGATGCCTCCATGACGCACTACCATCTCCTTGGCCCTACCTCGCAAGGGGGCAATAACAGGAACATCGCCAGCCTCCTTGACAATGGCATCCAGCATACGGTTCAGGTTTGACTCGTCGGCAATCAATGCCTTGCGGTTCAGCGTGAACACGAAGTAGTTGTCCGTTGTGACACAGGCTGGACGTTGCCAACGATGGTGGTTCTGACGCAATGAATCCATCAGGATATTGCCTACCATATAGATCTTATGCATCTCGGCACCCTCACGGGTGGCCACGCTGCTGGAACCGATACCTGCCGTAAAAAGCAAGTCGCTCAAGCCATCGATGACCAAGCGGTTAATCTCCTTAGGCATATTGATATCAAACGAACGGGTGCCTGCTACCAGATGAGCCAGACGAAGACCACGTTTCTTGGTTACGATAGCTGCGGCCATCGTAGAGGCCAGGTCGTCAACGACAATGACGGTATTGGCAGTATGCTGTTCAAGATAGTGTTCAAACTCACTCATGACACGACCCGTCAACTCATTCAGATTCTGACAGTCAACACCCAGAAAGACATCGGGACGAGGTATCTGCAAGTCGTTGAACAAGGTAGGCTCTAAAGTAGGATCATCCTCACAACCGGCAAAAACAAGTTTGTACCTGCATCCCTCGGTCTGCTGAATGGCACGGATAAGGGGAGCCACTTTCACAAAATTAGGTCTTGCTCCCGTAAAAATGCATATTTGATGTTCCATCCTTTATTAATGATTAATCGCTATTTTACGCTTGACATGAAAAATAACTATTCCTCGTTATCATCTTCCTCGATATGAAAGGCACGCCCTATAGCGCGATCGAAGGCTGGCGAAGTGGAGACAATGCTGAAATCGTAGATGAAATTGTTGTCATCGAACAACAGGAAATGATCCTGGCCCTGTACCTCATCCTCTGGTGTCTCCCAGATAATGTTTTCGAAAGCCTCTTCATCCTTAATTTCGGGCGTACGTATCAGACAATTGATAAAATGATAGTCTATCGTTTCGCCATCGCGCATGACACCTTCAAACACATCTTCGTCATAACCCGTAATGAGGGTATTGGTACATAACAGCTGAAGGGACTTGCTATCAGGAGAAAACAACAGTGCCTCACCAGACAAGGCAAAGGGATAGAACTGAGCCAAAGTACAATGGTCGATTATAGCTTCGCAACCGTAAAGGGCCAAACAGTCAACTTCGGCATTAGACAATTGACAGAAATCCAGTTGCACTTTGGAATTCCTGGCGTACAGACCATAGCCCCTGCTATTGTGTATCACGCAATTGTTAAGAACAACCTGAGTACTGTCAGCTGTCATTCCGTCCCAGGCATTACGCACCTCAGAATCGGTCATCCAACATCCCTCGGCTCCATTGACAATCTCGATGCCGCGCCATTGACCACTCACACGGTCGTAAGGCAGATAATCGAACATATTGTCAAGACGGTCACCGCGGAGCACACAATTTTCCACCATCAGACGCCCTTCCACCTTCAGCTGGGCATCGTTGTGGAAATAAATAGTAGTATTACGCAACGTCAGCGTGACATCGGGGGCTACGCTGATGCCATTGCCATAGACCACCAGTGGTTTCTCCATCTCTATTGTCATGTCATGATCGACCTCCAAATCGGTCACCATCTCCGCATCCCAACTATAAGTGCGCAGATTCACCTTCTGCACTACCCCACTCTCCAATGCAAACAACAAGTTGTCCTCAACCAACTGAGGTTCTATGGAATGCGTCTCATAAGAGGTGATTTCCACGAAGACGCGAAGGCTGTCGCCTTTACGCACCTCCAGATCCTGTGCTACAGGGTTAAGGAACGTCCCATCTACATTGACACGAAAGCCCGTTTGATTTCCCCGTTCCAGACGGACCGTGTTGATACGCAAGCCGTCATTAGAACGGTTATGAACCCAGAAAGTATAAGTAACTGAAGGTACACCAGAAAACATGGTATCAAGACGCACGGTGTCCTGAGAGAACGAAAGTATCTGACTACGGTCCGTAGTGAACGAATCGTTATCGGAACAGGCTGTCAACAGACATGCCACCGACGCGATGAAAAAGAAAAGCCGCTTTATCATATACTGATAAAACGACCTTTCTTCCATTTTATTGTGCAGGCTAGTTCTGCCTGCCTGTTTTTTATTTTCCGAAGTAACGCTTCAGCAGTCCAGCAAAGCCTGCCCCGTGACGAGCCTCGTCCTTGGCCATCTCGTGAACGGTATCGTGGATAGCATCGAAACCGGCAGCTTTAGCATTCTTGGCAATACGGAACTTATCCTCGCAAGCTCCTGCTTCTGCAGCAGCACGCTTCTCCAGATTGGTCTTGGTGTCCCATACGCACTCACCTAGCAACTCAGCAAACTTAGAAGCATGCTCAGCCTCCTCGAAAGCATAGCGCTTGAAAGCCTCAGCAATCTCGGGATAGCCCTCACGATCAGCCTGACGAGACATTGCCAGATACATGCCAACTTCGCCACACTCACCATTGAAGTGGTTGCGCAGGTCGTCAATCATCTCCTGTGAAACGCCCTCGGGTTTTCCGTCACCAATACGATGAACGGTTGCATAGGTTGTTTCACCCTCGTCCTTCAGTTCAGAGAACTTTGAAGCAGGAGCCTTACAAATAGGACACTTCTCAGGAGCAGCATCGCCTTCGTAGATATATCCACAAACGGCGCAGATAAACTTTTTCTTCATAAAAATATTATTTATTTGGTTAGTAAATCCATTGATTTTTGCAAAGATAAGTAGTTTTTTCTGAACCTCCAACTTTTTCTGTTACATTTTTTACGAAATGACAAAAAAACAAAAAGAAATAGGGTCTGGCGAGTAATTCACCAAACCCTATATTATAATAATGTGTAATTGGATACTATTAGAAGAAGAGATAGCGGTTGTCAACGACACCAGCCTTCAGGTAAAGCTCGTTCATGAAACGACCAGCAGCCTGCATAGCCATCTGGCGCTGCTGCTGAGCCTGCTGCTTCTCATCGAATTTAGCACCCTCACGCTGCTTCTTGGAGAGAACCTGGAACAGATAAGCGGCACCATTACCCTTCACAACAGCTGGACTGAACTGTCCCTGCTTAACGGCTGAGACAGCACCACTAAGAGCAGGCTCACTAGCTCCGGCAGACTGTACAAATACAGGAGCAGAGAAAGTAATCTGACGAACGCTGTCAACAACGGCACCCTTTGCCTTAGCAGCGGCAATATCCTTCACACCTGCCAATTTCTCAGCAGCCTTTGCGAACTTCTTGTCGCGAATAACCTCCTGCTTCACCTGATCCTTAACAGCACCATCAAGTTCACGATAGCCTACGGGATGAATAGCGGTAAGAGCGATAACCAGCAAATGGTCATTATTACCACACTCATAAAGAGGTGAAACATTATTCTCTTTAGCATCGAAAATCCACTTCATAGCCTCACGGGTAGAGCGGATGCCTGCCACATTATGCTCCGAGTTGTAGAGATCCTGACGCTCCTGAACGCGGAAACCAAACTTAGCAGCATTCTTCTCAAGACCTTCGATGGTATTGTTCTCACTGACATACTGGCTGAACTTGTTGTAAGCATCAGAATAAGTCTGCTTTGAGAAATCGATAGTGTGCTTTACAACAGCTACGTCATACTTGTTGACGAAAGCCTTGCGAGCAGTAACCTGCACAACGATATTAGCCTGACTGAACTCAAGATTCTTAAGCTGACCAGCCTCGAGAGTATTAAGAGTCTGGATATAAGACTTGGTGTCTGCATCAATAGTCTGAGCACGCTCGTACATAGCAGAAGTCATCCATTGCTTAGCACCTGTCTGACCATATTTCTTGGCAATAGCCTCGAAATCAGCACCACCCTGAAGAGCTGTGTAAATGCTGTCGGCTGTCTTGCGAGCGGCCTCAGCAGTCTCACCACCTACCTGAATTTGACGATATTCAACGGAGTCGGGCAACTGGGTTTTATTAACCAGCTTTACAACGTTGAGGGTATTGTCATAAGCAGTCTCGAAAGGTGCGGTTACCTGACCAACAGACATAGAGTCAATCTTTGCAGCGATGTCTGAGGGGAATGCTGAGCGAGTAGCGAAGATGCCAGTGTAGGCAATCTGCGACTGAGCCTTGCGAACAGCCTCAGCAGGAGTCATGCCTGCAGTAAGGTTCTGCTGGGCATCCTTCATGGTCTGCATCAATGCATTGCGGTCGGCCTTAGAGGCTACTACCTGAAAATCAACATACTTAATATCGCGGCTCTCAACATACTGCTTGAACATTTCTTTCTGCTCATCATACTTAGCCTTGATATCAGCGTCCGAAACCTCTACTTCCGTATCCTTGATGGTGCTGTAAGGAAGAGCAGCCAGCAACACGTCGCTCTCTTCATTCTGTGCGTCGAACGCCATCTTTGCAGATACAGGATTGCTAAAGAGACATTGAGCCAACAACTGCTGGTACTTCTCTGCCAGCAACTGCTGACGGATGTTCTTCTCCATGAATTTCCAGTACTTGTAGATACGTTCGTACTGTTCCATCGCCTGGGCATTACCCTGAGACTGCATCTTCTTGTAGTCATCGAGGAACTTAGTGAGCTGGCTGGCATCGAAACGGCCAGTCTGCTGATTAACGAACGGAGTCTGCATCAACATGGGGTTAGTACCTGCCTTCAGCAAGTTCTGCATCTCCCGATCTGTAACGGTCAGACCCAATTTCTTTGCCTCAGTCTCCAGAATGGTGTTGTTGACAAACTGTTGCCAAACCTGATCCTTCACCTGATTGAGCTCCTCCTCAGAGAGGTTGTCACGACCTTGGGTCATCTTGATAACTTCCTGATACTCGTCAACGAGATTCTGGAACTCTTGTACTGAGATTTTTTTACCTAACACTTCGCCTACTTGCTGACGGCGCTCGTTGCTTGTTGCCTCGCAAGAACGGAACATCTCTTCAGCGATAAATGCAAAGAGGGCCAGACCAATCACCGTAGCGAGTACTGGTCCCCAGCTTCTGATTTTTCCAATTGCTGCCATTTTTAGCTATTAATTTTATTTTGTTTTTATTCTATTTTCAAATTCAGCCGACAAAATTACGAAATTTACGCGAATTATCGGCAACTTTTCCTAAAAAAATGCTTTACTCACAGACTTTTAGCCTTACGAGCTCGATTTTTGTCTGAGTATTTTTCAGTATTTTGAACTCATAACGCCCGAATTTCACGACCTCGTTGAGTTTCGGGAATGACTGATATTCATGCAGAATAAGTCCACTGACGGTCATGTATTCGTCGCTTTCAGGCAAATCCAAGTCAAACAGTTCGTTGACTTTCTCAATCTCCAGTCGTGCCGAGAGTACATATTCATGTTCGTTGAGCTGCTTAGCCACGTATTTCGTATTGTCGTGCTCATCCTCAATATCACCAAAGATTTCCTCCACAATATCCTCCAAGGAAACGAGACCGCTAGTACCACCGAACTCATCGATGACTACCCCTAGCGACTTTTTCTGCTGCAGGAAGGTTTGCATCATCTTCTGGGCAGCCATAGTCTCGGGCACATAAGGCATGGACTGAACATGCTTGGCAATGTCCGTAAATGGTTTGAACAATTCGGAAGAGTGGATATAACCGATAATATGGTCGATATCCTCGCGGAACACCACCAATTTGGAATGTCCGCTCTCCACGAATTTTTGTTTCAGCTCCTCTATCGTACACTCATCGATGTCGATGGCTACAATCTCCGTGCGAGGCACCATGCAATCGCGGACTTTGGTATCATGGAAGTCGAGTGCATTATGGAATATCTTCACTTCTTCCTCTATCTCATCGTCATCCTTGGCATTATCGATACTGGATTGCACCAAATAGTCTAGGTCAACCTTCGTAAACTCTTTATCGTCTGTTTCTTTGGGCATTTGGATTCCCACCAGTCGGAGCAAGCCACGTGAAAGAAGAGTGGCAAACCGGGAAATGGGCCAGAGCACCACATAGCAAATCCATGCCGGCACGGCGAAAATGGTGAGCATGGTATTGGGATTAGACTTGAATATCGTCTTTGGCAAGAATTCTCCAGTAAAGAGCACTACTGCTGTAGAGAGCAACGTATCGCAGGCCACCCTACCCCCGTCACTCAAGTTATAGAATAATGTAGCATCGAAGATGCGGGCAAAAAGGACACCATAAACAACCAAAGCGATATTGTTACCCACCAACATCGTTGATACGAAATTGTTGGGATGACGATAGAACAATTCTATGGCACGCTGTGAGAGTCCTCCCTTTTCACGATCCATTTCGGCGCGCAACCTATTGCTGGAAACAAAGGCTATCTCCATACCAGAGAAGAAGGCGGAGAAAATCATAGTAATACCGAGCCCTATAATAAGTGATGTCATGGTTGGAAAACGGTTTTTTGTGTTGCCTTATGGCGTGTGGCAGCCTTACGAACAGGAACTTCCACCTTGGCAGTATCGGGCTTGACCGGTGTACCACCAGGAGTCGCCAGAACTGGTGCTACTGGTTGAGCAGGCTCCGGTTCCATGTCTGCAGCCTGGAAAGAACCGACGGAGTTGGTAACCTCATAATGCGTCATGTGCTCGTCACTACGGAAATAGGTTCCCTCCATCGTTCGCTCCGGTGTAACCACGCGCGAGAACTTATATGAATAGAACTCGTGTTTGATACCATCCCAGAAGAGTTCCTCACTACGGAATATGAGCCCGTTGACATTGCGAATATATACTCTCCCGCGCAATTCCCACAATTTCTGCTGGTCATAATACCATGCAGTATCTGCCTGGATATAACCCTCGATGTGGAACTGCGGGTCGAACTGTTCCATAAAGATTCCTTTCTCAAAAGTCCATCGGGGAGGATTCTTGACGGTATTCACATCCCAACGCTCAGTAACAATCCGGTACTTGATAACACCAGAGTCACTGATAAGCGTATTAACCCCATAGCTAACCATCATAGACGCCGAGTCACGGTCATTAACAGCAGGTGCCGTATGACTGACTGTTTCGCTGCAGGCAGCGAAACAAATGAGGAATGAGAAATGAGTAATGAGAAATGCAAAAGAATGCATCTCCCATTTCTTATTTCTACATTTTAATTTCTCATTACTCATTTCTCATTTATTTTAATCTACCTTCCACTTAGCAAACCAACGCTCATTGAACGTCAAGCCGATATTGATTCGGAATGAATTTTCGGTAATCAGATTGTCTGCAGAACGGTTCACCCACTGCGCACTTATATTAAGTGTGGACCGGTTGTTCCAGGTATTGACCAAAGGAATGCCAAATCCGGCACTCAAGCTAAACTCGCGAGGTCCTTTCACATCCCCTACATTATAATAAGGTGTAGCATAGGACATGCCGAAGCGATAATGCACATGACCGAAATAGCCACGACCCATAGGATTGGGAATCCAGTCAGTACCCAAGGTAACCTTATGACGGTCGAGAAGCTGAGAGCCCACCATCTGGTAGCCAAGCTTATGATCGCTGGTCACATTATTAGTCTGTACAGGATAATCAATATTAGCCCACTTCTGGAAATTATAGTCAACACCAACCGTCAGGCGGTTTTTATGCAGCAAGGTGGCACCCACGCCAAAGGAATAAGGCAATTTGAATGCATTAGGAACGCTGTCGGAAGTTACATAGGAAGTGGCGTTCACATTATCCAAGTTCGTTGTTACAAGCTTGGCATCACCGCTTAACCCGTGTCCCAATCCAAAGGTAGCACCCATGGTAACCACATTATCCTTATCGAGCTCCTTTTGATACTGCACTCCCAAGTCGAGTTTATAGCTCTTGACAGAGGTGGAATAGGTCTTGGTGAGCGTATTCACATAGGAATCGCTATTATACACCATCACCGTCCTGGTATATTTTCCCCAGAAATAAGAGGCGTTGAAACCTATTGACAGACCTTTCATCACTTCCCAGCCAATACCCACATAAGCCTGACTGAAACCGCCGTCACCCTCATGCCGCTCATTATAATAACTGCCATTCAGCGTTGTAACAGTACTTGCATTATAGTCTGCGTCATAGTAGTTATAACCAATATTGGAATAAGGAACGACACCAAAGCTAAGACCAACCTTCGGAAGCAGGCGTAAGGCGGCAACAGCATAATCGAAGTTAGCTGTCTTGGCATTCACACGGCGCCCACCCTCCTTGAAACTGGTAATATGCCCTGATACACCTACATCAAATATCATGGTCAGCGAATCAACAGCAGAATAGGAAGCTGGATTCTGCACATTAACCATCTTACCATTCCGAAGACCTATGGAGAGTCCGTTCATTCCACGGTTAAAGCCTGTCGATTGATCAGACAACACACCCAGACCATATTGGCTATAAGGAGACAGAGTGTTGCTCACCTGTGCCAATGACACCAGGGAGATTGCACTCAGCAATAAGCCAGAAAAAAAACGTCTTTTCATCTATCAATTTTATATCAATTCAATTTCGGGTTGCAAAATTATTGAAAAAAAACGAAATAAACGCACGTTAAGTGGAAAATATAGGTTAATTTTGCATCGTGAAACATTTAAAAATCATTTTTAATGCTCTGAAAGGGGTTGTTTTAACATTGGTTTTATCGTCTTCTCTACCTGCTGCAGCACAAGAAGACATAAACCCGATGGATTCTGTTGAAATCAGTCTCTTAACCTGTCAGCCACACGACGAAGTATATAGTCTTTATGGTCATACTGCCATCAGATATCACGATTTGAGACATCAAGGACTCGATTTGGCTTTCAACTATGGCGTGTTCGATTTCAAGAAGCCTCACTTTGTAGCCCGTTTCGTGTTCGGACTGACGGACTATGAACTGGGAGCCTATCCGTATAAATATTTCGTGAATGAGTACCGACGTTTTGGCAGTATGGTGACAGAGCAGGTGCTCAATCTTACCAACGAAGAAAAATCGGCAATGCACGAAGCATTAGCCATCAACCTGCGCCCAGACAACCGAATTTACCGTTACAATTTCTTTTACAGCAACTGTACCACAAAGGCTCGCGACATTATCGAGCAATGCATTAAAGGAAATTTAAAATACTCTGAGAGAGAAGGCTATACACCAACTTACCGCGAAATGGTTCATAGCATGACTGAGCGGAATCCTTGGTCACGATTTGGTAATGATTTATTACTAGGCATCAAAGCCGACCAAAAGACTGATTTGCGCCAGCAAGAGTTCCTGCCTTACAATCTTTTATACGACTTTGACCATGCTCAGATCTATGCTGACGGCACCTATCGGCCGTTGGTCAAGGAGCGAAGGATAGCAGTACCTGCCGGCGTACAAATCGTTCAGGAAGGCTTTCCCCTCAGTCCGTTGGCTTGTGCCATCATTTTGCTTGCCATCAGCCTGTTTCTCTTTCTCCTGGAGTGGCGCCGGAAAAAGGCTTTCGTGCTTTGGGACATCTTGCTGATGCTTCTGACGAGCACCTTTGGCATCGTGCTGACATTGATGCTGTTCTCACAACATCCCACGGTCAGCCTTAACCTGCAGATCATCCTGCTTAATCCCCTGCCCTTGTTCTTTCTTTGGCCCGTCATCAGGGGGCGTCAGACACGTTATTGGAAGATAACTGCCATCTTGGCTGTATTGTTCCTCATTGGCAGTATTTTCCAGAGCTATGCAGAGGGAATCCATGTCTTGGCACTATGTTTGCTGATGCAATGCTATGCAAATATGAAGTTAAAAGCATCGAAATAAGTAAGAAGATAAGGAAATTTGTGCGGAGTTACGAATTTTTTTAGTAATTTTGCACCCCGAATATTATAAAACAGGAATAAACAACAAAAACAGATATGGATTTCAACAAGATTTTACGCTCGTTGTTCGGCGACAAATCCACTCGCGACATGAAATTGATTCAGCCGCTTGTAGAAAAGGTGAAAGCCGCCTACCCGGAAATACAGAAACTGAACAACGACCAGTTACGCCAACGCACAAAGGACATTCAACACCAAGTGCAGGACTCTGCTTTAAAACAGAAAGAAGAGATTGAAAAGCTGAAAGCAACCATCGAGGAGACTCCTATTGACGAGCGTGCCGATATCTTTGCCCAGATAGACAAACTGGAGAAAGAAGTATTGGACATCTACGAGAAGGCACTGGACGAGGTGATGCCCGACGTGTTCTCTATCGTCAAGGAGACCGCCCGCCGCTTTGCCGAAAACGAGGAGACCATCGTTACCGCAACGGATTTTGACCGTGAGTTGGCTGCCGACCCCAAGAAAGACTTTATTACCATTGATGGCGACAAGGCTATCTATCATAACCACTGGACTGCCGGTGGCAACGACCTGAAGTGGGAAATGGTACACTACGACGTCCAGCTGTTCGGTGGTGTCGTATTGCATCAAGGTAAGATTGCCGAGATGGCAACGGGTGAAGGTAAGACCTTGGTGGCTACCCTCCCCGTATTCCTGAATGCGCTGACAGGTAATGGTGTTCACGTGGTAACCGTGAACGACTATCTGGCCAAGCGTGACTCCGAATGGATGGGTCCGCTCTATATGTTCCACGGACTCTCTGTAGATTGTATCGACAAGCACCAGCCTAACTCGGAGTCTCGTCGTAAAGCCTATCAGGCCGACATCACATTCGGCACGAACAACGAGTTTGGTTTCGACTATCTGCGTGACAACATGGCCATCTCGCCCGCCGACCTCGTACAACGTGCACACAACTATGCCATCGTCGATGAGGTTGACTCGGTGTTGATTGACGATGCCCGAACTCCGTTGATTATCTCTGGTCCTGTGCCCAAGGGCGACGACCAGATGTTCGAGGAATACCAGCCCTTGGTAGAGAAACTGGTGGGTGTGCAGAAGCAGCTGGCTACCCAGTATCTGGCTGAAGCCAAGCAGAAGATCAGCGAAGGTCGTGAGAAGAACGACCAGAAGCTGTTGGACGAAGGTTTCCTGGCACTTTACCGTTCACACAAGTCGATGCCAAAGAACAAGCCGCTCATCAAGTTCCTCTCTGAGGAAGGTATCAAGAGCGGCATGCTCAAGACGGAGGGCATCTATATGGAGAACAACAACCGCCGCATGCCTGAAGTGGTAGAACCTTTGTTCTTCGTGGTTGACGAGAAACTGAACTCATGCGACCTGACCGACAAGGGTACAGCATGGCTGGCTCATCAGGTGAATGACGCCGAATTGTTCGTATTGCCCGATATTACCAGTCAGTTGTCCGCCTTGGAGGGTGTAACTGACCTGTCGGACGAAGAGCGTGTAAACAAGAAGGATGAGCTGTTACAGCACTATGCCGTACAGTCTGAGCGTGTTCACACCTTGCAGCAGCTGCTCAAGGCTTACTGCATGTTTAACAAGGACGACGAATATGTTGTGATTGACGGCGAGGTGAAGATTGTCGATGAACAGACAGGCCGTATCATGGAAGGCCGCCGTTGGAGCGATGGTCTGCACCAGGCTGTCGAGGCTAAGGAGCACGTGAAGGTCGAAGCTGCTACACAGACCTTTGCCACCATCACCCTGCAGAACTATTTCCGCATGTACCATAAGCTAGCAGGTATGACGGGTACCGCTTCTACCGAGGCTGGTGAGTTCTGGGATATCTACAAGCTGGATGTTGTGGAGATTCCAACCAACAAGCCCGTTATCCGCAACGACATGGACGACCGCATCTATAAGACGGCTCGTGAGAAGTATCATGCTGTCATCGAGGAAGTTGTCAAGATGCGCAACGCTGGTCGCCCCACCCTGATTGGTACCACCTCTGTGGAAATCTCTGAGTTGCTGAGCCGCATGCTCGATATGTATGTGAATCCCGAGACGGGCAAGCGCGAAGGTATTCCCCACCAGGTGCTGAATGCCAAGCTGCACCAGAAGGAGGCTGACATCGTGGCACTCGCCGGTCAGTCCACCAATGGAAAGGGTGCCGTTACCATTGCCACCAACATGGCAGGTCGTGGTACCGATATCAAGCTGTCGCCTGAGGTGAAAGCCGCCGGAGGTCTGGCCATCATCGGCACCGAGCGCCACGAGTCACGCCGTGTGGACCGCCAGCTGCGTGGTCGTGCCGGTCGTCAGGGTGACCCAGGTTCTTCGCTGTTCTTCATCTCATTGGAAGACAAGCTGATGCGCCTGTTCGGTTCTGAGCGTATTGCCACCGTGATGGACAAGCTGGGCTTCAAGGAAGGTGAGATGCTGGAAAGCTCGATGATTACCAAGCAGGTAGAGCGTGCCCAGAAGAAGGTCGAGGAGAACAACTTCGGTATCCGTAAGCGACTGCTGGAATACGATGATGTGATGAACAAACAGCGTACCGTGGTGTATAGCAAGCGCCGTCACGCCTTGATGGGTGAGCGCATTGGCATGGACATTTCGAACACCATCTGGGACCGCGTGGTTAACATCATCGAGCAGAACGACTACGAGGGCTGCAAAGAGCAGTTCATCAAGATCTTCGCGATGGAATGTCCCTTCTCCAGCGACGAGTTCATCAACAAGAGCCACGAGGAGCTCTGCGAGGAGTCCTTCCAGGTGGCTATGGGCAACTTCAAGCGCAAGATGGAACATGTGCAGGAAGTAGCCATCCCCGTTATCAAGCAAGTCTATGAAAGTCAAGGGCAAATGTACGAGCGCATCGTAGTGCCCCTGACCGATGGCCGCAAGATGTATAACGTGCCTTGTAACCTGAAAGAGGCTTACGATACAGAATGTCGGTCGGTGGTGAAGGAATTTGAGAAGCAGATACTGCTCCATATCATTGATGACGCTTGGAAAGAGAACCTGCGCGAACTGGACGAGCTGAAGCACTCTGTGCAGAATGCCAGCTACGAGCAGAAAGACCCGTTGCTCATCTTCAAGCTGGAGAGCGTCAAGCTGTTCGACAACATGGTGAATACCATGAACAACCGTTCCGTCAGCATCCTCATGCGTGCCCAGATTCCTGAGATGCAACAGGTACAGGAAGCCGCTCCTGAGGTGCGCACCCAGCGTCAGCAATATACCGAGTCGAAACAAAGCCTCTCACAGGAACAGATGACCGATCCTAATCAGGCTGCAGCTGCCGCACAAGACACTCGTGCCCAGCAGCCTCGCACCCCAATCATCAAGGACAAGATGCCAGGCCGCAACGATCCTTGTCCCTGTGGCTCGGGCAAAAAGTTCAAGAACTGTCACGGAAGAGGGCTGGTGTAAGAGTTTAGAGGTTAGAGTTAAGAGTTTAGAGATATGATTAAGATTGAGAATCTCAAGAAGCAGTTTGGCGACACATGCGCCTGTGACATTCCATCGTTTACCATCAATGATGGCCACATCCTCGGACTGGTAGGTAACAACGGAGCGGGCAAGACCACCCTCTTCCGTTTGTTGCTCGACCTGCTCAAAGCCGACGAGGGCTATGTGACCATCGACGACATCAACCCTGCGGAGAGTGAGGCATGGAAGAACGACGTCGGTGCCTACATCGACGATGGATTCCTCATCGATTTCCTCACCCCAGAGGAGTATTTCTCCTTCCTGGGCAAGATATCAGGCATGACGCAGGCAGATGTCGATAACCGGCTGCAGGACTTCGAGCGCTTTGCCGGTGGCGAGATTTTCGGACAGAAGAAACTCATCCGCAACCTCTCGGCAGGTAACAAGCAGAAGGTGGGCATCATTTCCGCCCTGTTGCGCAAGCCCAAGACCGTCATTCTCGACGAGCCCTTCAATTTCCTCGACCCCACGAGCCAATTGGTGCTGAAGCATCTCATCAGCGACTATTCACGTGAGACCCACGCTACAATTATCATCTCCAGCCATAACCTGCAACACACCGTTGACATATCCACCCGCATCGCCCTCCTGGAACACGGCCGGATTATCCGCGACCTGTCCAACGACGAAGGCTCGGCAACGGCTGAACTCCAGGAATATTTCAGTGCGGAATAGTTTTATTAACATTATAACAACACAAATGAACATGAAAAAAATTTTGCTCAGTGCCATGATGATCATGGCGATGATGTGCGCTACGACAAATGCCAGTGCACAGGACAAGAAGTGCGACAAGGCCAAGAAAGAATGTTGCGAGAAGAAAGAAGCCAAGGCTTGCTGCGAGAAGAAAGAGGCCAAAGCTTGCTGTGAGAAGAAAGAAGCCAAGGCTTGCTGCGAGAAGAAAGAGGCTAAGGCTACTTGCAAGAGTAACTGCGAAAAATGTACCGAGTGCAAGGCCACTTGCAGCAAGACTGGTTGCAAGGACTGCACGCACAAGGGACAGTGCAAGAAGAATTGCAAGAAATAATTTCTTAACATTGCAAAACTCATTTCTTAAGAAGTGCACAGCGGAACCCCGTTGTGCACTTTTTCATTTGTAATACCCAATCCTGACGAAGTGGCGGGACTTGGTAAAATGCTTACTGAGTCTTGTGTTTTCCATAATCGTTGCGCTTAATGATTCGGATGTACTGGTCGAGTCCGAAGATGCTGCCTGCCAAGAGGAAAGACTGGGCAACGTAATAGAGCAGTCCGGCAGCAACATCCTCTATACTGACCACCTGGTAAGCTACGAGGGCGATGCTGCTCACGATGAGCAGCACCGCACAAACGTACTGAGAGACCTTAAAGCGTGTGTTTTCCATGGTCGTCAGATTACTGTTTTACATCTTACTTCTTACATCCTACATCCTACTTCTTACCTCTCACATCATCGTCGCCTCACCAGCTGCGCCAAGAATGGCGGCAATGATGTACCCGAGAATCTGCAGAATTGTTTTCCATGTCTTGTTCATAATCGTGTGTTTTTAAATGTTAATAAATAGGGTTAATTACTTGGTGTTTTCATGGTATCAGATTACCTTCTAAATACCCTACAAAGTTACAAAAAATTCGGGAGATATGCAAGCATTTTACGTATTATTTTCGTTCTCTTTGCGTTTTGTTTTGATTTTCTTTTATGTTTGCCGAAAGAGGAAAAGTAAGCATTAGCAGTTTTTAACACTAATTTCAGGCGATAATTATTGGAAAGAAGGAGATTTATTACTATCTTTGCAGCAAATTTATTCGACATGGCAATTACGATATTAAGCGCAAAGCAATTCGCAACAAAACTGAAAGCAACCATCCAGGCATCAGGAAGGCTTGGGTTTACTGCTGAAACTGCTACGGCACTCGGTTTTGAGTCCGGAAAATTTGCAAAGTTCGCAAAAGACGACGAAAACGACTCCTTATACCTTATTATAAATAGTGAGCGTAGTGAGGATGCTTTTGAGATAAGAGTATCAAGTGGATACTACTATGTACCCACCAAAGTGATGTTCGACACGCTGGGATACAATTACGAGGACGGCAACATCATGTTCGACCTCATTCGCCAGCCCTCTCTTGACAACGACCTTCTAGGTCAGGTGTATTTTATGAAACAACGTCAAACCAAAAACAAAGAGAAGAAAAATGATATAATCGAGCCATGAAAAAAGTCCCGCACATCAGAGGGTGTAGCGGGACGCACACGTCGCTGGTCTCTGAGAGTTTCCTAGGCTAAAAGAGGCCGGCGGCACTTTAAACCCAAAGGAATGGGTCATCAAGCGGTTGCAAATATACAGTTTTTTTTGTTATCCGCCAAATATTGACCTTCCTTGACGGAAATATTTATTGATTTTTAAGCGAGGATAACAAAAAACACTATCATGCCTATAGACAATAACAAGTTCTCGATATTCCCAAAAGGATACCGAAACCAGAAAGGGCAGGCCGTTTTGGCCACCCGACCACAGCAGGCACAGGACATAGCCTGGGCTTACGACTACATAACCTCCGTTCGTGCACAGTGGGCTACCGAGACCCTGCGTTCCATGCTGGAGACGGCAACGAAGGATGAGCTCAGCGACTTCAAGAAATTGAACTTCGAGTGTGCCACCTTCAATGGCATCTTCTCCTATCGCAACGCACGAAACCTTGTCAACCGTTCGCCTTTTATGGTCATCGACATCGACGACCTGAGTTCGACGGAAGAAGCACGTGAAGTGCAACAGGCTCTCATTAGCGACGACAAGGTGGAGACCGCCCTCTGCTTCGTGTCGCCCAAAGGACGTGGCGTGAAATGGGTGGTCAGGTTGCCTGAATGGGCACTGCACGACGACTTCAAGCAGTCGTTCCTGACCATGCAGCAGCATGTGGCTTTCCACTATGGCATAGCCATCGACAAGAGTGGAAGCGACGTCTGTCGTGCCTGTTTCCTGCCCTGCGACCCCGAATGTTATATTAACCCAATCTATTTTTTAAGATGATGAAGAACAACTACACCGATCTTGAGCACCTGGAACTGGTGGCTCAGCGCCTTGCCGAGGCTGGCAGGGACATTACGGCAGACTATGCCGACTGGATTAACGTGACCTTTGCCTGTGCATCGCTGGGCGAACAGGCTCGCGAGGCTTATCATACCATCTGTTCGCTCTACTCCGGCTACAAGCGCGAGGAGTGCGACGAGAAGTTTACCAACTGCCTGAAAGCTGGCAACGGCAGCGTCACGTTGGGCACGCTGATGAAGATGGTCCAGGATGCGGGCATTGACACTAGTTTGCCACGTGGCCGACGCCAAAAGTCGGCAAAGAAGAAAAAGGAGGAACAGGAGAATCGCATACAGGCCATGCGCGAGGCGCTGACCGCACAGGCCCAGTGGCGCTTCAACGTGTGGCGACAGCGTCCGGAGGTCTGCGAACAAGGACAGCCATGGCGACCCGTCCAGGACCGCGACCTCGACACCTACTACTGCCGGCTGAAGGAACAAGGGCTGAATGTCAGCAGCCAGGATGTCAAGTCGCTCATCTACAGCCGCGATTTCTGTCAGGACTACGATGCCTTCAAAGAGTGGCTCAACAGTCTGAAACCGTGGAATCCGGACACCGATCCTGACTATCTGTGCGACTTCTACATCGGCCACTTGGAGTTTGGCGACCCGGAGAATGAGCCGTTCTACGACCAGATGCTGAAGAAATGGCATGTGGGTATGGTGGCACTGATGCTGGGACGTATCAGCGAGAATCCGCAGATGCCCATCTTCAAGGGCTTGCAGCACATCGGCAAGACCTACTTCGTGCGCCACATCCTGCCTCCCGAGCTCCGTGACTACCGATTGGAAGTCGGACCCTCGGAACGCATCGACAAGGACTTCATCATATCGCTCTCCGAGACACCGCTCATCCTCCTCGACGAAATCTCCTTCGGCAGCAACCAGAAAAGCGAAGCCTTCAAGTACATCGTCACCTCCAGCCGTTCGAATGTCCGCGACTCCTATGCCCGCTTCCGTGAATTGCGAGAGCGACGTGCCTCGCTCATCGCCACCACCAACGAAGACAACTTCATACGCAACACAGAGGGCACCCGCCGCTACCTGGTCATCGACCTCAAGGGCACCGTAGATCTTGAAAACTTTCCGCTGCCCTACGAAGGTGCCTATGCACAGGCGCTATACCTGCTCGACCACGGTTTCATCCCGCAACCCACCCATGAGGAGAGCCAGCTCATCACCGACCACAACAGGCGTTTTGAGGAGCCCAACGACTGCGAAGAGGCCATCCTCACCTTCCTCCGACAGCCCGACAGTATCGGCAGCTCGGAAACCATGTCGGCTGGCGACATCATACACGAGCTGAACTATCGCGGATTCCGAGGACGTGAATATAATGCTAACAACATTGGAAAAACAATGAAGAAGCTGGGATTCGAGAGCAAGAAGATTCGAGGTCAAAACAAATATCTGGTAACGAAGGTCGATTTTGCACAGCATAATCTCGACAACAAGGAGGATGCCAGACAGTTTGTACCTGAAATCTTCTAAAATCTACAGGTTGGGGGGAAGGTGGGGAAGGTGTTTCTTATCTATTTGATAAATTAAATCCTAATTCTACTTGTACATTTTGCAAGGTGATTTAGGATTTATTTTTAATCCCCTTAAGAAAACACCTTCCCCACCTTCCCCCTTTTTTCAAAAAACAGCCTTTTACTGCCCAATAACCCTGCCTTATCGCGCAATAACCCTGCCTTATTTTTGCTTAAGGCAGGGTTATTAGGTAATTTATTCCTGTACATAAATGGAACCGCATTTTGTGTAGTTCTCAATCGGGATCCGGTTCCGACAAAGGATTCAAGATGCCAAAGAAATGCCTGAAATATTTAGCTTCGCTGAATATTGGCTTCGGCTCAACAATTAAATAAATTTAACTGTGTTCGCCTTGCACAATAATTGCATATCTCGGGATTTTTCCGTATCTTTGTCGAAGCAACAGAGATGCTACGGCGACCTCGGCGTCGGCTCAGCATGGCTCGAGCAAGCTCGGCTCTGCGTTCACCTAGCACGACGTTGTACTTGATAATTAACACCATTTATTCACCTTTAAAACACAACGATTATGAACAAAACTATGGAAAACACAAGACTCAGTAAACACTTCTCATTGGAAGAATTCATCAACGTGGGCAAGTATGCAGAGAACAAGCCTGCTATGCAGCATGTGGCCAACATGACCTATGGCTGTCTGATGCTCTTGGAACCTGCCCGAGAAGTGGTCGGTCCCATCCTCATCAACTCCGGTTTCCGCAACCCTCGTGTCAATGCCCTCGTGGGCGGTGTCCGAAATTCACAGCACCTGCTCGGCCAGGCTGCCGACATCCGCCCTCGCGACCCTGCTCAGTTCCAACGCTTGGTCGATTTCCTCAAGGCTCATGAACTGACCGACCAACTGCTAACGGGCAATGGCTGGCTCCGCATCTCCTGGAGTCCATTTGGAACACCAAGACATGATGTAAGGATTGGATATTACAAATAAAATATAGCATAAATATTCGACCAAAGAAAATCCCCCACAACTCTGCGGGGGATAATTATGTCATCATGAATGAAGAGTCACATGACATTAGACTTCATGTCCTCGAAAGTTTTTCCTTCAAGGAAGCTCATAACGTTTCAGATACGCTCCTTGATATGGAGCAGTCGGTCTATGTCTCTAAGCGCCTCTCTCATAGATTATCTTTAAGTCTTTTGCTGCAGCGGCAGCAGCGGCAGGTCGAAGAGTTCCTTCTTCTACAAGGTCAACCTTACGCCCAAGGCGCTCTTCCAATTCACGATGCATACGGGCAAAAGAAAAGGGGAGATTATTTGCATATCTCCCGATTTTTGTAATTTTGCGTCTAGGTCAGATACCCTTTATTAACTGTCAGCTGTCAGCCAACTATCCTTGCATCTCCATCAAAAGCACAAATCTCCACTGCCAATGTGTTAAGGTTGTGAAAGCGACTGTAGTCACTGTCTGCAGGGACAGTCCCCACTCTCCCCATTGTGTCAATATCCCACGGAGCGAGAATCAACAACGAACCATTGGCACAGGCCTCAAAGCGCTGTCGCTCAGGCTTCCAGAAGGTACCGATGGGCTCCTTCTGAAGGTGTATCAGCGGAAAGCCCTGCTTCATACACTCGTTTTTCATCAACCGTTCACCACCTGATATGCCTGGTGTCACGATGACGGTACACCCTTCCAGAATAGCCCTTTCCCACTGTTGGCGCTCGCCGGCATAATCGGCTGTTTCCTCATATGGCTGATCAGTGACCGGATGCCTACGATGGCATTGCACCTGGATTTTTCGTGCCCACCGCAGCAGAAACAGATTGCCAAAGGCACCATAGCTTCGATTACCGATGCGCACATGCAGACAGCGACGCATCACATCGGGTAACATCTTACGCAAAAGAGCACGGCGAGGGTTATCGTGGACATAGGCTATCATGGCCTGACGGTGGCGTTCATCCAGACAAACGGTATCGTCATAGTTATCATCGAAAAGCGGGCGCTGGTTCCTGCCAACAAGCGCATAGTACTCCCGCCGTTGCTTCTTTGACATGCTCCTGATTAACGCCCCCTCGTTATCATGCCGCAGGGCTTTCTCGCGCAGCCATCCTGGCACCTTGTCTCCCTTCAAATCGACCGATATCGGACGATTTACTGATGCCTCCATCCCCATCTGTTTCTGCCATTGGCTGGTACATACAGCCTTAAATGCCTGAATAATATCACCCAGGCTCCATTCCATCGGCTCCAGCACTTCTATTACACCATGGAAATGGTCTGGCATACACACACAAGCATGAATCAACACACGATTTCCATGAACAACCTGCGCCTCCGGTATTCTCAGCCACGTTTGTTCCACGACCTCACCCAGTGGGGTAAGCGTAAGCGCATTGCCTTCTTTCAGCGCATCGATCCCCATAGCTGAAAAAGAAGAAAGCAACTGCTCGCGCCCACTTACCACCAAGGTAATGAGATAGGTGCCGCGACCATAGTAATCATGTCCTGGATTACGTGGACGATATGCTGATGTCGTCATTCTGTACACAAAGATAGAAATTAATTCCTGAACGGCAAAGAAAAGGGGGAGATTATTTGCATATCTCCCGATTTATCCGTCCCTTTTGTGTACTTTTCATGTTATTTTACAAACACCTTTTTCACGGTGCCATCTTCCATGCGGATGATATTGATGCCTCTTTCACCCTGTGTACGGCGTCCGTCAAGAGTATATCGGGCAGATACAGCAACTCTCTGAACGCTCTTCATGCTAACGGAAGTGGCTTCACTTTCGATGGAGTAGATGTAATAAACTCTTGGATATGACGAATTGTCTGAAATGCTAAGATAGCGTTTACCATTGATAAGGATGAGGTCAAATTTAAGTTCAAAAGCCTCGACCTCGAAGCCTTCTTCGAAATTTACCGTACTGAGTACATTACCAGTTTCAGAAACAATCTTAAATCCAACTATATTCATACTTGATATCGTAACTTTAGTATCAATAGTTCCGTCACCGTCTTGGTCACGCTCTTCATACTTAGAATATGGCTTGTAAACAGGCATGATATATTCGTACTTGTCATCGTTATTAAAAATGGTTTGTGACAGGTAGATACTTCTAAAATCATCACAACTTTGGTTGAAATCTTTCAGAGTGATACGAGATGTCCCCCAGCCATATATGGTGTTGCTCTCGTCATAGATGGTCTTCCAATCACCTGTAAAACCAGCATGCCCCATGCCGTCATCTTGCCACTCGCGTTGCTCCATTTTTCTTGAATCGGTAAATGACTCTAACTGCACTATCAACTCTCCTTGTTGAGTAAAGTCGTCGGCATAGAATGTAAATATTTCCTTACCATTGCTATTGTCATAATTTTTAATGTACATCTGAGCTTTTCCGTTGGCTGAGAATTCGCTCATAGTTGCATCAATAGAGTTCTCTGCTTCAAATACCTTTGGGTTACTTTGAGCCATCATAGCACTTGCAGAAACTGCAAACATCATAAGGGTAAAAAATTTTTTCATAAGTTTTTCTTTTAAGTTAATATATTTATTTTAGCTAAATTATATCTCAGCTTTTATGCATCTTCAGTTTTAAGAATTCAACATAATATTTCGTTTCTTCGACTGCAAAGATAAGTACTTTTTTTGAAACTTCCAAAAAAATTCCACATAATTGTCCAGTAATGCCGGATAAGGATGGGTTACTGACGAGGCAAAAAAATATTGATTTTTATTTGAAAAAAGTGGCGGAAAAGTTTGGTGGTTTCGAATATTTTTCGTAACTTTGTAACATATTAAAAGAGCGGGATTCAGGCCACCCGGTGCAGTTGGTCTGAGGGAGTTTCTAATACCATAAAAAACACGACAAAAGGTATGATTGAACTTTATTTGAGCAAGGTGACCGAGAATTCGGAAACCGAACAGGCGGGTAAGCTGTATGCCCGCGTGAGTTACAAAGAGACGATGAGCGTGCAGGACATGGCTCACCACATGGCAGAACACAACACGATGTTCTCGGAGGGCTCCATCACAGGTATTCTCATCGACTTCGTGAAGTGTGTGCGTGAGCAGGTGCTGATGGGCAACACCGTGAAGATTGACAACCTCGCCATCTTCAAAGCCACAGTGGAGGCGAACGCCCTGGAGACACTCTACGACGCCCAGAGCGACAAGGTGGCACAGGCATCCATCGGAGTGCTGGCCGAGGGTCAGAAGACGGGTCCTGCCGTGAAGACCATCAAGCTGCTGGCTCAGAGCACCGGCGACTTCACCCGCGATGAGCTGAAGAAGGATGCCAAACTGAGCTGGACCGACAAGACCAAGGCAGAGATTGCAGCTGCCAAGGGGACAACGGATTCAACGGATGGCACGAATTCCGGTGGCAACAACCAAAGTGGTGGAAGCGGCACATTAACCCCTGGTGGTAACAACAGCGGAGGCGGTGACAACTCCGGAGACGGCGACGACCACTAAAAAGTGGCAACAGTGGTGGCGGCATGGCCCAGAACCAATGTCGATGACATCAACTGATGACATCAACTAAGCAGAAAAGAGGCTCCTTTCGGGAACCTCTTTTTTGTGTACGACGGAAAATGGCGTAAATATTTTTCGCTTGGCTTACCTGGAAAAGCATTTTTGGTTCACCTGACCGTAATGTGGAAACAGCCTTGTTTCACTTCGTATTTCACGTAGCAACGTTCTTGTTTCCGCATATCGCGCAACACCTCTGAGAGCACCCATTTCAGTGTATCGTCGCGAACAGGCTGTACAACGGGATGATAGCGGTTGTAGCAGATATCGAAGGTGGTACCGAACAGGTGGCACGAACGCTCCGTGGCATTCTGGTTATGGCGCTGCAGCTTGGCAACGTCGTCCATCGAACGCATGACGCTGGTCACAATCAACTGGTTCAAGGGAACTCCCTTCATATACAGGCTATCGTAAAAAGCCTGACCAATGTCTTGTAACAACACGGCAGCACGGGGAACCAGATAGGGAATAGAGCTATTCAATTTGTCAACATGGAAATACGGGCTGGCTGCCACATAGACCAGTTCCTTCTTGCGCTTTTCAGCATCCTCACGATTCCTCACCGGACGAACGCCCCATTTTTCTGCGGCAACGATCTGCACATCCTGTCCATCAGGGAACGCATTCTTATAGCTGGGAACGCTCCAGATACGATGGGGATTAGCTATCCGTTGATAGGCCAAGTCAGCCAACGCATCTTCAGACGGGTCCTCGTCTTGAGCCAGATAATGACCCAAGGCCAGCAAGGCAACAATGACAAAGAAGCCCAGGACATATTGCCGCTCACTGGGTATCTTTATCTTCTGAAACTGTCCCAATATTTCAGAAACTGATTTCTTCATTTACCTTTTACATTTTTCATACCACTCCAACAACATGCCACGAGGAATGCCCCGTTTTACGGCAGCATCGAGCACCTTGCGGGCTTCTGTCCTGCGCTCCAAGACCAACAGCAAATCGACATGCGACACCACATAGGTCGGATCGCGGGGAGCCAACTGCTCTGCCCTCTCCCAGTCGTAAAGTGCGGCATCGTCCTGTTTCAGCTGTCGCTCTATATTCGCCCTTGCCGCATAGGCCACCGCAGAGTCGGCATGCTGCTGAATGGTCTGGTTAAGCTGGTCTAAGGCTTCCTGTTTTTTCCCTATCTGCTGCAGGATAACAGCCAACGAAAGACGAGCTTCGAAATGGTTGGGTGCAATGATGAGCAAATCGTTCAAGTCATTGCGAGCCAAATCGAAACGGCGAAGATGCGTATTGGCATAGGCACGATAGAACAAGGCAGCCGGATTACGCGGGTCCTTCTGCAGAACCTGCGCATATTCATCGATAGCGTATTGCCACTGCTTCAACTGCAGATTAGCTGCTGCCTTGCGCAGATGCAAGTCTGTGGACCAAGGCTGCGTGGCAATCTGCTGGTTGAGCACGGTCAGCGAATCGCGCCATTTCTGGCTGTTAGCCTTTGGCTGTTGGCAGTAAACATTTTGTGCAGCCAAAAGCCAAAAGCCAAATGCCAAAAGCCCAAACGCTATGCCTTTGCGATATAATCTACAATCCATGCACCGACCTCTTTGGTACCATATTTCGCACCACCTTCCACCTGAATCTCAGGAGTGCGAACGTTAGCATCGAGCGAAGCATTGACAGCCTCACGAATCAGACGGGTTAGCCAGGTTCTGACCCTTTGCCTGAGGCCATGAACCATGAACAGGCTCGAACAACGGGGTATGCTCGCCCAGGCTGGAAGAAGGCTGCAAGCCCATAGAGCCGGTGATGCAGGAGGTTTCGTCGGTCAGGATGTCGCCGAAGGTGTTCTCGGTTACCACCACATCAAAGAAGGTAGGCTCTGTGAGCACGCGCATCGAGGCATTGTCGATGAACATATAATCGGTATTCACCTCGGGGTACTGAGGTTCCATTTCCTTGGCAATCTGACGCCACAGACGACTGGAAGCCAGCACGTTAGCCTTATCCACAACGGTCAGGTGCTTCTTGCGTGTCATCGCCATTTCGAAGGCCACTTTCAGGATGCGCTCAATCTCAGGACGTGTATAGATGTCGGTATCGTAAGCCTTGTCGTTGTCCTGATATTTCTCACCAAAGTACATGCCACCGGTCAACTCGCGAATCACCACGAAGTCGGCACCACGCAGCAACTCATCCTTCAGGGGCGACTTGTGCAACAGGCAATCGAAAGTAGCCACTGGACGAACATTGGCAAACAGTCCCAGCTTCTTGCGCATGGCCAGCAGACCTTGCTCCGGACGAACCTTGGCGGTAGGATTATTGTCATACTTCAAGTCGCCAACAGCAGCGAACAGCACGGCATCGGCGTTCATACAAATGTCGTGGGTTGCCTCGGGATAGGGGTCGCCCACTGCATCAATAGCTGTGGCACCCACCAAAGCCTCCTCATAAGTAAACTCATGACCACACTTCTGGGCAATAGCATCCATCACAGCAACACCTTGTTTCATAATCTCCGGTCCGATTCCATCGCCCGGTAAAACGGCAATTTTCAGTTTCATATTCCTTATTATATTTGTTTATCGTTATTTCGTTAATTCATTCTCCACAATGTTCAGCATCTTGAAAGTAGCCTTGATGGCGGCTTCCGTCTGGTCGGCATCCAAGCCTCGTGTGCGCAGGAAACTATCCTTATAATGCCACGTGATAACGGTCTGCACCAACGCATCGGTACGACCTCCTGGCGGAATGCTGACCTGGTAGTTGGCAAGAATGGGGAAAGTGCGGTTCAGGTACTTCTTATAGATATAGCGCAGAGCCTTCACGAAAGCATCATACTGACCGTCGCCCGTGGAACCAGCCTCATACTGCTTGCCATTAATCTCCACTCGGATATTGGCACCAGGCTTCAGACCGTAGGAAGTATTCACCACATAACTGATCAGTTTCACCTTATCCTCCGAACCGTCATGCTTCAACACGTCGCTGACGATATAGGGCAAATCCTCCTGGGTTACAATCTCCTTCTTGTCACCCAATTCCGTAATACGCTGGGTCACCCTTCGTGTCTGTTCTGGAGTCAGTTCCAATCCCAGTTCCTCGAGGTTCTTGGCAATATTGGCACGACCGGAATTCTTGCCCAGAGCATATTCGCGCTTGCGTCCGAAGCGTTCAGGCATCAGCTCGTTGTAGTAGAGCTTGTCTTTCGAATCACCATCGGCATGAACACCAGCCACCTGGGTAAACACATTCTCACCCACGATAGGCTGATTGGGAGCCACGGCAATACCGCTGAAGCTCTCAACCATGCGCGAGATGTCATTCAACTGACTCTCCACAATATTTGTCTTGGCATGGAACTGGTCTTTCAAAATGGCCTGAACACTAGCCAAAGGGGCATTACCACAACGCTCCCCCAGCCCATTGACCGTGACGTGCAGTCCCTTGGCACCGCTCAGCACGGCAGCCAACGAGTTAGAGACGGCCAAGTCGTAGTCGTTATGGGCATGGAAATCGAAATGAGCATGGGGATAACGCTTCATCATCTTACGGAAATACTCAATGACCTGCAGGGGGTTCATCACGCCCAACGTGTCGGGCAGCATGAAACGTTTGATACATTGACCATTGAACATTGAACATTGACCATTATTTGCATCCGCCGGTGTTTGCGCAAAATTATCCATGGTCAATGGTGAATGGTCAATGGTCAATGCATCCATCACCTGATACACATAGTCGGGCGAATCTTTCATGCCATTCGACCAATCCTCCAGATAGAGGTTGACAGAGAGCCCTTTCTCCTTGGCATAGGCTAACTCCTGCTTGAGGTCGGCAATATGCTCCTCGGGGGTCTTGTGCAACTGATGAGTACAATGCTTCAAAGAACCCTTGGCCAGCAGATTGATGACCTTGCCACCACACTGGCTAATCCAATCGATAGACTTTCCACCATCCACAAAGCCAAGCACCTCGACACGATCCAAACGGTCTATCTGCGCTGCAAAGCGGCATATCATGGAAACAGCCTCCTTCTCGCCTTCCGACACACGGGCAGAAGCCACCTCTATACGGTCAACATTCAGGTTCTGCAACAACTTACGAGCCATCACCAGCTTCTCATGAGGCAGAAAGCTGACCCCGTTGGTCTGCTCTCCGTCCCGCAGAGTAGAGTCCATAATCTCCACGAAGGGAGGTATGCGCTGATAGCTATTTACTTGTTGCGCTGTTCCCATGCTTCGGTCTTCTGCTGGTTCTCCACAAGGAAGTCAATATCGTCGAGTCCGTTGATAAGACAATGCTTCTTATATCCGTTAATTTCAAACTTCTCTACCCTACCGGTAGCCTTATTGGTGACGGTCTGGTTAGGCAGATCTACCTCGACCTCCATCTTCGGATTCTGCTTGATACTCTCGAAGAGTTCTGCCAGGAAAGACTCGCTAACCACTACGGGCAGGACAAAGTTGTTCAGCTCGTTGTTCTTATGAATATCAGCGAAGAACGACGAGATGACCACACGGAATCCATAGCCGGCAATGGCCCAGGCAGCATGCTCACGACTGGAACCGGAACCGAAGTTCTTGCCAGCCACCAGGATGCAGCCTCCGTAGGTGGGATTATTCAGTACAAAATCTTTGTTGACCGGGTAGTAGCCTTGAGGAAACGGGCGGGGATAATCTGGTCGGTATCCACATTCTCCAGGGGAAGGGGTACACAAGTAGATGTTATAACGTTGAATTTCTGTTTCATTTTACGAGCCCCCTAAGTTAGGGGGTTAGGGGTCTGAACAAGCGCGAATCAGACCTTTTTTATTGTACTTGGGGTCTGCGCTTGTTCAGACCCCTGTAGTCCCCTAACTTAGGGGACATAGGCTGCGCGGGTCGGTTATTACTCCTGTGACAGCAGCTGCAGCAGCTACCAGTGGCGAACAGAGGATGGTACGCGAGCCGGGGCCCTGACGACCTTCGAAGTTGCGGTTCGACGTACTGACGGCATACTTGCCTGCAGGTACCTTGTCGTCGTTCATGGCCAGACAAGCCGAGCATCCCGGCTGACGGATTTCGAAGCCTGCAGCCTCGAGCACCTTGTCCAGTCCTTCCTCACGAATCTGACGATCGACAGCCCACGAGCCAGGCACCAGCCAAGCCACTACGTTGTCAGCCTTCCTGCGACCCTTGACGATAGAGGCGAAAGCACGGAAGTCCTCAATGCGACCATTGGTGCAGGCACCCAGGAATACGTAATCAATCTTCTTACCCAGCAATTTCTCACCAGCCTTGAAGCCCATATAGTTCAGCGCCTTCTGGAAGCCCTGCTCGGGCGACTTAGCTTCTTGGGCAGTCTGGGGAATGGCCTCAGTAATGCCAATGCCCATGCCCGGATTGGTACCATAAGTCACACGGGGCTCAATATCTTTGGCATCGAAGGTCAGCTCCTTGTCGAACACGGCATCATCACCACTCTTCAGCGTCTTCCAGTATGCCACGGCTTTGTTCCACGCCTCACCCTTGGGTGCGAATTCCTTATCTTTCAGGTATTCGAAGGTCACCTCGTCGGGAGCCACGAAACCACCACGCGCGCCCATCTCTATCGACAGGTTACAGAGTGTCAACCGGCCTTCCATCGACATGTCCTTCACGACATCGCCGGAATATTCCACGAAGTAACCCGTAGCACCAGAGGTGGTCAGCTGTGACATCAGGTAGAGGGCGACATCCTTGGCAGTGACACCCTTCTGCAACTTTCCGTTGATGCTGATACGCATCGACTTCGGCTTCTGTTGCAAGATGCATTGTGAAGCCATGACCATCTCGACCTCAGAGGTTCCGATACCAAAAGCTACAGCACCCATAGCTCCATGTGTAGAGGTGTGCGAGTCGCCACAGACAATGGTCATGCCAGGCAACGACAGTCCTTTCTCGGGACCAACCACATGGATAATACCGTTCGAGGGGTTCATCATTCCATAGTGAGTCAGTCCGAACTCTTTGGCGTTCTGAGCCAAAGTAGATACCTGCTTGGCTGACACCGGGTCCTCAATGGGCTTGTCCTGATCGTGCGTCGGAGTATTATGATCGGGCATACAATAGATGTGGTCGGGACGGAAGCACTTCAGTCCACGGGCACGCATGCCGTCAAAAGCCTGAGGCGAAGTCACCTCGTGACAGTAGAGGCGGTCAATATATAGCTGAGTGGGACCGTCTTCTACGACCTGCACTACGTGCTTGTCCCAGATTTTGTCAAATAACGTATTCATGGAGAGTCTTCTATTTCTTAAATTTGTTGATACAGTCAATATAAGCCTCGACAGAAGCGGTTACGATATCGGTATTAGCACCAAAGCCATAATACAGGCTACCGTCGTATTCTACCTGCATGTGCACCTTACCCACATCGTCAGAGCCCTTCGAGATAGCCTGGATGGTGAACTCCTTCAGCGTCATCTGCTTCATGATAATCTTCTTCAAAGCCTTGATGGCAGCATCGACAGGACCGTTACCAGAGGCAGCAGCCTCGAACTTCTGGTTCGAGATATCCAGTCCGATAGAAGCTACGCTCTTCACGCCCTTACCGGTAGTAACCTGCAGGAATTCCAACTTCACAGCATGAGCCTCAGCGGTATCTGCACCAGCCAGCATCAGCACGTCGGCATCGTTCACCTCCTTCTTCTGGTCAGCCAACTGCAGGAACTTCTCGTAAATCTTATCCAGCTTCTGCTCGTCAACCTCCACGCCGTTCACTTGCAGGCGATGCTTCAGAGCAGCACGACCAGAACGGGCTGTCAATACGATGGAGTTGTCGTCGATACCCACATCCTTGGGGTCGATAATCTCATAGGTCTGCACGTTCTTCAGCACGCCATCCTGATGGATGCCACTGGAGTGGGCAAAAGCATTACGTCCCACAATAGCCTTGTTGGGCTGGACAGGCATATTCATCAGACTTGACACCATTCTCGACGTGGGATAAATCTTGGTAGTATTGATATTGGTCTCGATGCCCAAGCCTTTGTGGCATTTCAGAATCATGGCAATCTCCTCGAGTGAGGTGTTGCCGGCGCGCTCACCAATACCGTTGATGGTGACCTCCACCTGACGGGCACCCCCCATCACGCCGTTGAAGGTGTTGGCAGTTGCCATACCCAGGTCGTTGTGGCAATGGGTAGAGATGATGGCTTTGTCGATATTGGACACATGCTCCTTCAGATACTTGATCTTCTCGAAGTACTCCTGAGGCAGACAATAACCCGTTGTATCCGGAATGTTCACTACGGTAGCGCCAGCAGCAATGACAGCCTCAACGACGCGGGCCAGATACTCGTTCTCGGTACGTCCGGCATCTTCGCAATAGAACTCAACGTCCTCAACGAATTTCTTGGCATATTTCACAGCGGCAACACCACGCTCGATAATTTCCTCACGGTTCGAATTGAACTTATACTTGATGTGCGAGTCGGAAGTGCCGATACCGGTATGGATGCGCTTACGCTTGGCATACTGCAAAGCCTCGGCAGCCACATCGATATCCTTCTGGACAGCACGCGTCAGTGCACAAATAGTAGGCCATGTTACAGCTTTAGAAATCTCAATTACCGAATTGAAATCACCCGGTGAACTGATGGGGAATCCTGCTTCAATCACATCCACGCCAAGCTGCTCCAGCGCCTTTGCCACCTGAATTTTCTCTACTGTATTCAACTGACACCCAGGCACCTGTTCGCCATCGCGAAGCGTAGTGTCGAAAATAAATAATCTGTCACTCATAATACTATATCTTTTTTTATTCAACTTCTGTTTAAAGCAAACGAGCCTTTCACACTCGGAAGTGAGAAAGGCTCATGTACGACAATCTTAATACCTTATTTATATACATACCTTTTCACTTCCAACCACTTTACGCAGTCGAATAATAATAAGGTTGCCTAATAGCTTCTGAAAATTCATTTCTTTTCCTTTTTTCTTGATAACGGCTGCAAAATTACACAATTCTCATCATATACCCAAACATATTGCTACTTTTTTGCGTGAAAAAATGATAAAATGAGGGGGCAGGTTCGTGAGAACCCACCCCTCAAATGGAATTTTCAAGCTTAACGAATGACGTTTACAGGCCACGAGCACGAAGAACGGCAGAGGCATCAGGCTGTTTCATGCCAGTAAAGTCGGTAAACATCTGCATCAGGTCGCCTGTATTGCCACGACTAAGAATCTTGTCGCGCATGGCTTGACCTGTTTCTGGCTTCAAGGCACCCAGCTTAGCAAAGGTATCGGCTACGTTGACAGCCAACACCTCTGTCCATAGGTAGCTGTAATAGCCTGCTGCATAACCCCCACCCCATACGTGATTAAAGTAACTGGTCCTGTAGCGAGGGGGTATCTGGGCATCAAGGATACCATACTGGCGGAGCGCTTCAATCTCGAAGTCGGCACATTTGTCAGCCTCAGGCACATCCTTCGAAGGCAACATGTGCCAAGCCATATCAAGGCAAGAGGCAGCAAGGTTCTCTCCCAAAGCATAGGCTGATTGGAAATTGATGCTCTTCAACATGCGTTCCTTCAGCTCTGCCGGCATTGGTTCGTTGGTCTCGTAATGGCGCGCATAATGGTCGAACACTTCAGGAATGGAAGCAAACGACTCATTAAACTGTGAGGGCATCTCTACGAAATCGCGGGCCACGCTGGTACCGGCCAGACGATGGTAGTTGCAATTGGAAAGCATGCCATGAAGCGCATGACCAAACTCATGGAACATCGTGGTCACCTCGTCCCATGTCAACAGAGACGGCTTGCCTTCAGGTGCTTTGGCATTATTGCAGACATTGAAGATGACTGGTTTCTCATTCCAATGATGGCTCTGCTCAATAAAGGCGTCCATCCACGCACCACCGCGTTTTGAAGGACGGCGGTAATAGTCACCATAGAACAACGCCATCGATGAGCCGTCCTTGTCGAACACCTCAAACACACGCATGTCCGGATGATAGGTGGGAATATCAGTACGCTCCTTGAAGGTCAGGCCATAGACACGGTTTGCTGCATAGAACACACCATTCAACAGCACGCTATCTACGTTGAAATAAGGCTTTACCTCATCCTCGCTGATGTTCAGCATAGCCTTCTTCATCTTTGCCGAATAGTAAAAGCGGTCGTAGGGTTGCAGTTGGAAATCAGCACCCTCAGTCTTTTGGGCAAACTCCTCAATAGCTGCCGTTTCTGCATCAGCCTTCGAACGGTAGTCGTTCACCAACCGTCTGAGGAAAGCATTGACATTGTCGGGCGTCTTGGCCATTGTATTGTCCAGTGAATAAGCAGCATAACAAGGATAGCCCATCAGTTCAGCCTGCTCAGCACGCAGTTTGGCAATCTCGCTGACAATGGGGTAAGTATTGTACTTCGGATTGGTACCATCCGTGCGATAGATGCTGGCTTCATAGACACGTTTGCGCAACTCACGGTTGTCGAGACTGGCAAGTGGAGCCTGCTGAGTAGTGTTCATAATAACAATCGCATAGGGAGCTTTCCCGCCACGACTCTCAGCATCTTTTGCACACTGGGCAATATCAGTCTCGCTAAGTCCGGAGAGGTCTTCTTTCTTGTCAACCCAGACAATAGCACTGTTGGTGGCTTCCTGCAGTAGGTCGCCCCACTGCTGCTGAAGCTCGCTGATGCGGAGATTGATTTCCTTTAAACGAGTCTTCTTTTCATCCGCAAGAAGGGCACCCTTGCGTACAAAATCCTTATAGATTTCCTCAAGCAACTTTTGGTCTTCACCCGTCAGCTTATCATGTTCCTTGTCATATACCTGTTTGATACGTTCAAACAAGGATGTATTGAACGAAATATCATTACTCAAAGCGGTCAACAAGGGTTGCACTTTTTTCTCTATCTCGCTCAGTTCATCGGACTTATTAGCCTCTGTCAACGCAAAGAACACGCTGGAAACATGTGTCAACTGGCGGTTGCTGTCCTCGTAGGGCAAAATAGTATTCTGGAACGTAGCTGAATCTTGATTGTCAACTATTGCCTGAATGTTATCACGTGTCTGTTGAATAGCCGCCTCGAAAGCTGGCATGAAGTCAGCATTCTGAATCTTGCTAAAATCAGGCACACCAAAGGGCAAAGAACTCTCTGCCAGCAGAGGGTTCTCGCGAGAATTCTGCTGACAGGAGTTAAATGTTAGCATCGTTATGGAAGTCATTCCGATAGCTAAAATAGTTCTTGTGTTCATTTATTTTTCACTATTCACTGTTCGTTTTTCACTAGCGAAGCGCTTACTGGTGCTGTTCACGCAACAGGTCATTAACAGTCTTTACTGGGTTGAAAGTAGATAGAGGAACCTCCACGAAGACGGTGGACCAATCGCTCATGGCACCATTCCAGAGTCCTGGCAATTCAAGTGCCTGGAGCTCCTTGCCACTCTTCGACTTCTGAGAGATGAATCCTGTTGTCTGGTCAACGAACTTAGGCAGATCAAAGGCATTGCCTTTATAATCCTTCACAGCACAAACAAGGTCAACAGGGTTGAAGTGAGTGCCCTTAGTGAACATCTCCATATACTCCTTGTTAGACTTGTCAATCTGGCTGGATTCCAAAATCTGCAGGCTGACAGTACCATCCTGATTATAGGTCAGGAACGGACCACCACCAGGCTCGCCGACATTCTTGACGACACCACAAACACGCATAGGACGATTCAGTTTCTTGCGAAGGTAGATAACCAAGTCGGCATCTTCCAACTCCTTGATATCTGCCTTGCGACAGCAAAGGTCTTGCTGCACGAATCGAATTATATCCGTCAGCTGGTCGTGAGTATATTTGCCAGTATCCAGCAGCTCGAGATATTCGAAGGCTTTCTTCTGCAAGGTAACCAGTACACCTGCAATGATTTGTTTCCACAATACGGTGTCGCCCTTCAGACGATCAGGCACCACGTTATCGATGTTCTTCACAAAAATAACGTCGGCATCTATTTCGTTAAGATTCTCAATCAGCGCACCGTGTCCACCAGGACGGAACAACAATGTACCATCAGCATTGCGGAAAGGAGTACCGTCAGGATTAGCTGCCACAGTATCCGTAGAAGGCTTCTGCTCTGAGAAAGTGATATCGTAAGCAATACCATATTTCTTAGCATACATATCTGCTTTCTGAGCTACCTTCTGCTTGAAGAGCTCCATGTGCTCATGGGAGACGGTGAAGTGAACATGAGCCTCACCATTGGAAGCAGCATAGAGGGCTCCTTCTACCAAGTGCTCCTCCATAGGAGTACGAGGACCCTCGGGATAGTTGTGGAACAAGAGCAAGCCCTTGGGCAACTGGCCATAGTTCAGTCCCTCAGCCTTCAACATGTTAGAGGCTACAGCTTTGAAATTACCCTCTTGAATCAAAGCCTTGATACCCTTGCCATTATTTTTCTGGCATGCAGCATCGAGCTCGTCATAGAAAGCGAACTTTTCGATATTATCAAAATATTTCTTCTCAAAGTCAGTTGTGGGCTTGTCATAATCAGAATCCACAAAAGCGAACATGTCCTTGAACATGCGGCTGGCAGCACCTGATGCTGGTACAAACTTTACCACACGTTTACCGGCAGCCTTATATTTCTGCCACGCATCTACATACTTTCTTCCCTTTTCAGAATCTGGTGCCACAATACCATTTCCAATGGCTGCAGCAGCTTCTAGTTTCAGGAAGGGGAAACCAGTCTTAAACTGTCCCAGTTGAGTCTCAATTTGCTGCTCGGAGATACCTTTCTGAGCAAGCTGTTTCAGGTCTTGTTGTGTAAGCATATTGGTTATAAATTAAATAATGTACGCGCGAACATCTTTCTCAATGGCATATTAGAAAGGCAGATCATCTGTGCTACCCTCCCCTGCAGGTTCTTGAGCTGGAGGGAATGGAGCATTGGCTTCCTGTGGCGGGAACGGACTAGTCTGAACTGCAGCTGCTACAGCAGCTACTGGTGACTGACCACGAGTAACATTATAAGCACGAACGTCATTGAACCAACGCCCGTTGAACTCATGGGCATCAATATCAAAACTAACTGTTATGTCCTCACCCATCTGTATATTAAACTGTTTGATACGGTCTTCTCCGAAAACACGGAACACGCACTTCTTCGGATACTGTCCAGGAACTTCAATAACATAATCCTGAGACATCCATGAGTTACCAGTACGTGCCGAAACACCACTACTTGCAGGCAATACTGCAATAATTTTTCCTGTTAAATCCATAATACTTATTCGTTCTATTTGAATTAATTAATTGTTTCAGATTGCGAAATTACGGAAAATAATTCTAAAATGAGAATTTTTCGGCGAATATTTTTGTTATTAAGCTAGACTTTTTGTATTTTTGTGCTCAATTAAGAATAAGGAACAAAACTAAAAAGTATAAATACTCATGAGATTTACCGTATCTAGCACTGCGCTTAGCAGCAGACTTAATGCACTTTCAAAAGTTATTAACAGCAAGAATTCATTGCCGATATTGGCGGATTTTTTATTCGACATCCGTGATAATGTACTCTACCTGACGGCATCCGATAGCGAGAACATTATGAAAACGCAACTCGAACTGGTAGAAAGTGACGAGAATGGACGTTTCGCAATTGGGAACCACGACTTATTAGAAGCGGTAAAGGGCTTCTCTGAGCAACCAATCACGTTTGATATTGACCAAGCTACAAACCTGGTTAAGATTTCATATCAGAATGGTATGTTCTCTCTGCCTATTGAGAGCGCAGAGGAGTACCCACTCCCCCAGAACATGGATTTTTCAGCCCATGAAATCGTGATACCAAACACCTTGCTTGCTGAAAACATCAACCGAACTTTGTTTGCCACTGCTCAGGATGAGCTTCGTCCTGTTATGAACGGAATCTATTTCGACCTGACTCCTGACTGTTTGTCCATCGTAGCTTCTGACGGACACAAGTTGGTACGTAATCGTCTGATGTCTATTCAAAGCGAGCAGCCTGCAGCCTTCATCCTTCCTAAGAAGCCTGCTTCTCTGCTGAAGAACCTGTTGGGCAAAGATGGTGGTGATGTTGTCATTCGCTTTGACGACCGCAATGCTCAGATTAATTATGGAGAAGGCGAGATTATCTGTAGGTTGATAGAGGGTCGCTATCCCAACTACAACTCTGTCATTCCGCAGAACAATCCGAACATGTTGACTGTTGACCGACTTGGTTTGCTTGCCGCCCTGCGTCGCGTACAGCCTTTTGCCAATGATTCAAGCAATCTTGTGCACTTCCGTGCAGAAGGTGGCACCTTACAGTTGGATGCCGAGGATTACGACTTCTCGAAGACAGCTACAGAGCGTATTGCCTGTGAATATAACGGTCAGCCCCTGAGCATCGGATTCAAGGGAACATCATTCATTGAAATCCTAAATACATTCGACAGTCCTGAGGTTATTATGCAGTTGGCTGATGCCAGTCGAGCTGGATTAGTCCTGCCTTCAGAACAACCAGAGAACCAAGAAGTAGTTATGCTTATGATGCCAATGATGATTAACGATTAATTTATGAAACTGAATCTTCAAAAACCTCTTGTGATATTTGACTTGGAAACCACGGGACTTGACTTAGTCAAGGACCGGGTTATCCAATTATCCTATATTAAAGTTTATCCCGACGGAAAAGAAGTCCGAGGCGACGAACTTATCAACCCCGAGAAGACTATTCCTGAGGAAGTTGTTCAGTTGACGGGAATTTCTAACGAAGACGTAAAGGACAAGCCAACCTTTAAGCAGTTAGCCGCCAACCTGAGTAATGTATTCAGTGGCTCCGATATTGCAGGATTTAACTCCAACCACTTCGATGTCCCCCTGCTTGCAGAAGAATTCCTGCGTGCAGGCATCGATTTTGATTTCTCCAAGTGTCGTCTCATAGATGCACAAACTATTTTCCACAAAATGGAACGCAGAAATCTGGCTGCTGCCTACAAATTTTATTGCGGACGGAAAATGGAGGAAGATTTTGAGGCTCACCGTGCAGACCAGGATACGGAGGCAACATATCGTGTACTGATGGGCGAGTTGGACAGATATGCTCCTGGAGCCAATGAATATCCGGAGAAAGTTCTCGAAAACGACATGCAAGTCTTGGCAGAATTCTCAAAGACGAATGATAACGTGGATTTTGCCGGTCGCATTATCTGGGCTGATGTCAAAGGGGAACGCAAAGAAGTCTTCAATTTTGGCAAGCACAAAGGAGTGCCCGTTGCTGATGTGCTCCGCTTCGATCCTGGATATTACAGCTGGATACTGGCTGGCGACTTTACCTATAATACCAAGCAAGTGCTGACACGCATTCGATTACGTGAAGCCAATAAATAACAATGCTGAAAGGAAAGAAAATAGTATTAGGCATAACGGGCTCCATTGCTGCCTACAAGTCATGCTACATCATTAGAGGACTCATAAAGGCTGGTGCAGAAGTGCAGGTTGTTATCACCCCTTCTGGCAAGGAGTTTATTACCCCCATCACACTATCAACGCTCACCCAGAAACCTGTGGTGAGCGAGTTCTTCTCACAACGAGACGGTACTTGGAACTCACACGTCAAACTGGGCTTGTGGGCCGACGCTATGTTGATAGCCCCCTGTACGGCTTCTACGTTAGGAAAAATGGCAAATGGCGTGGCCGACAATATGCTTGTGACTACCTACTTGTCAATGAAGGCCCCTGTGTTCATTGCTCCTGCTATGGATCTGGACATGTATCAACATCCTACTACCCAGCAGAATATGAATCGCCTGCGTTCTTTTGGCAACCAAATCATAGAGCCGCAGAGCGGTTTCCTGGCTTCAGGGTTAGAGGGTAAAGGCCGTATGGAAGAACCAGAGAATATAGTTGCTTACCTAGACCGGTTTTTTGAAAATAAAGACTTGCAAGGAAAGCATATTCTGATTACAGCAGGACCTACCTACGAGAAGATTGACCCCGTCCGATTCATAGGGAATTACAGTAGCGGCAAGATGGGATTTGCCTTGGCTGAGGAATGCGAACGTCGAGGTGCAGAAGTTACGCTTATTGCAGGACCTGTCAGCATGAAATGCTCTGCAGGGATCCATCGTATAGATATTGAGAGCTGCGAAGAAATGTACAATGCTGCAACGACACACTTTGCCCATGCTGACGCAGCTATTCTTTGTGCTGCAGTAGCCGATTTCCGTCCTGAAGACATTGCCTCTGAAAAAATCAAACGTGGGGAAGATGATTTGACCATCCGATTGAAGCCCACACACGATATCGCCTCCCGTCTAGGTCAGATGAAGAAGCAAGGACAGGTTCTGGTTGGATTTGCATTGGAAACGAACGATGAGGTTGTTAATGCTCAGAAGAAATTGCAGAAAAAGAACCTCGACTTCATCGTGCTGAACTCATTACAGCACGAAGGCACCTGCTTCCAGTCGAACGACAATCAAATCAGCATCCTTTCTTCCAACGGACAGGTAGATTTCGACAAAAAGCCTAAGGATGAGGTGGCAAAGGATATTGTGGACGAGTTGGTAAAACGACTATAAACCGAAGATGAAAAAAGACGCACCGAAATACAGATTGTTGACTACAGCTATTCTCATGCTATGCACCATCATAGCCACAGCACAGGAATTGCAAGTAAAGATCAACATCAACACACAACAGGTGGAACGCATGGACAAATCTGTGTTCGAAAACCTACAGCAGACACTGGAGCAATGGATGAACGACCGCCAGTGGACAGAGTTACAGTTTCAGAAACATGAACGTATCGTTGTCAATTTCAACTTGACCGTCACAAAATATGATGACGCTTCCAACCTGTTTGAGTGCTCAGCAATGATTCAGGCCAACCGTCCTGTCTTTAACTCATCGTACACTACCACCTTATATAACAACAAGGATGGTGACTTTAATTTCCAGTATGCACAATTCAACCAACTGAACTACAACGACGAAAATGTTGATAATCAGTTAACCGCTCTCATGGCATACTATGCCTACCTGATTATTGGACTGAATCTGGACAGTTTCGCACCACTGGGTGGAACAGATGTCTTACAGCGTTGCATGCATTTGATAAACAATGCACAAAGTTTGGGTTTCTCAGGATGGAAATCGTTTGAAGACAGTCGTAACCGATTTGCCATCATCAACGACTATTTAGATGAACAGATGAAACCATTCAGACAATTACAATACGACTACTATCGTACGGGCTTGGACGAGATGGCAACCAATGTAGAACGAGGACGCACCAATATCTCAGAAGCTCTGGAGAAAGGTCTGAAAGTTGCTCATGAACAGAAACCACTGAGTCTGTTACCGCAAATCTGGACGGACTACAAGCGCGATGAGATTGCAAACATCTACGAAGGGAAAGGTACCCAGAAAGAGAAACAGGCTATTTACGAGATGCTGATGAACATCAATGCCGCACAGAATAACGCTTGGGAGAAAATAAGGAAATAAAATAGCAAAAAAAAGAAAATGCTACAGAAATTATATATTAAGAACTTCACACTCATTGATGAACTGAGCATTGAGCTACACCCAGGCTTCTCGGTGATAACAGGTGAAACGGGTGCTGGAAAATCCATTATTTTAGGAGCCATTGGACTGTTGCTAGGACAACGGGCCGATTCCAAAAGTATCAAACAAGGAGCCGACCGTTGCGTGATAGAAGCCCACTTCAACTTGTCACACTACGACCTTAAACCATTCTTCGATGAGAACGATATCGAATACGATGACAACGACACCATTATTCGTCGCGAACTGACAGCAGCAGGCAAGAGTCGTGCCTTTATTAACGATACCCCTGTAGCATTGACCATGTTGAAGGAGTTGGGCGACCAACTCATGGACATACATTCCCAACACCAAAACCTTTTGCTGAACAAACAAGACTTCCAGCTGAATGTAGTGGATATTCTAACCAACAACTATGCTGAATTGGAGGCTTATCAGAAATGGTTTTCCGATTACCAGCAAAAAACAAAAGAGTTAACCCAACTCCGAGAAGAAATAGAGCGTAACAGACAAAATGCAGACTTCCTACAATTTCAATATACAGAACTGGATACCGCCAATCTAGCGGAAGGAGAAATGGAAGAATTGGAGCAACAAAGCGATACTTTGTCGCATGCCGAAGACATTAAGACAGCTCTCTACGAAGCTGATAGTGCGCTAAATGGAGATGAGAAGAACGTTGTATCACAACTAAAAACGGCTTATAATGCACTGAGCGGAATCAGCAAGGTAATGCCTTCTACAGAGGAACTGACAGAACGTTTGGACTCCTGTCGCATAGAGCTGAAAGACATCGCCGAAGAGGTTAGTCAGTTGTTGGAGCATACTGATTTTGACCCTGCAGAATTGGAAAACATCAACAACCGACTAGACCAACTCTATTCTTTGGAGAAAAAATATCATGTTGAAAGCATTCATGAACTCATTAGCCTTCGGGACGATTTGAAAGAAAAGCTTTCGAACATTGAGAATAGTGATGAAGCTGTGAGCGATCTGGAGAAGGAAGTAAGCCGCCTAAAGAATCTTTGTACGCAACATGCTGAAGCAATCAGCAAGAAGCGCCGAGCCACCGCTCAACACATGCGGACACAATTGGCACAACGCCTTGAAGCACTAGGTATGCCCCATGCACGTTTTGACATCAGCATCACCCAAACAGAACTGGGAAAGAATGGACAGGACAATGTTGCATTCCTCTTTTCTGCTAACACCTCCACCCCACTGCAGCCGGTCTCTCAAGTTGCTTCTGGCGGTGAGATAGCCCGTGTGATGCTATCTTTGAAGGCCATGATTAGCGGTGCCGTGAAACTTCCCACTATTATTTTCGATGAGATTGATACAGGTGTGAGTGGAAAGATTGCTGAGAAAATGGCACAGATTATGCAGGAAATGGGGCGTACAGAACGACAGGTTATCTCTATCACTCACCTTCCTCAAATTGCAGCACTAGGTAGTCATCACTATCGTGTTTCAAAGGAAGAAACCAAAGATGGAACAGTCAGTCACATGACAGAGTTGAACAACGAAGAACGCATCACAGAGATTGCCCAAATGCTAAGCGGTAGCAATATCACCAAGGAAGCCATCGCTAATGCAAAACAATTGTTGAAATTATAATCATTGAAAAATAGGATAAAGAAAGAAATGGAAAAGATGATAACAGCAAAGAAAATAGGGATGATAATTGGTTTTCTCTTCCTATTAACCATACTGCCACTATCAGCCCAAAATCCCTCATGGGCCAAGAAAGCAACCAATGCGGTGTTTACCCTCAAGACCTTCAGTGCCGATGGCTCCTTATTGGGTAGCTCAAATGGTTTCTTCATCGGTGAACAAGGTCAGGCCATCAGTAGTTTTTCACCCTTCAAAAATGCCCAACGTGCAGTAATCATTGATGCACAGGGCAAGGAAATGGAAGTAAAATGCCTGATGGGATATAACGACATGTACGATGTCGCTAAGTTTCAAGTGGCAGCCCAAAAGACTCAAGCCTTAAGCATCGCCCAAAGCCCTGCCAACAGTGGCTCCAGTATTTGGCTAATACCCTATTCTGTAAAGAAAGTCCCCACTTTCATCAGTGGGACTGTAAACAATGCCGAACAGTTTGGCGAAGGCTATTCCTACTACACGTTGAACATAACAGCCACTGACCAACAAGTTGGCAGCCCCCTGTTGAATGACCAAGGAGAGGTCATTGGCATTCTCCAACCTTCTGCCAATGACAAGCAAAATACGGGCTATGCTGTCAGCGCGCTCTTTGCGAATAATCTGCGCATAACCGGATTGACTATGAATGATGCTGTTTTACGCAGTGTTAAGATTACAAAGGCTCTTCCTGATGATCAGAATGAGGCCACGATTGCCCTCTACGTATCTGCATCTGCTATGGATGCCGAAGAATATAAACGCCTTATCGACCACTTTATAGAGAAATTCCCCAAGGCTACTGACGGCTATGTTTATAGAGCACGCCAGGAAATGAATTCCGGCAATTTTCAGAGTGCTGATGATGATATGAAACTAGCCTTGAAATTGGCAGATGCGAAGGATGATGCTCATTATCAGTATGCCCAACTGATTTTCCAGAAAAACGTTTATCAGGCAGACAAGCCCTTCACCCCATGGACCCTCGACTTGGCACTCCAGGAGTCCAAAGCGGCTTATGCCATCAATCCACAGCCTATCTATTGTCAGCAACAGGCTCAAATTCTTTACGCACAAGGACAATATGATGCAGCCTACGAATTGTATTTAGAACTGACAAAAAATGACATGATGAAGGCGGAATCATACTACTCTGCAGCCCAGTGTAAATTGCGTAAAGACGACAAAGAAGCTGCCCTTGCACTTCTTGACAGTGCCATCAACACGTTTACCAAGCCGTACATTAAGACAGCAGCTCCCTATCTCCTGACACGAGCCCAGGTGCTCTATGAAGCAAAGAAATACCGTCCTGCTGTCAACGATTACAATGACTACGAGACACTTATGGCAGCTCAGCTGAACGCCAATTTCTATTTCCTTCGCGAACAAGCTGAATTTGCCGGTCATCTATATCAACAAGCTTTGGATGACATCCGTCGAGCTGTAGAGATGGCTCCCAACGAGCTTGTTTATCGTGCTGAGAAAGCCAATGTAGAACTGCGTGTCGGCATGATAGATGATGCCATCGAGTCTGCAAAGGGCTGTATCAGCATTGCCCCTGGAGAAAGTGATGGCTATCTGTTCCTCGGTCTGGCACAATGCGTGAAAGGCATAAAGGCAGAAGGTCTGAAGAACCTTGAGAAAGCAAAAGAGCTCGGCAATAGCCAAGCTCAATCATTGATAGACAAATATTCCAAATAGAAATAGGAAATAGAATTAGAATGGCGGTGGTCCTACCGGCATGTCATCACCTCCGAATGGCGATTCATCGACTGAAGTCTGTGAATTGCCATTCACTTTACTTCCTAGTATCTCACCACCATTATCAGTGTGTTTTGCACCCAGGCGATGCTCAGGGTTCTCAAAACGAGTAAACTCACCTCGGAAGGTCAGCAACACATCACCCGTTGCACCTTTACGATGCTTGGCAATGATAATCTGTGCCATTCCATGCAAGTCGCGTCCATTATCATCTTGGTAGATATGATAATACTCCGGGCGATGCACAAACAATACCATGTCCGCATCCTGCTCAATGGCTCCCGATTCACGCAAATCCGACAGCTGAGGTCGCTTGCCTTCCAATCCTTCACGACTCTCCACACCACGGTTTAACTGTGACAATGCCAAAATCGGAACATCTAGTTCCTTAGCCAACCCTTTCAATGAACGCGAGATGGTAGATACCTCCTCTTGGCGTGAAGAGAAACGCATACCATTGGCATTCATCAGCTGCAAATAGTCAATCATAATGATCTTCACTCCATGCTCACGAACCAATCGACGAGCCTTGGTGCGCAACTCAAAAACAGAAAGACCAGGGGTGTCGTCAACATACAACGGAGCACCCAACAGAGCGTTCAGGCGTTTATCCAGCCTGTCCCATTCATCAGGCAACAACTGACCATTCAAAATCTTCGAGCCTTGAATCTCACAACAATTGGAAATCAGACGGTTCACCAACTGGACGTTTGACATTTCCAGCGAAAAGAAAGCCATGGGCACTTTATAATCAGCAGCAATATTCTTTGCCATGGAGAGCGCAAACGATGTCTTACCCATTGCTGGACGACCCGCTATAATCACCAGATCGGAAGGTTGCCATCCTGAAGTGATGTCATCCAGTTTATGGTATCCTGTGGGTACACCCGTCAGACCATCCTTATTAGCAGCTGCTTTCTGAATAACATCCAAGGCATTCTTAATCACAGGATCTATTTGCGTGTAGTCCTTCTTCATGTTACGCTGCCCCAATTCGAACAGCGAACCTTCAGCCTCTTGCATCAGGTCATCAACATCCACCGTCTCATCAAAAGCCTTAGTCTGGATATTACTTGAAAAAGATATCAACTGACGGGCTAGTGACTTTTGTGCTATAATTCTAGCATGATACTCAATATTGGCTGATGAAGCGACCCTCGATGACAATTCCGTCACATATCCAGGACCTCCGACATCCTCCAAATCGCCTTGCTTTCCCAATTGTTCCGTTACCGTCCACACATCCACAGGCAACTCATGCATGGATAGTTCCATAATGGCACGATATACCTTTTGGTTGCGAGGCTCATAAAAACTTTCCGGTACAAGCATCTCACATACAACAGCATATGCGTCCTTGTCAATCATCAAGGCACCCAACACAGCTCGTTCTATCTCTGTAGCTTGTGGTTGGACATGTGCATACGTATCGTCTATAAGCTGCTGCCTGCGGCGACGCTGACCTCCACTATTATTATTTGTTTGTTCGGGCATAATTCAAGAAAAAAATCGTTTTGGGTGACAAAAGTACAAAAAAAAAATGAGAGCGATGCTATTCATGCCCCCAAACTTTTTGTCATTTTATGATTTTTTGGAAAACCTCTTTTGGAGTGTTACTGAGCAATTGGGCTATCGTTACCTCAGCATTCTTCTTCATATAAGCTTCAACCTCTGCCACATAATCATTATTAAAGACTTCTCTTTTGGTCATCTGGTTGACCACCCACATTATTTTTCCCATATGGCAGTCACGTTCTTGCTGAGCCACCCCTTCATCATTTTTCAACGGATAATGACTTAGGATATAAAATGCAATACAGTCAGGTACTATCATGGAGCGTACCATCAACCGGCGTTGCTCTTCCGTATAGTGTGACTGATAAAAGGGATAGTCCATACCCAGGTATTTGTCCAAACTAATGCCTAAAGTATTATTGCCTACTACTATACTTTGATCAAACGAACCAATTTGTGTATAAACCAAAGGCATCTCCATGTCAGGTAATTCATCTTTCAGACGTTCAAATGATTCAGCCAACTCCGTGTTAACATCGTCCATATCAGCATACTCATGCTGTACGTCCGACAACATCATCTGCAAGGTAGAATCTTGGAAGAAATACAGAAATTTGCTGTTGATATCCCTATCATTTACTTTTCCCAGCTGAAGCACATCTTCCAACAGCATGCGTGTTTGCGTAGGATAATCAGTATTCATCTGTTGAAGAGCAGAGAAATCTCCTGTGGTCAGATAAAGACTCTCTATACGGTCATAACGCTGAATACTGGTACGTTGTTCAGTACCATCAATATCGTTGGGCTTCAACTGCCACTGACAGCCGATACACAACAACATCGCTAATATCAGTATTCCGTATATTTTGAACATTAGAACAAGAAAAGTCTTTAAATTATATTAAATTTCACTGCAAAATTACTAAAAATTGTTTTAAAATCCAAATTTCTAACTAAAAAAAATAAAAAATAGGAGCTTTTTTACCATAAATTCATTTATTTGTGTGAAATTTGCATGAAACAAAACTATTTTTCAATACAAAAATGAAAAGAATTTCCTCACTCCTTTTGCTGACCCTACTCAGCAGTATGGCTTTCGCCAGCAGAACACTCACCGTCAAGGTATTCAATCCTGGTAATATGGCACGCACAGATGTACCTGTCGTTCTCTCATTAGCTTCCTATGGCGAAGTGCGCTCTGCACTCGTTACCCTCTCTGGCAAAGAGATTCCATGTCAATTGGATGACCTGAACAGCGATGACAGTTTTGACGAACTTTGTTTCCTGGCTGAACTTGGCAAAAAGGAGCAAAAAGAATACATTATCACATTAATGGACGAAGGAGAGCCTCGCACCTACCCAGCCCGCACTTATGCAGAAATGGTACTTGCCAACACACGCGACAAAACCCTTAAGAAACATCAGCAGAACAATTACATCGAACAACTCACCGCTCGTGGCGATGCGGCCTATACTTACAATATACAGCACCATCATGGTGTCGATTTTGAGAGCGAGCTCAACGGAATTCGCATTTACTTCGATGCTCGCCAGACGCTTGACCTATACGGTAAGTTCCATCAGCAATTAGAATTGAAAGAAACACAGTTCTATACCCCAAATGAGCTGAAGGCTAAAGGATATGGCGATGATGTGCTTTGGGTGGGTCAGACCTTCGGTCTTGGTGCTTTCCGTGGATGGGATGGTCAAAAGCCAACACTCGTAGAACCAGTCCGCACACGCACCCAACGTGTGGTTAGCTACGGTCCACTTCGTGCCATCGTTGAGATTGTAGATCGTGGATGGAAGTGCGACGCTAGCAAATCTCCCGTTACTATGACCCTTCGCTACACACAATATGCCGGTCATCGCGATACCGATGTTGATGTATTCTTCAACAAGGATGTCACCGACTATCGCTTCTCAACAGGTATTATCAACGTGAAAGGTTCTGAAGAGTTTTCCGACAAGGAAGGTTTGCGTGCCTGCTGGGGTACAGACTATCCTGCGACAGACACCACTCAGTGGAAGCGTGAAACAGTCGGACTGGCTATACTCATTCCTCAGAAGAATATTATCAGCGAAGAACCTGCCAACAAGGATAACTACACCTATGTCCTTCAGATTAAGGGGAACCACATGAACTACAAAGTAACATACACATCCGACAATGAGACCTTTGGCTATCATTCTGCAAAAGATTGGTTCAACTATCTGAAGGCTTGGAAGAAGGAAGTAGAGCAACCTGTCAAGGTGGTTATCCAGTAGTGAGAATGCAGACTTTTGTACAGAGGCTACAGTTCTATAATCACTTCTTCAAATCGTCCTTCCTTGTTAATGACATATCGACGAGTCTCCTCCAACTGGGGACTCGTCGCTTCGTTTGAAAGATAGTATTTCATCAGCGTAATCTCCCAATCACTCGTGATGTAATAATCCATCATGGTCCTACCGAAATCAGTAGCCCTATCTTCTGCTCGCTCTTCATAGATACACAACTGGTCTATATTACGATGCTCATGATCCAACGTATAGAGATACAACGCAGGGGTTATGGAGTCCTGCATTTCCAGTAACATTACAACCTGGTATCTGCCTGCCCTCGGCAAGGACATGACCTGTAGCTCTGCTGCCGAGAGATATCCGAAATGCTCGTTCAGCGTACGGGGTACCTTGGTAAACTCACCCAATTTCTCCCATTTCCTGCCTTCCGACTGAACAGGCAACGACCGCAAGCTCAACTTCAAGAAAAAATCCTCCAGCGGATCAACGTCTGAAATACCCGCCTGGCGACGTAGTTCTTTCACTTGCTCCGCCTTCCTGATACTGTCAACCATGTGTTCATAGTAAGCCGCATCTTTCTTCTTCTGTCCGCACGATACGATTAGCATTGCCATGAAACTAACCGTCAGAATTGCAATCTTTCTCATTTCTGCTTGCAAAGATACGAAAAAAATCATTATCTTTGCACCATGAAGTTACGAATATTGTTCTTTCTATGCCTTACAGCAACATGTGGATGGGCTTCTAACCACATTTACTCGCCGAGGGTCAAGTCGCTCACAAGCATTGTCAATGGCGACTGGCTTAATCGTCCTGTCATGACACTCCATAGTCCCGATCGGTTGGTGGTAGGTTTCGACGAACTCTCTCATGATGTCCATCGGCTTACCTATCGGTTAGAACATTGCGAAGCCGATTGGAGCACCTCTGATGATATTTTTGAAAGTGACTGGCTTAACGGTTTCAACGATAATCCCATAGACGATTATCGTAATTCCATCAACACCACCGTGCTCTATACCCACTACCAGTTCCACATTCCCAATGAGCAGTGCAAACTGAAAATGAGTGGCAACTACCGACTTACCGTGTTCGATGAAGATGCCGACCATGAGCGTTTGTTCGAAGTGGAATTCTATGTGGTAGAACCTCTGATGACTGTAGGTATTGAAGCCACTACCAATACTGACATTGACCATAACGACAGCCATCAACAAGTCAGCTTCTCAGTCAAATACAACCACTTACGCGTCCTCCAGCCCGACAGGGAAATATATACTGTTGTCATGCAAAACTGGTTCGAACAGGGAGCCCGTATCTGTCTGCGCCCTACCCTCGTCAATCATTTGGGTGCTTCGTGGCAACACAACCGACAACTCATTTTTGATGCCGGCAACGAATATCACAAATTCGAGGTACTTGACGTGAAGCACACGACGATGGGACTTGACCGTATTGAGTGGGACGGTCACTACTTCCAAGCCTATCCCTTTACTTCTACTGTACGCAGAAATTACCTCACCGATGTCGATGCCGATGGTGCATTTATCATCCGAAACAGCGATCGCACGGAGTCTGACTACACCTGCGACTATGTGTGGGTGAACTACACATTACAAGCCCCCTATCAAGGCATCATTTACCTCTGGGGACAATGGACAACCGACGACAACCGAGAAACCTACCGGATGACTTATGATGCAGCATCACAGAGCTATTATGCATCTGTTTTCCAAAAACAAGGTTATTATTCCTATCAATACATTACTGCCGACGGAACGATTCCACCCTCTGAAGGCAATTTCTTCCAAACAGAAAATCGTTATCAGGTTCTGGTTTATTATAAGGGAACCGACGACCGCACTTGGCGACTGGTAGGTTATAATTCTTTGCAATTACGATAGTCACTTGGCGTCATTCGGAAGTGATGATAGAAGGCTGCAAAGAAATAATTAGGCGACACATAATGGCATTTCTCAGCAATCTTCTCAAAATCCATCGTTGTCGTTCTAACCAACTGTGCCGCTTCCTCTAAGCGCAAACGACTCACTAACTGTTGCGGATTCTTGTCAACATTGGTTGACAGCAGATAATACAGCTGCGATTTCGACACTTGAGACTTTTCTTCCAGGTCCTTCATGCTTATGTGATGATTATTCTTTTCATTAATGATATACGGAACAAGCTTCAACATAACATCGATGAACTCTTTGCTCATTATCTGATTGGCACTCTCCTCTTCCCTTTCCTGCATCAGCTTGTTTGGAGTCAGTATTTCCGCTCTTTGCGCCTCACAACGGTTGGCAAACTGTTTCACACGGCCTACCACCTTGATTTCCTCGTTATGGCGTATCATGCCCATCTTCACATTTTTGTTGAAAATGAGGAAGTTGACCAAAAGCAGTCCAAAAATCACCAGAATCAACAGGTAGTAGATACCCGTGGAACGCCACCAGGGCTGATGCACCGTAATAATCCACACATAAGGCTCCGCTTGCCAATGGTCTAGCGTCATCGAAGCCTGCAGTTCTATCTCGTAACGTCCCGGCTCCAAGTTCAACAATGTCAGGTTCAGCATGCCATATTTATCCACATATTCAGGAGTCAACCCATGCGACATTAACTTCCAGTTTTTATATTTGTTAATCCCTTTCACCCTGACACGGTAATAGGTTTGCATCGGACGGAAATAATTCAATGCAGAGAATTGCATCTTCACCGTATTCTGGTTATACTCCAGGTTGATGTCCTTCGTACGCGTCACCGCTTTATCCAGAATCATCGTCCCGTCATATTCCTTTCCCGGTTCCACGTCCATACCATTCATCTCCAGGTGGACCAGTTTTGGATAGAGCAGGAATTCATCTGTTGTCAGCGAATGAAACGAAGCAGGATTGAACACCACCATGTGGTCCAGCGACTGCATGACAATATCCCCGTTGTCCAAGAGAGCGGCGGCTCCGTTGACAAATGCCTCGTTCGGGACGTCATCTTGATTGACATACGTCTCAATCCTATATACTGCTGTATCATTCACGAACAAGTGCGAAATACCGAAACTTGTGCTTACCCAGATATCGTGACTTGCATCTTCCACAATGGCATGCACCATTTCATTTCTCAGTCCATCCTTACGCTTGAATATTCGCACTTTTCCCGTCTTCGTCTCCAGTTTAAGTCCTGAGTAGAGTCCCGTCCATTTCCATCCACGACTGTCAGTATAGACAGCATTCACATGGTGTATGTACGGTCTGGGCGTCAGGTCCAGCTTTTCTGCCATTTTCCGATAAAGGTCAAAAGACTCCTGCTCATTCCATGAATAGGACTTAATAGGCGACGGGTATGGTTTGGCATACAACAATCCCCTCATTTCCGTACCAATCCACATACCACCCTGACGGTCGAAAGCGATGGTGTTCACATCGGTTCTTAGCTTTCTTCCCTTGCTCAGCGTCAGTTGTTCTACATAATTTTTCTCACCCGAAGCCAAATTAAATATCCAATAGCCAAACTGAGCTGCCACATAAAGTTTGCCATTATGTGCCACCATGTTGTTCAGACGGTATGGAAGTCTCATCACATCAGTCCATTCACGCTTCTCCACATCCAAATAGCGAAGTTCGCCCTCCGACGTACTGTTACGAATCTGATAGAACCCCTTTTCATAAGGATAGATTACCGATGACTCCACATATTTCTTTGCCTCCGCCTCTGGTGTCTCTATGTCAAAAGCATGCTCACCCGTCTGCATATTAAAGGCAGACACCATTCCATCCTCATAGAACAACAGCACATATTGTGTATCGTACACATCAACATCATGCAGGACAACATTCTGGCGTAGCGAAATATCCAGAGGACAATCTGGACTCGACAACTGGTTCCCAGTGAGAACCCACAGATTATTTTCACTATCGGTAAACAAGTCATCCACCCTTTTCTCCACACCCAATGTACGGAACACAGACTTCACGTCGTGCACAATGTTCTCTAAAGTCAAGTTCACACACACCACATTGTGATTATCCTTCAGCCACAAATGGTGGTGCTTGTCAAACATCAGGCGATAATGGCCAGTATATTTCTCCAGATGATACAAATCCGATTCTTGGGGAGAGATATGGTCGAAAGAATAGCCATCATAGAAATTCACATGTCCTATAGTAGTTATCACCATCCGACCCGTCTTGGTACAGAGAATGGTTTGCGCACTGTTGGCAGCAATACCGTTTGAAGCATCGAACACGAAAAACACATGTTCGTTGTCCTGTCCATGAACACCGGTCACCATGACCAGCATACCGACTATAAAACTGATTTTCAGTAGTATATTTTTAATCATTACAGGTTGTAGGCTACAAACATATTTTATTTAAATGCAAAAGTAACAAATAAAATGGTTATTACCAAATTTTCAAGTATTAAATTTTGTACGCATAGAATCAGGTTTGATAAAGAAAGGCTCCCTGGCTATAAACAGAGGATGTATCAGAATTGACACATCCTCTTTTTCGTTGAACTGAGTCGAGGTGACAGGACTCGAACCTGCGACAGCCTGGTCCCAAACCAGGAACGCTACCAACTGCGCTACACCTCGCTATTTCGATACTTTTTCCGAAATCGGATGCAAAGGTACACATTTTCTGTGACCCTTGCAAACTTTTCGGCAATTATTTTTCTTATTTGATGATTCCCTGTTCAACGAAGATTTTCTTCAGGGCGCGAACAGAGCGTTCTACCTGCTCTTCCGTATGAGTAGCCATCAGAGCATAACGCACCAAAGTGTCCTGCGGGGCACAAGCTGGTGGAATAACAGGGTTAATAAACACACCTGCATTGAAAGCCAGGGCAGTTACCAAGAATGTCTTTTCTACATCACGCACATACAACGGGATGATGGGACTTTCCGTATCACCAATTTCAAAACCTTCTTCACTGAAACGCTTTAAGGCATACTTTGTTACATTCCACAACTTCTCAATGCGCTCAGGCTCTTGCTGCAGGATATGCAGAGCTTCCAGGGCTGCAGCTGTTGCTGCTGGTGTATTGGAAGCTGAGAAGATATAGGTACGACAGGTATGGCGGAGGAAGTTGATGGTATCCTTGTCGGAAGCGATGAAACCACCAATAGAGGCCAGGGATTTCGAGAAGGTACCCATGATCAAATCAACCTCGTCAGTCAGTCCGAAATAGTCGCAGACACCACGTCCGTGGTCACCGAACACACCAATGCCGTGGGCTTCATCCACCATGATGGAACAATTATATTTATGCTTCAGCTTCACAATCTCGGGCAACTTTGCCAAATCGCCCTCCATAGAGAACACTCCGTCCACCACAATCAGTTTGATAGCCTCTTGGGGCAACTTCTGGAGCACACGCTCCAAATCGTCCATATCGTTGTGCTTGTAATGCAGTTGACGAGCAAACGAAAGACGACGTCCGTCCACAATAGAAGCATGGTCACGGTCATCACAGATAATATAGTCGTCTTTGCCGACTACCATTGCCAACACACCCTGGTTTACGGAGAAACCGGTAGAGAAGCAAAGGCAGTCATCCTTGTGGATAAACTCGGAGATCTCCTTCTCCAGCTTCACATGCAAGTCCAACGTACCATTCAGGAATCGGCTTCCGGCACATCCGGAACCATACTGGTCCAATGCTCGCTTTGCGGCGTCAATAATGCGCTGATCACCCGTCAGGCCGGTATAGGCGTTAGAACCGAACATCAGCACTTTGTGACCGCCCATCTCAACTTCTGTTCCCTGTTTTCCAGTTATCTCACGGAAATAAGGATATACGCCAGCCTCCATGAATTTTTGTGGCTCGCGATAATGTTTGTACTTTTCTTGTAATTGTCCCATTTTAATATAGGTATAGCAAAGCTATTCTTGAAATTTGGTGCAAAGTTACACAATTTTTATCAAATATTGCAAAAAAAAACATATATTTCACCCTTACGTACAAATTTATTCATTTTAAGCCACATATTTCAAGCTTTTTTTGTAATTTTGCAACAAGATGAGCAAAAAAAAACGCATCATATTTATCATCAACCCTATATCGGGCACACAGAAAAAGGATGATCTCCCAGAACTCATCGACCAGATGCTCGATTATTCACAGTTCGACCCAGAATTGCGATTCACCCAATATAGGGGTCATGCTGCCGAGATAGCCCGCCAGTGTGCCGCTGAGGGCGTGGATATCGTGGTGGCTGTTGGTGGCGACGGAACCGTCAACGAAGTGGCACGCTCGCTAGTGCATACGAATACAGCACTGGGCATCATTCCCTGCGGTTCTGGCAACGGACTAGCTCGGCATCTCTGCATTCCCATTGATGTGAGTGGTGCCCTGGAACTCATCAACAACTGCGCCATCGACTCTTTCGACTATGGTGTCATCAACGGACTTCCATTTTTCTGTACCTGCGGCATGGGCTTCGATGCTTTTATCTCGCTCAAGTTCGCAGAAGCTGGGAAGCGTGGTCCAATCACCTATATCGAGAATGTGCTGAAAGAAGGGCTTAAATACCGTCCAGAGACCTACGAAATCGTAGATAGCACAGGAACCACCCGCTATCGGGCCTTCCTCATAGCCTGTGCCAATGCATCGCAATATGGGAACAACGCCTACATCGCTCCAGGAGCTACCATGAAAGACGGTATGATGGACGTCATCATCATGGAGCCCTTCGATGCCATTGAGGCACCGCAGATTGCTGCCGACCTGTTCATGAAAACACTAGGCAACAATTCAAAGATAAAGACTTTCCGTACCAAGAATATCCATATCCGTCGCACGCAACCCGGAGCCATCCACTACGACGGCGACCCCATCATGACCGGCAAGGACATTGATGTATCCATTGAGCACATGGGCATTCGCATCATTATCAATCCCAACATCCCTGAAGACAAGGCACAACCCAACCAGGTGCTCAACGCCTTCAGCGATTTCTTTAACAATATAAATAATGTACGCGAAGACATTGTCGATGACCTTGAGAAGGGAGGTCGGAAAATTCAGGCTATCAACAAGGTGCTGCTTCGCAAACTGAGGAGCTGAACAGCCACCTGCAAACAGAAGGACAATGATTCAGACGATATCTGTTATTATCATTCTCATATTAGCGGCAGGATATGCATTCCTGCGTATATACAAGATAGTAAAAGGACATTCTGACCCCTGCGATGAGTGTGAACTAAAAAAAAATTGCAAAAAGTTTGGTCAGTCCCGAAAAATATAGTATCTTTGCATCCGCTAAGACAGAAACGTAGCAAACTCGGTGCCTTGGATGAGTGGCTTAGTCTACGGTCTGCAAAACCGTCCACGGCGGTTCGAATCCGCCAGGCACCTCACGACAAACTCTCAGAACCCGATAAACAAAGGATTCTGAGAGTTTTCTTTTTCTCCAAATTCAAAATTTGTAGCGCATTTGTAGCGCACAATTATTATGTTAATCGAATTTTAAGCAACTTTTTTCTTCCATCTTACCTCTTCCATCTTCCATCTTCCATCTTACCTCTTCCATCTTACCTCTTCCATCTTACCTCTTCCATCTTCCCTCCGCTCGACCCTCAGGTCGCTTTCTTGCTAAGGCAAGCGTCACCCTTCGGGATGCCGAGCGGCACCTTCAGGTCAAAGAGCCATCACTCACCTCTTCCCGTGGCATGGGATAACAAGTGAAACGCTGACCTGTCCCTAGTGTTCCCATCGCGGGAGTTCTCAATGATGCTGTATAGCTTTTCCAGTTTTGTCATATTGGTAGATTTTTATTGTTTTATTTGTTTGTTTCGCTAAATTGTCGTATCTTTGCCCCTGTGAAATTCTAAGCAAAGATGAGTCATGACATATCTCAACCAGTTCCACAAGGAGGCAACGGAGCGCAAGATGCGGAAAATAGCCGCATCGCAGCAATCGCCGATGAGCTCGATCGACTTTGCGCTATACATGAAGCGCAACTTCGAGATAGCCAAGCAGATGTAAGTCATTTTGAGGTAGAGCAGCGTGCTGCTGAGCAAATGGCTAAAGCTGGCGGCTATTGGATTCCCATGATGGACATTTTCGACTTGGGTGTACCTGGTCCGAGTGGGAATGAGAATGACACTTATGTTGCTGACAACATTATATATAAAGTGAACAACCTTTTGAACAGTGGAAGTATAGTAGCCCTGCTCAAAAAGATTCTGATGCACAATCTGCTTTTCCCTGACACAGCCTATTCCTTCTATGGTTTTGCTGGCTTTGATGGTCGCACGGTTCAGCCAGTTATCACCCAGCCGCGCATTGCAGATGCCCATCCTGCCACCCAGATTATGATAGACACCTATATGGCAGCTCTTGGTTTCGAGAATACTACCCAAGAGGGGCATTTCTCTAATGGAGCGTATGAGGTATGGGACCTTGTTCCACGCAATGTTCTTGTCGATGATGAAGGAGACATCTTTGTGGTAGATGCAGAGATTAAGCATATTGGATAGTACTATTCTTTTCCTTCAACGATTTTGATTTGCTTTACCTCCCTTTGGGAACAGCGACCTCTGGTTCATCTTCCATCAGGCCGTAGAGCTATTAAACGAGACTATCCATTTCAGATTCAAAGCAACTCATGGGAACCGTCCGTTTTTTTAGGAGTGAAACGCTGACCTGTCCCTAGTGTTCAGAACCCGATAAACAAAGGATTCTGAGAGTTTTCTTTTTCTCCAAATTCAAAATTTGACGGACAATTGACGGACAAATATGCTGTTGAGTGATTACCCTGCCATCACAAACCTGAACACCTCTTCCTCTTGAAGTTCTGGACGTTCAGTAACCATTCTGACATAGTCACGAACCAGGTGGCGCCAGTCATTAGTTTTCATGCTGAAATATTTCTGCTGATACTCTTTCTGACATTCTATGACAATATTCATGATAGTTGTACCCTCATAAAGTTCCATCATATTGTGAACTAAGCGGCGCACATCGTCATCAACTTCAATATCCTTAAGCATCGAGCCTTCTGGAATAAGTTGTATTTCCGCAGCCTTCCTGCCATTTGTTTGAGAGCGAGATGTCACAAACGTAAAGTTTCCTTCATCATCAGCCCATCTGTTACATTGAGCCATTACCGTTTGAAGAGCCTGCTCCTGTCCCTCTGGTGGATAGTGATATTTCTTCAGCAGACGTTTCACCATCACTCGCATCTTGGCACGTGCAGAATCCTTGTGATTCCAGTCTATGGTTCTATTCTTGCGAAGCTGCTCTGTCAGTTCTTTTGTGAGTTTTACGAATTCCTCATTTGAATAGGCATCCTTTACTCCCTGTGGTGATGACAAAGCATCATAGAAAGCCTTCTCTTCTGTTGTCAGTCCCAACTCATTGCCTTCCTCTTCGCATCGCTTGATTTCTTCTGCCATCCTAAGCAGTTCTGCTATCACCTCTTCATTGGTTAGCATACCCTTTAGGTAGTTAGACAGAGCATTATTCATCATTTCGCTGAATTTCAGACTTTGTACGATATTGGTTCGTTCAAATTTCCGTATTTTATCCCGAACAAGATTCTCCAAAAGTTTCAGAGCCAGATTACGTTCTTTCATCTTCTTTATCTCATTCAGGAAACTCTTATCAAATAGTGAGAACTTCACATTGGGGGTCAGCACCTCCACACCCTGACTTTGCAGACTCTGTTCCAATAAGCGAGATATTCGCTCGTTGATATCATGTTTCGATATGGTGGTTCCCTTTGCATCCAGTCTTAGAAGCATAACCCTCACAGCATCCATGAAGGTGACTTCCAGCTTATCATGATCAGGAATCAACGACTTACACAATGTCTGTGCATTATGCAGTAATTGGCTTTCAGTAATAAAGTTTTTGTGTCTTTCCTGCTTATCTCCCTCCAGCATGAAGTTCACTCCACTTGTAATCAGTTTGCTGCGTTCTGGGTCTGTACCTTCATACCATCCGCTATAATCAAATCCATGCAACAGGTCGCGACATATCTCTAACTTCTCTTGGAACTTTACTAATGCCGTCTTTCCAATATCAGGGTCACCAAACTGCTTCTTGTCACGACTTGTATAGTCCTGCATAGCTTGTTTCAAAGCGCCTGCTATACCCACATAATCTACAACCAAGCCACCTTCCTTTTCAGGGAACACACGATTTACGCGAGCTATAGCCTGCATCAGATTGTGTTCCTTCATTGGTTTATAGACATACATGGTTGCAAGACTTGGCACATCAAAACCTGTCAGCCACATATCTACAACAATGGCAATCTTCATTGGGCTATTGTCATCCTTGAAGAGGGCTGCATATTCTTTGTTCCGCTTGGCATCTATCACATCGTGCCATTCTTCCTTGTCATTATTTGCAGCACTTGCCACTACATGAATCTTCTCAGTCCATCCGGGGCGCATCTCCAGCATCTTCCTGTATATCTTCACAGCAGCCTCTTTGTTGTATGCCACTATCATCGCCTTACCTGTCAGTTCATACTGGCGATTCTTCTCGTAGTGTTCTATGATGTCTTTACAGAGACTCCCTATCGTATCAGGATGACATAATATCTCTTTCAGTCCGCTATTCTCCTGACGTGCCTTGTTTATCTGTTCATCAGTTGCTCCTTCGTCTGCCAGATTATCAAACTCTTCATCCAGTTTCCGCAAGGCATCGTCATTCAGATTCAGTTTGATAACACGGCTTTCATAATAGACTGGTTTTGTTGCGCCATCGGCAACAGCCTGAGTCATATCATATACATCTATATAGTCACCAAACACCTCCTTTGTATCTCTATCCCTTTGAGATATTGGTGTACCTGTAAAACCTATAAACGAGGCATGAGGCAATGACTCGCGCATGAATAGCGCAAAGCCTTTCTTCATCTTCTCTGCTTTCGCATCCCAATGTTCATCACCATATTGTGAACGGTGTGCCTCGTCTGTTATTACTATGATGTTATTCCTATCACTCAGCAGCCCTGTTCCTTCTTCAAACTTCTGAATGGTGGTGAAGATAACGCCTCCTGTCTGTAAGTCTTTCAATTTCCTTACGAGGTCTTCACGTCCTGCTGTCTTGGTAAGCTTACCCTTTTCATTCAGGTCGAAGCCAACACGTTGCGGTTCCTGTCTGATAAACTTCTGGCATCCTGCAAACTGCTCATATAGCTGCTGGTCCAAATCGTTTCTGTCTGTCACCACCACTATGGTGCATTGTGGATAGAGCTGTATCAACCTATGCACATAAAACACCATTGAGAGACTCTTTCCTGAACCTTGTGTGTGCCAGAAGACACCAATCTTACCATCGCCACCTATTGCCGTATCTGTCTTTACCAAAGCCTTATTCACAGCAAAGTATTGATGATAGGCTCCCATTATTTTTGCTATCTTTCCGTCCTTATGGTCAAAGCAGATGAAGTTCTGTATGATATCAATGAGTCTTTCCCTCCTGAAGATACCATTGAAGAATGTTTCGTAGTCAGCTATGGCATTTGTCTCTACTGTCCCATCTACACTCTTCCATTCCATGTAGCGGTTTTCCTTCGCAGTGATTGTTCCTGCCTTTGAAGTGAGTTGGTCGCTGATAACTGAGAAAGCATTATATACAAACAGAGAAGGACATTTCTGCTGATACTGCTTTATTTGCAGATAGGCATCCTCATCACTGGCTTCTTCCCTTGTGGGTGATTTTAATTCTATCACAACAAGAGGCAGACCATTGATGAATACCACCAAGTCACAACGTATTTTATCATATTCAACGACAGACCACTGATTCACCACCTTGAAATGATTCTGCAAGGGACTGTCATAGTTTATCAGATTTACAAGGGCTGTCTTTGAACGTCCACCTTCTGCATACTTCACCTCCACACCATTCTGCAGATAGTCCATCAACTGCTCGTTACGCTGCTCCAGAACACCCTCATTCACATGAGTAATCAAGCGAAAAGCCTCATTCAGCACCTCTTCACTCAACATAGGATTCAGCCTACGCAAACCTTCGCGCAAATCTGAGTCATAATAAGGATTCCTGTAGTCACGCTCCACGTCATATCCACACTCATACTGATATCCCAAATCTTGGAATAGTTGTATCAGCGTATTCTCGTAACTCTCTTCTGTATGGTGGTTGGTATTCATGTTATATTAATGTATATCATTTACTTTTAGTTCTCCCGACATCAGCTTTGGAAGGAGGGTGTCACGGAGAGTCGCGAGGCGACGGGATACTTGCTCATAGCTGTTTTCTGTGAACTTGTTGGTACTCATAGGCGTTTTTATAATTCTTATTCCAGTATACTAAACTGTAATCTGAAACACCAAGGTTCTGAATATTATCTTCAATCATTTTGATGATTCTGTTTTTTGTTTCATCACTTTTATCAGATTCAAATTGGAAATCCCATATACGCTTACTTGGGTCTCCATCCCAAGAATAAATGAGATATATAATCTCCTGTTGAATTATATTAATGTTAACTAAATAATTTCGAGACTCACCAAATCTGATATACCATCGATTATTTTCATTTATTATTTCATAGGATCCATACTCTTCTATAAAATCTTTAAGTTCAGCGTCTCTATAAATATGATTCTTTTTAAACGTCATCCACTTTGAGAAGGACCAGTCCTTTTTAGATACACAATCCCAATAAAAGAGTGTATAACCCATAATATAAAATCCATTACTCGTTTTTTGGATCAACCCATTTTTTATAAATTCATCAAAAAGCTTAATTGAATCTAATAACATTAATCCAAGTTTTTCGCCAATCCTGTCAATTATTTCAATTGCATTTAATTTACGACTAAGAAGCCATTTATCGTCTGTTACATATATACCCCAAGGAGAAAATATATCATAAACAAGTTTCTCATATTGATATGAAAATTGTCTCTTTTTCTTTAAATCTTCTTTTTCAAAACCAGTAATTGGATATTGATTGTAATTTTCGGTTCTAAAATCATTATATTGTTTTAAATTTAGAGCTTTTTTATAATTGGTTTTATCTGAAAAAAATTTGTATAGGGCTTTAGATTTATTGAGGTTTTTATTATCAAACTGAAATATATGAAATTCATCTGAAACATACCGATATAATCTTTCATACTCATTCAGTTTCTCTTTCTTCCAATAAACATACGTTGCGTAACTAATATATATTACGCCAACAACTAGAATTAACCCTAGTATTATCCAGAGTCCACCACATACTATCATAAATATGATATCCATAGTAGCTTTATTTATCCTATCTTTCTTTTACTAACATGACAGGCAATTTGTAGCCCATGAAAATTTTAGCAACATTACCAACTATGTTGTCATCCTTTACGTCATTATATGCATAATTCTTATTTTCATTTTCTTCGTCATCTTTCAACCAAAAATGAAAATGTAAACGATAATTATCATATTTTATTTCCTCGACATGAAGATACGGAATTATTAACGTTCGTCCATTTCTTCCTGTAAATCGTATTCCTTCTGATTTATTGACATTGTTATAATCAATGGCACAAAGCCTAAAAAGTTCATCAAAATTCTCTTTTGTTGGAATATGAAGTTTAGATGCTTCTATATATGGAAGCAAACTGTATCTATCGTTTTTCTTTAAGTATGTTGAAGACCACAATAGTCCAGATTCAAGGTCTAAGTCAACATATTCCACACCATCCACTATAGACTCTAAGATGAGATTCTCCCTATGTTGCATACCATCATTATACCCATCAGCATAAGCCTGCTCAATAGCTGCAGTCATGGCCTCGAAAGCCTTGCCTTTAGCATACTCTTTTGATTTTTCAGTTATATCCATAATATTTCTTTTTAGATTTCTACTTCATTTACTTTCAATTCTCCAGACATCAACTTCGGAAGGAGGGTATCACGAAGAGTCGCGAGGCGACGGGATTCTTGCTGCAAACTACGGATTTGTTCAAAGAGAGGTCTTGTATTATTACTAAAACTCTCGATTATATCCGTTGGAGGCACTGTTAGCTTCATCCCCTTTATTGTCTTTGAATTGACAGCTGTCGCAATTGATGAAGTGCTCCCCAGATTCTCATACTTGTATTGTTTGAGGTATAAGTATAAGAATTCACGATAGCATTTGTCTGGAAGAATAAAACGTGCTATTGCTTCATTTGTTGTCAACCTTGTATCTGCTATTGCAACTCTACCCACAGTTAATTTGAAACTGAGTAAAACGGAATCCTTTTCAACCATCAAGACGTTGAATTGCTTTATTGCTTCATCTGTCAGATATTCGCTTGAATCAGAAATAAAGACCCCGCTACTGCCCATGTCGGCAATTGATACCCAGACATTATCTTCTTTAGATTCTGTAAACCATTCAGACTCTTTCCTAGGTGGTGTTTTTCCAATATTTATTTCAAACACTTCATCGGCCCTACAAACTCTCCACCCTTTCGGAATCATTCCTAATTCTGACTCCACAAACTCTCCATTTTTGAAGGGCTCAAAATCTACAAACCAAGACTTAAACAAAGCCTGTGCCTGCTGCTCCAAATTCTCGTTTATCTTACGATTAACCTCAATTTTATCATCAAGAGATTTGAGGATGGAGGCTATTTGCTTTTGAGTTATTAAAGAGGGGGCATAGAACGTGTAATTACGCATGGTCTCCAAAGAAACATTCTTGATAGTTGTTCCTGTAGCAAGTCTTTCTATGTCTTTACGAAACTCACCATTTGCCACAACATAATAAATAAAAATCAAGTCAAATTCCTCTTTTACGTTGAAATAACATGCACTCTTACCTAATATACAAGGTTCACCATTATATCGCGCAACATTTCCAAGTGTGCCATTTATAGAAACAAGTATAGTACGATCAGTTAAGGGTTTTCTATGTTTTATTGATTCCTCAACTGAGACTCTCCTTGTATTTTCTTTAATTATAATTTTCCCATTTTCTAAATTGTTGCCATTAATAAAGAATACAGCCCCATTTTCATCATATTTGGGAGTTCCATGAATTCCATCCCCCAAAACAGATGTTACATCTTTTAACTTATATTCTTTCCACTCTTCCATAAATGAGAATTTTCAATTTAAACAACAGGAGGCATATAACATGCTTTCCTTAATTGGTTACTTACATCCCGTTCCCAGTCTTCAACACTTGGTCGGTGTTGTTCATCGAAACAGGCTAATATCTGATCACGCATCTTGGGGTCAAGGAGGCCTTCAAGGATATAGCAATGCTCTTCTTGAAAAATGCGTAGTGTATATTCGTGTAATGTTTGAAGTAGATAATCTGCCTCAGAAACAATTCCGTTGATGTTATCTTCCGTCATCGAGATAATAAGATTGCTCATACTTAATCCATGGGCAAACTGAGATATAAATGAAAGCAGGTCAAAGCCTTCACAACATCCTATCAGTTTATACAAATCTTGCCATTTGTATTGATTGCTGCCTATTTTATTGTAGGCCTTAAACTCCTTGAATTTCCAGTTTCTATCTTTCACAATTTTATCAAAAGCAGCCTGGTCTTTTGTCTTTAGTGGCGAATTCTTGATGAGTTCTTCGGCTTCTTTAATTTTACGTTTGCGGTCTTCACGATTAATACGTGTTATCTCATTGGATTTTGCCAACTCTTCTTCAGACATGAAACCATTGTTATGATTCTCTTCAGGAAGGACATCTAAATTACGCTCACAACCATCAATTACATAAAGGCTATGTCGCAACAAGAGCATATTAAAATCCCGTTCCATATATATTAAACGGAAGACTGCTACGCTATCTCCAAGCATCCTTAAAATGCAGTTAGCTGAAAGATAGTCTTTATTTTGGAGCACTACTTTTATTAGTGTGTCAAAAGAAATAAGGCGTAAATAGCAGAAATGGGCAACATATCCTTTTAAAAATCCAACTGAAGCATTCTGATACAAATCCGTAATTCTTTTTATCGTGTTCTTAAACAGATAAAAAGAATACAAGAACTTGTTGACATAAATATAGCCAAATTCTTCAGTACCTTTTATGTGATATTTAAGTCCCATAGACAAGTGCCTTCAGACTTTATTCTTTATTCAAATTTTGAAAAAAACAATTCTTTTGTATCAGTATCTTCATATAGCTTATAGGTATCCCCTGAATTAATATCAAGAAGGATACAATCAGCTGCTGCGATTCCACCAAGGAACAACTGGAAAGAAATAGTGGCGGTGGTTGTATTTGTTTTTCCAAGAATATCTATTCTTTGCCAAGTTCCGCGATTCTCGCTAGTTAGAACGTACTGAAAAACATCTCCACTGTACTTGTCTAATTTTAAAAAGAGACTTCTTTTAATATTAGACTGTATGATTTCATACCTACCACCCGTTTGGGATGTTGACACATAACTTGATGTTTCTATAGCAAATAGGTTTATGCTAATAAATATCACCACACATAAAACTAATAACTTTTTCATAATTCATTATATATTAAATCCAATACTACTCAACTGCTTCTTGATCTCATCCTCCAAGCGATGGCTCTCTGCAAAGCTCACCTGTTTTATATTCTTTCCACTCTTCCATCATTCCTTTTTGTCAAAATTGTTCTCGAAGCGAGCTTTGGCTGCTTCAAGGGATTTCTGAATCTGACGCATCAAAACATCACGTGGAGGCAGCTCTGTCATGTATTGTGCAACCTTGATGCCTGACTTGTCGAGTTGGAGCAGTTCAATTTGCTCTTCGCTACCTTCAGTACAGAGTAGCAAACCAAGTGGAGAATCCTCGCCTGGCTCCATCTCGTTCTGTTCCAACCAACGCAGATAAAGTTCCATCTGTCCTTTGTACTGAGCTTTGAAGCGACCCAACTTGAGTTCAATAGCTATCAAGCGATGCAGACGACGATGGTAGAACAGCAAGTCGAGATAGAAGTCCTCACCATCGATAATCATCCGCTTTTGACGGGCTACAAAACTGAAGCCGTTACCCAGTTCGATGATGAACTGCTCAAGATGTGCCACAAGGCTATCCTCAAGGTCTCTTTCGCTATACATTCCTTTCAAACCTGTAAACTCTAAGAAATAAGGGCTTTTGAAAACCAAATCAGGCGACATCACGTTATCGTCGCGAAGAGTGGAGAGTTCTTTCTTGATAAACTCATCAGGCTTGCCACTGATAGCAGTACGCTCGAAAAGCATACCGTCGATTTCTTTGCGGAGCTTGCGCACGCTCCATTTTTCGGATGCTGCAAGTGTCAAATAGAACTCACGTTGAAGATCGTCTTTGAGAGGAAGAACTTCCACAAAATGAGACCAAGACAATTGTCGTGACACTGTCGCGACAATTTGAGAGTCTGGGAAAAGTGAAGTAAATTGCATCATTCTACGGATGTTCTTCTCATCAAATCCTTTAATATTATACTCCTGCTGCAATTGTCGCGACACTGATGCGACAATTTGTTTTCCATATTCAGCACGCTGATTTCCAAGCACTTCGTGATTGATGCGCTCGCCAATATGCCAGTACATCATGGTCAACTCATAGTTGGCTGTTGATGCAAAATGACCACGCGCATCCTCAATGATCTGACGCAGGTCTTGTATCAGGTCTTGTGAGGTCATCATCAACGCATTTGTCATGTTTTTGTTCTCTTCCATAATCACTCGTCCTCCTTATGTTGCAGAAGGAAAAATTCCTTCTGTTGCTCAATCTCGCGACGCAGTTCTTCTTGCGTTGGCATATATGTAAACAGGATTTTTCAGGTACTCCAACTTGTCTTGCAACGGGGCCGTCAGTTGCTTCATCTCTCCTCGCACAGCATCCTTATTCTGCGACTGGAGTAAACGATGATAGTACTGGCTGCTAACATTGCGCTGCAAGGTACGTGTACTCCACATTTCGCGTGCTGCTTCTTGCTCATACCACACTCTGCCTCTGTCCGTATTTTCCTGTAAAATAATACGGTAATGGGTCCATGAAAGCCTGATTGGAGATTTTGCACGCAGTGCGTGGAAAATGTTTTCAGATTTTGCACTCAGTGCGTGCAAAATCGTCTGAACGTTTGCAGGCTCGCCATTCTCATTCAAGAAAAAACCGTTACATGTTGAGTAGAAATCAATATAGTTATATAAATTTCTCCATGTAAAACCCTCGCCATATTTTGCGGTCAGTTCCTTTGCTAAAACCTTTACCACCTGTTCACCATACTCAGCACGTTTGTCTTTCAACACCTCATGCTGAATTCTTAGGCCCAAGAGCCAATTACGCTTAATCAGCGTCTCGTTGACTTGACGATAAGCCGATTCCTGAGCCTGCTCAATAATCTGACAGGCATCCTGAAACAGCACATTATTCTGCTGTTCTGCCAATATTGTTGTATTTTTATTCTCTTCCATCTTCTTATTCGACACAGAATCCAATACTTCCTAATTGCTTCTTTATCTCATCTTCAAGACGATGGCTCTCTGCAAAGAGTCCGCTGAGTTCTGAGGTCAGGCGTTGCATCTTCTCTGCAAATGGTTCGCCGTCATCTTCTTGCTCTGCTATGCCTACATAGCGTCCTGGAGTTAGGATGAAGTCTTGTGCTGCGATGTCCTGCAAAGTCTTTACTGCACAGAAGCCTTTTTCGTCTTCAAGAGTACCATTACGGAAACTTTCAAAGGTGTCGGCAATCTTCGTAATATCATCCTGCTGCAACTCTCGTACAGCACGAGTGACCATAGTACCCATATTCCTGGCATCAATAAACAATACCTTGCCTGGCTGCTGCTTGTTGCGAGAAAGGAACCAAAGACTGACTGGAATACCTGTGCTGTAGAATAACTGAGAAGGCAAAGCAATAATGCCTTCCACCAAGTCGGCTTCTACTATCTTTTGGCGTATCACACCTTCACCACCTGTCTGAGAAGATAGAGCACCATTAGCCAATACCAAACCGATTCTGCCTGTTGGGGAAAGGTGGTGTATCATGTGCTGCATCCAAGCAAAGTTGGCGTTGCCTGCTGGTGGAATGCCAAACTTCCAACGTACATCTTTCTCCAGCTTGTCTGCTCCCCAGTCGCTGAGATTGAAGGGGGGATTTGCCATGATGAAATCTGCCTTCAAGGTAGTACCCAGATTGGCTTCCAAACCTCGAATGGCAACATTCATATGAGCCATCTTCCATGTAGAAGGGTTTGCCTCCTGACCATATACGCTGATATTGTTGATATCCTTCTGATGGTTCTGTATAAACTTGGCACTCTGAACAAACATACCGCCCGAACCACAGCAGGGGTCATAGACACGACCTGCATAGGGCTGGAGTATTTCCACAATAGTGCGGACTATGCAGCTGGGGGTGTAGAATTCTCCAGCATTCTTGCCTTCCATAGAAGCGAATTTCTGTAGGCAGTATTCATAGACTCTGCCAAGCAGGTCTTTCTCATCACCTGATGCCAGCATGTGGATATTGGTAAACAGGTCAACCACATCACCCAAGCGACGTTTGTCAAGTTCAGGACGGGCATAATTGGAAGGTAGCACACCTTTCAACTTGGTATTCTCACGTTCTATTGCCTCCAAAGCATCATCTATCACCTTACCAATCTGTGGGGTGTGCGCTGCCTGAGAGATGACACTCCATCGTGCATCCTGTGGAACAAAGAAAACACCATCTGCTTCGTATTCGTCTTTATCCTCAACGTCAGCATATTCGTCTTCGGAAAGCTCCTTAAACTTCGCCTCAAACTTGTCGCTGATATATTTCAGGAAGATGAGTCCAAGAACCACACCTTCATATTCAGAAGCATTCAGATTACCACGAAGTTTATCCGCAGCTCTCCATATCGCATCCTCAAAACCTATTGAGGTAGTATTTTCTTTCTTTGCCATATCTTGTTTCAGTGTGTAATACTTGGTACAAAGGTACAAAAACTTTGTGGAATAAACTGCGATTGAACAAAAAAATGTGTTTTTTATCCTATTTTTCCTTCTCGTAGGTGATGCCTTCGTAGAGGGTCTGCGAGCCTTCGTAGCTCTCGGGTAGGAAATGGAGGCGGACGCCACGGATATGCTTCTTAGCCCGGAAGGTCTTAGGATCGTCAACTTTGTCACTCTCGATTTCGAGTTTCATCAAGCCCCAGTCCTGAAGACGCACACGGTCGCCCTCGCGCAGATGGCTGTTTACAACTTCTGCCACACTCATCAGCACGCCCAAGATGTTACCCTCGCTAAAAGAGGTGCGTTGGGCCGTTTCCTTAACAATCCGCTTGCTATCGATGGTCTGGTTGTGAACAGCAACGGCCTTGTATTTTCCGAAGGTCTGGAGCGTCGGTTTGGTCTCTTTCTTGATTTTGTATATCATAACGAATGGAATTGAATGAATATTTTTGCAAAGATAAATCATTTTCTCGAGAATTAAGAGGTTTTTGTAGGAAATCTTGGATTTTTGTGTTATTCTACCTGTTTTGTTACTAAAAATTATTAAAGAAATATTTCTAATAAGCCTACATGCCTACATAAAAACAGCAATAAAGCTAATAATTATCGGTATTTCCAAAGATTACAAGCCTACATAAAGCCTACACAAAGCCTACATGCAGCCTACATGAAATAGAATGTTTTTAAGTCAAAATACGTGTTTTCTAAAGTCTCCATAGGCAGGGAGCATAATTAGAAATGCGTATGCACAAGGTGTAGAATGAGTGTAAGTAAACAAATTCTCTAGAGAATTTTTCGCCGACAAACGTACTCGCGATTGCTGAACAGGGAGTTAAGCACTAAATTCTCTAGAGAATTTCAAAACAACATTAATGGTAAAATATGCAATAAACCTGTTGCATTTTTGCTGCATAGGGATGTAGAGGTTGATAGGCATGTTCTCCAAACGGGTAAATATTGGGAAAAAGGGCAAAATCATGTAGGCTTTATGTAGGCATTATGTAGGCTTTATGTAGGCTTAAAAACTCTGGAAAGCACGATATGCAAAGGGTTTAACACTAGTTTTATGTAGGCATGTAGGCTGATATTAAAAAAATATATTCGGATTTTCTTGGATTTACGCATTTTAATTCGTATCTTTGTAGCATTGTTTCAAAATTAATAGCATAAATAAAAAAGAAAAAGCATATGAAAGTAACTGTACTGAAAAAGAACGGCAAAAAAGAAGTCATCAACCGCGTAGAGATAGCAGCGGTGGCACAAGCCATTAAAGACGGGATGATAGAGAAAGCGGTGAAGTACGCTCGTGAGATATACCACCTGATGAATCCCCACCGACTGGAGGACGGACAGATTTCCATCCAGTGGCAAGGAGGCATCCGTCTGCCCAGAATCTGTTTCGCCGCAGACTACATAAATCGTAATGGACAGAGGCAGATGATAGCCTACAACGGGCTGGTGGTGTTGGAAGTCAACGACCTTCCGACCTACGAAAAAGCAGTGGAAATCAGGGAGTTGGCCAAGAAGTTGCCAGAGACGATGCTGTGTTTCCTTGGTGGTTCAGGCAGGAGCGTGAAGATTGTCTGCAGGGGCGAGCTATTCGGGAGTTCCAACAAAAGAGGTGAGAAGTTGCCCGTGAAAGAGCAGGACATCAAGCAGTTTCATAAAAACCTATACGAGACGGCACGCAGGGCTTATCAGAATCAGTTTGGCTTTAACATCAAGTTTCTGGAGCCGCGATTGGACCGAACCATATATATGAGTGCCGATCCTATGACGGGCTACAACGCCGAGGCCCGTCCGTTCTATGCCGACACCGACAGCCACGCCCTACCCCAGCCTGTGGAGATCAGCCGCGAGGAAGACCGTCTGATGCCGGGCCGCACCGTTACAAGGACCTACCACCTGAACTGGACGTTTATTGTGGAGTCCGTGATGGGGCACTATTTCGAACTGCCCGACGAGGACAAGGTGACCACGCTGCTGATGCAGATAGCCTCGATGTGTCTGGATCAAGGCATTCCCAAGGCCCACGCCCAGGGGCTGACCCTATTGCACCCCGTGCTGAATCGCGACAAGTTGCTGGTACAGAAAATCTTCCAGACGGTATATAGTGTGGCAGAGCAGGAGGAGTATTACGAGAAGCACAAGATAAAGCCCCTGCAAAGCGTGCCGGAAGACACCATCCAGGCGATGAAGACGGAGATTTTCCTGAACTCGAACTTCGACATGCGCAAGAACCTGCTGACGGGTGTGGCTGAGTATCGTGAGAAGTTCAGCGACGACCAGCAATTCAAACCGCTGACCGAGGAGGTGCGCAACGATATGACGCTGAGAGCCACGGAGTTAGGACTGAAGGCATGGGACAGGAATGTGAACCGTTTTATCGACTCCACTCGTATCGAACAATACGACCCCATAAACGCCTGGCTCGACCAGTTGCCTAAATGGAACGGTCATGACTACATAGCCGACCTGGCAGCCCGGGTGCCTACCTTGCAGCCTCATTGGGAGAAGTACCTGAAGTTCTGGATGATAGGTATGGTGGCACAATGGCGTGAGAGCGACAAACAACTGACAGGCAATGCGTTAACGCCGCTGCTGATAGGTCGTCAGGGATGTGGAAAGACGCGGTTCTGCAAGATTATACTGCCTCCTGAACTGCGCGACTACTATAATGACAAGCTGAATTTCAAGAACGAGTTCGACCTGAACATCGCCTTGACGAGTTTTGCGCTCATCAACATTGACGAGTTCGACAAGACGACCAACTCGCAGCAGATTGTGCTGAAGTACCTTCTGTCGTCGAGCGATGTGAAGTTCCGTCCCCCCTATGGCAAGACCATCAAGTTCTATCGTCGCTATACCTCGTTTATCGGAACCACCAACCAGATGAAACCCCTCGTGGATCCAACAGGTTCGCGCCGTTTTGTATGTGTGGGTGTGAATGGGAACATCAACTTCGAGGACAACCTCGAGCACAATCAGCTATTTGCCCAAGCCCTCCACCTGTTTAACCAAGGTGAGCGTTTCTGGCTGAACGACGAGGAGATTAAGACGCTCATCAAGGAAAACGAGCCTTTCCAGAAGCTGAACGACCTGGTAGAGATGATTGGCGAGACCTTCCGTCGTCCTCGTGAGACAGAAGAGGCGAAATGGTGGAGCCTGGGCGACATCAGCCAGTTGCTTGTCACCCGCTATCAGAATTACGACCCTGAGACACCTTTCCAGAAAATAGGCAATGCCCTGAACGACGTGCAGTTCAACTTCAAAAGCAAGCGAAAGACCAACCACATGGAGTACTGGCTGATAGAGAAATAGACATCTCAGAAATGCAAGCAAAAATACGGCTTTTTGTTTCACATCTCAGAGATTTTCACTACCTTTGCAGACAAAAATAAAAGAAGATAAACTTAAATCATAATGAGCATGAAGAAAGTGATAGGATTTTGCATGGTATGCCTGATAGTTTGCATCAGCTACTCATGCGGGAACGGTGGAAAGGCTGCTGAGGCAGGAGAAGTCGAGACAGACACCCTTGTCAAGCCCAAATATGCTACGGGCTACGAGGTAAAGGACAGCGCTGGCGTGCGACTGGTGAATGTGGGCAATGACTACCACTTTGCGTTGGTCACGACTGACGAGACGAATATCCCTGACGGCTATACAAAGGTGAAAGTGCCTATCAAGAGTACTATCTGTATGACGTCCCTGCAACTTTCGAACTTCACCATCCTGGATGCCCACGATGTGGTGAAAGGGGTGACGGGAACGAAGAACCTTTTCAACAAGGACATCCGTGCAAGAGTTAAGGACGGGCGTATCGTGAAGATTGGCATGGAAGGAAACTTCGACAACGAGATGGTGCTTGCTGCTAACCCTGATATCATTTTTATATCTCCCTCGAAACGTGGAGGTTACGAAGCAATTAAAGAAACCGGAATCACACTAGTTCCCCACTTGGGTTACCAAGAGCTCGACCCGCTGGGTCAGGCAGAGTGGATTAAGTTTGTGGGGATGTTTATCGGCAAAGAGAAAGAAGCCAGCGAGGTATTCGCAGGTATCGAGAGCAGATATAACAACTTGAAGTCGAAAATAGAAAATTTGAATCCAAAAGAGTTGCCGACGGTATTCAGCGGCGAGATGCACTATGGTAACTGGCACGCTGTGGGTGGCAAGAACTATCTGGCACAGATATTCCGCGATGCTGGTGCTAATTATGTGATTAACGACGAAGAAACGGCAGGCGAGAACCTGGAGTTTGAAAAGATGTATTCGCTGGCTGCCGATGCCGACTACTGGCGCATCCTGAACAGCTATCCCGGAGAGTTCTCGTATGACGCATTGAAAGCCTCAGAGCCCCGCAACGAACTGTTCAAAGCGTTCAAGGAACGGAAGGTGATCTACTGTAACATGAAGCAGACGCCCTATTACGAGATTTCGCCTGTACAGCCCGACTTGTTACTCAAGGATTTCGTGGCTATCTTCCATCCGGAACTGGTGGAGAAGGACTATCAACCCACCTTCTATTATTTATTGAAATAATGAGTCAAACGCTACCAAAGATTATCATCCTGACAGTGGCAATAGCAGTTCTGGCTATTGTCAACCTGCTCCTTGGCTCCGTAGATATTCCCTTGAAGAATGTCTGCCAGATTCTGCTTGGCAATACTGATCAGCCTGAGATATGGCAGAACATCATCTGGAAGTCGCGCCTGCCCCAGGCACTGACGGCAATCGTAGCTGGTGCTGGTCTGGCAGTCAGCGGACTACAGATGCAGACCGTCTTTCGCAATCCGCTGGCAGGGCCCTCTGTTCTGGGTATCTCGAACGGATCTGCGCTGGGTGTTGCCTTCGTGGTATTGCTCTCAGGAAGAATCGGAGGGGTGGCACTTAGTCGCTTAGGCTATCTGGGCGAGGCAGCTATGAGCGTTGCAGCCATTATCGGCGCACTGGCCGTGATGATGCTGATTGTATGGATATCTCAAAAGGTGAAGGGCAACGTCACCTTGCTCATCATCGGTGTGATGATTGGTTATCTGGCCAATGCCATTATAGGTGTCTTGAAATTCCTGAGTCCGGAAGAGGATGTGAAAGCCTTTGTCGTTTGGGGATTAGGCTCGTTCTCAAGGGTATCCGGCGACGAGATGATTCTCTTTGTAGTCTTAATGTGCATCCTGCTGCCTTTGGCTTATCTGTTGGTAAAACCCATGAACATCCTGCTGTTAGGCGACCGCTATGCGTCTAACCTGGGACTTAACGTGAAACAAGCCCGTATGATGGTGATTATCTCGTCAGGTGTACTGGTGGCTATCGTCACGGCCTATTGCGGTCCTATCATGTTCATCGGTCTGGCTGTCCCCCATCTGGCACGCGCCATTTTCCGTACCAGCGACCATCGCCTGCTAATGCCTGCTACGGCTCTATGCGGAGCAGCATTAGCACTGATATGCAATCTGATTGCGCGTATGCCCGGCTTCGAAGGTGCCCTGCCTGTGAATTCTGTGACAGCCCTTGTCGGTGCGCCAGTCATTGCTGCCGTATTGTTCAGGAAGCGTAAAGGCGAGGTCGGAGAGTAAGGGACATCAGAGTATCGACATGACAGAGCCAAGCGTCGGAACAACAAAGGTGACCGTCTGTGGAATATCTGCTGAAGGGACCTGCCAGCGATTAAACAACATGGCATCAATGCCGGCATGAAGGGCACCGAGGATGTCGGTCTGCAGATTGTCACCAATCATCAGCGTTGTTTCACGACTGGCTCCTGACTTTCTGAGGGCATAATCGAAAAAGTGTGGCGACGGCTTGTTGGCACCTGCATCCTCGCTCAATATGATGGTGTCGAAATAGTCTTGCAGCCCGCAGGAAGCCAGTTTTTTGTATTGCACCTCATGGAAGCCGTTGCTGGTTATATGCATCCGATAGCCCCTACCCTTCAGATAGTCTATCAGTTCGTGGGCACCCTCTATGACCCCAGGTTTCGATGCGCAGAAGTCTAGAAAACGGTCGCTCATCTCCAGGCAAAGCGCATCGGTCACCTCCAAGCCCTTGCCTGCACTAAGTGGGCGTCGGAAGCGTTCTACAATCAGATAGTCGCGCGTTATTTCACCTTTCGAGTAGCGTCCCCACAGATCTATGTTTGCCCACCAATAGGCATCGTAAAACTCCTGTGGGTCATTGAAATAGCGCTCCAGCCGAAACAACTCAAACGTCTCGCTCAGCGCAATCACCGCATTGCCATGGGTATCATAGAGCGTGTCGTCGAAATCAATAAACAGGTCTTTATACTTCATATATCTTTCCTTTTTCATCAATTAGCAGAATGGTAAGGTTACCGTTAGGAAGCAGAGGACAACAATGCTCCGCACAATGGCGTATTATTGTCGTGGCGAAATCCTGAAGTTTATGATGAGGTATCTTGTCCCAAAGTTCGCGAGCCAGCGTGATATTACTCATGTCTATCAAAACATCCGATTCTGTCAGCATCTGCTGGATGAACGCCTTGTCCATCGTTGTCTTCCGACTGTGCGTGTCAAGGTGACCAGCAGCCAGTTTTACGGCTTTTCCCAGCATCACGCCAAGGGTAACATTCTTGATGTCGAGTTCATGGGCTATCTTCAGCGTTTCTCCGATATAGTTGCCATATTCCACAAAAACCTGTGGGGGCAGGTCAGGATAGAGTGCCTTCACAAAACGTTCGCTCTTGCCACCGCTGTTGATGACGACACGACTGGTGCCGCTGGCTTTGGCAACATTCATACATTTGCGGATGCTGTCGATAAAGGCTTCCTCCGAGAATGGCTTTACGATGCCTGAGACACCAATAATGCTTATGCCACCCTCGATACCCAGACGGGGATTGAAAGTACGTCGGGCAATCTCAGCACCATCAGGAACAGAGATGATGATACGCATATCTTCCTTGATATTCTTGCGAATCATCTCGCGTGGTGCTTTATTAATAGCAGCCTCACCAGGGGGATAGTCGAAGCCTGGAAGTGTGAAGCGCCCTACCCCTTCGCCCCCTATAATCTCAAACGTATCAGCAGGTTTCACACTCGCTCTCACTTCAATCCCATTGGTTACATCAGGGTCGTCGCCTGCATCCTTGATGCAATAAGCATAGTCCATTTCCGCTGACGCGCCTGCCCGTAGCCTTTCACCATAACCAACAGGAACTTGTATCATTTCGCCATTAGGCAATAAAACAGGAACCTCCTTGGGTGTCTCATTCTTCAAAAGCCGTATTGTAGCGGCTATGGCAGCAGCCGTAGCACAAGTACCTGTTGTCAGTCCACTATGCAAGGGATAAAACTCTGGCAACAACTTCTCCACAGCTCTCCGCAGTCCGTAAGGTCCGTTGACGATTTCTATGTGGACATTCTGCAGATTGGGGGTATGTGGTGGATAATTGGGACGTTCTACCACGAAAACTTTGACACCTGCTTGTCTGGCAGCTTCCACCTTTTCTGTAAAACCTCCACTTAGTCCACTTTCTTTGGTGATAATGGCTTGTGGTTGAAGGTCACCAATAAGATCTTTAGTGTCGTCTGTCTCATAATATACAAGCCTCTCTTCTGGAAAACGATTAGCTTTGGCTACAAAATGCGAGGCACGACGATTCAGAATACGAAACCAGCAATCTTCGTACTTCTCCCAGTAAGGACGCAATCTTCCTATTGTGTTGACCCCTGTCAGGGCTAATAACCGTCCTATACCATTAGTTTCTAATTGTTGTATAGCATCGTTATAATCCTTACACCAAATGAAATCCTTGTCGTGTGGTGGATAAATTCTGTCATATCTTATAATTGGCGCTTGAATGTGTTTAGCCAAAAAGAGCAGATTACGATGCAATTCTTCAGCAAAAGGGTGGGATGCATCTACGATGAGACGGATAGAGTGCTCTCTGCAACACTGTATCATCTCTGGCACTTCCATGCCTCCAGTCAGATGGATTCCATGCACTAATTCTATCTTCTGCCCATCACTGCGGGTAGAATAATAGTAAGGTGAACCACCTTCCTCCAGCACCTCTACAGCCTTACGGCCTTCCGTTGTTCCTCCGAATACCAGTATCATGAAGCAGTGTCGTCGCCTTTCCTGAACAGGTGAGTGAAATGTTTTGAATAAAGCTCGGAGAGTCCCTGGCGATTGTCGATGGCCTCACCAACGACAAGCATCGTGGTGAGAGTTAGTTTGTTGTCGTGGACTATCTTCGCCAGATCTTTCAGTTTACCCCGATAGATCTTCTGATCAGGCCAGGTGAGGTGATAGCAGGCAGCAACAGGGGTATCCTCTGGATACTCCATCAACAACTCCCTTTGCACATCATCGACAATGGCAGCAGAAAGGAAGATGCACATCGTGCACTGGCTTTTGGCAAGCAGATGCAGCTGCTCTTTCTCTGGCATAGGTGTGCGCCCTTCGCCACGTGTCAGGATAATCGTCTGTGTGCGCTCAGGAATGGTAAACTGACTCTGCAACTCGGCAGCTGCTGCGAGGAACGACGAGATGCCTGGCGTGATGTGATAGTCCATGTGGTTTTGATCAAAAAATGCCATCTGTTCCTGAATGGCTCCAAAGATACAAGGGTCGCCCGTATGGAGGCGTACGATGTATTTGCCCTCGTCATAGTATTTTTTCATCAATTCGCATTGCTCCTCGAGTGCCATATCAGCAGAAGAGCGCACCACAGCACCAGGCTTGTGACATTCTGTGAGAGCCTTAGGCACCAGTGAACCAGCATACAGAATCAGGTCGGCTCTTTCGAGCATCTTGCGCCCTCGTACAGATACTAAATCGGGGTCGCCAGGACCAGCACCTACAATCTCTATATGTCCTTTCTTCTCACGCAGATATTTATAGTCGATAGCGAGGGCTGCTGTCCAGTTCCTGCCCTTCACCTTAGGAACGATCAGTTTACCATTGTTTGCACCAAGGATAGCAGCTGCTTCACAGACAGACGGCGTCCCCACATGTTTCTCAACGGTCTTGCTGGGATTAGGAACATCGACCTTAGCCAGTTCCTCAGCCGTATAGAATACCAGTTCTTCGTTGTATTCATCTTCGAGCATCGCGCAGAATTCCTCGTCCTCCTTCACATCGATAGTGCAATAGCGCTTATAGCAAGGCAATATACCTATCTGGCTCATGGTCTCGTCAATTTCGTCGTAGATATACTCATAGTCGTCTGGATGACTGGCGAGTCCAAAGCCCAAAGACGCTATCATGGGCACGAAATGCAACTCTAGCACACCGTATGGAGCACAGAGATTGTAGGGTGTCACCATGATGACCAGCTTAAACTTCTTGGGATCAACCTCTTCGAGACTTTTTACGACAGTCACATGCTCAGGCAGTGTCTTCTCCAGATAGTCTGTTCCCTCGTCGCAGACTTCCATCAGCAGGGCTGTTGGTTCACGATTGACGAAAGCATAGATGCACTCATTCATGTCATCATCACTGGCGATGGCCCAGTTGAAGCGCTCTGCCAACGTGTCGAGTGCCCAAAGTCCTGCATTGTCGCTTTGGGTGGTAATTACCTCACGGGCACCAATCATCGCAGCAATGTCACGCGTCAGATTGTTGGCACCACCGATATGTCCGCTCAGCACGGAGATGGCATTCGTTCCTAAACTATCGACACACACCACGGCAGGGTCTTCGTGCTTGTCCTTGATATAAGGAGCAATGGTGCGAACACAGATACCCATCGCTCCAATGAACACAAACGCATCGAAATCCTTCCATCGCTTACCAACATTCGTACGACTGATTATCTCGCCTTCATTTTTCTGGGCAAATACCTGACTGAGCAACAATCGGGCGATATGCTTGCCCTCCTCACTAATTTGTATGATTGCTATCTTCTGCATTTCAATATCGTTATGGGGTGATTATCATTTAATTGAATATGAATAGGAGCGTCCTGTTTCAAACCAAGTTCCTCACAGGCTTCATCCCATAGTTTCCGGCTGTCTGTCAGTACTTTTGGCGCAACAACGCTATTGAAGACAATGATTCCGTCATCAGCCAATACTGTCAACACTTTCTTCATGATTTCCTTCAGTTTCCCACCATGTCCTCCGATAAAGACGGCATCGGGACGGGGTAATAAAGAAATGTCCTCTTTCAGGAAGTCACCCATGTGAACATTGATGCCTGGGGCACCAAACTTGCGAGCATTCTCGTGGATGATAGCCTCGCACTCAGGACGAATCTCGAAGGCTTCTATCCGCAGGTGTGGGAATTGCAGAAGAGCCTCTATCGAGACGCTGCCCGTACAGAATCCGATGTCCCAAAGAATGTGACGTTTGGGGAGATCAAGAGCCTGCAATGTCAACAGGCGAATCGGCATCTTGGTAATCATCTTCTCGCGTCCGTCGAGAAGTGCAAACGCTGTTTCAGGAATACCGAAGGGATGTCTGATGACTGAGGTCTGATGGCTGACAGCGTCAAGAATGACACAATTCGGCATCGCGAAGTTGCGTTGGGTTGCCTCTTCAAGCGACAGGGTGGTAACCTTTTCGAGTTCAGGATTTCCAAGATGCTCACCAACGTACATTGTATAATCAGTATAGCCGTAATCCAGCATCCTTTGAGCAATGGCAGCAGGGGTATGTTCTTTATCCGTCAGAACACCAATTTTCTCTGCTCGTTCAATGAGAGCCCTGTCGAACTCAGGCCAAGGGCGACCCGTCAATGAGACAACACGCATATCGTGATAGGGCATCACCAGTCGATGCGCCAACATCTGCAGGGAATTAAACGTAGGATAAACCACGATTTCAGCCTCCGGCATCTTCCGTTTGATAGTGTTCGCAAAACCGAAGAACAGGGGATCGCCAGATGCGAAGACGATGATGTCAGAGGTCTTTGACCTGAAGGTGCCGCTCGGCATCCCGAAGGGTGACGCTTGCCTTAGGCAAGAAAGCGACCTGAAGGTCGAGCGGAGAGACATGTATTGTGCGAAGACGTCGTCAAGGGGAACGGTGATATCAATCCATTGGGCATCAGCAGGCAGCAGAGATGCTACAATCTCGTGATGGCGCTTGCCACCCGAGAACACCCTACCCTGTCTGATGATCTCAATCACCTCAGGAGGAAACCAGGGATTGGGATTGTCGGTGATACCTATAACGATAAACTTCATAAGTCTCTTCCTGGTTTAAGTTGGGCAGCATCGTCGAAAGTCAGGATGGCATTACAAAGGGTAGCTGCCAGATTGGAGCCTCCCTTTCGTCCCTCGATGATGATTTTGGGAATATTGCGGAAAGGTTTCACCATGTGTTTGGATTCTTTGACATGCACAAAGCCTACAGGAGCCGCAATGATGCCTATAGGATGGGCTTTCCCCTTGCGTATCAAGTCGCACAGTTCCATGAGTGCTGTTGGTGCATTCCCAAAAGCAAAGAGTGCATCAGGATGTTCCTCTACAGCCAGACGGATACCCGCCTGAGTGCGAGTGATTTCCTCTTCCAAAGCCATGTTTGCAACTCGTGGGTCAGAGAGGTAACATTTTGCTTCGATACCCAGTCGTTGAAGTGCTCCTTTTCGAATGCCACTGGTCACCATAGTCACATCCGTCACGATGGTTTTCAGCTTGCCTTCTTTCACCATGTTGTATAGTTTCTCTACTGCCCCTTCGTCTGTATAGAGAATATCCTCCATATCGAAATCAGCCGTTGTATGGATAGCATGCAGCAAAGCCCACTTATGGTCAAGCGGATAATCCCTTTTCAATTCGCTGGAGATGGTACGAAACGACTCCATCATTATCTGTTGTCCAGGAGACGAAATCATTGTAGGAGGCGTGTCTGCTCTATAATAACCGCGAGGAGTAATCATCTTACCCCCCTCGCCATTAGGAGAGGGGTTGGGGGTGAGGCTTATATACGACTGTGAATTACCAATCAGTATGACTGTGAACATGTCTATGTCCTCTGGGTCGAAAGCACCTAACGTGGTGAGGTGAACTGTTTGTTCCTCGCGTCCTGCCTGACGAACATAACCAACAGGCGTATCAGCAGAACGTTCCTGCAAGAACAGTTCTACGAGACGATACAGTTGCCAGTAGCGTCCATGAGATTTGGGATTATAGATAGCAGTCACGAAATCGCCCGTTGCAGCAGCCTTGATGCGTCGCTCTATCATCTCCCAAGGGGTCATCAAGTCGCTAAGCGAGATGATACACATATCGTGACCAATAGGGGCACCAAGTAGCGAGGCGGCCTTCTGAAAAGCAGAGATGCCTGGCAGTGTTTCTATTTCAACATCCGACTGATGTGCTTGTTTCATTTCATAGATAAGCGGAGCCATACCATAAATACCTGCATCACCAGAGGATATGACAACGACGGTCTTGCCTTGCTCAGCTATCTGAAATGCCTGTTCTGCCCGTTCGCGTTCTTTCTTCATTCCCGTATCGACACACTCACATCCAGGCTTCAGATATTGCTCCACAAACTGGAAATAATACTTGTAACCTACGACGACATCAGCCTCACCAACAGCTGTCATGACAGCAGGTGTGATGTCCTCACGACTGCCCGGTCCAATTCCTGCTACAATAATTCTTTTCATATTGTTTGCAAAGTTACAAAATTAATTCATAATTCATAATGCATCATGCGAAATTATTTGTAATTTTGCAGCACAAATCAGACGAAAAACAAAAGTGAAGAGAAAAATCATTCTAATAACGGGTGGACAACGCTCTGGCAAGAGCCGACAGGCTGAGGAATTAGCCCTAAGTCTTTCAGAAAATCCGGTCTATTTGGCTACTGCACATATCTGGGACGATGAGTTCCGCGAAAGGGTTCGCAAGCACCAAGAACGCAGAGGTCCTCAGTGGACAAATATAGAGGAAGAGAAATACCTTAGCAGACATGACCTTACCGGACGTGTGGTGGTGATAGACTGCGTAACGCTATGGTTAACTAATTTCTTCTTTGAGACGTCGGATGTTGAACAAACGCTGGAGACCGTCAAACAGGAGTTCGACCGTTTTACAGTTCATGATGCCACTTATATCTTTGTAACGAATGAGATTGGCTGTGGCGGTGTGAGCGAGAATGCCCTACAAAGAAAGTTCACCGACTTGGAAGGCTGGATGAACCAATATATTGCCTCCAAAGCGGATGAAGTTGTATTAATGGTTAGCGGAATAGCAGTAAAAATCAAATGAGATCATTTAAGATAGAAACACCAGACTATAGTCTTCAACCTGCGATTCAAGCGAAGATTGACAACTTGAATAAGCCCAAGGGCTCACTCGGACGATTAGAGGAGTTGGCGATGCAGATTTGCCTGATTCAGCAGACACTTTCGCCATCGTTGGAACATCCTTGCCACCTGTTGCTGGGAGGCGATCATGGCATTGAACGAGAGGGAGTTAGTGTATCGCCTCGCGAGGTAACTTGGCAACAGATGATCAACTTCACCCGTGGTGGTGGAGGCGTCAACATGTTCTGTCGTCAGCACGGTTTTAAATTGCGTATCGTCGATGTGGGCGTTGACTATGATTTAAGCAATATTCCAGGCATCATCAATCGGAAGATAGCCCGTGGCACGAAAAACTTTCTATATGAACCAGCAATGACGGAGGAAGAGTTCAACCGAGCCATTCAGGTGGGTGTTGATTTGGCGGACGCCTGTATCAACGAGGGGTGCAAAGTGGTGAGTATTGGAGAGATGGGCATTGCCAACACCTCACCTTCCAGCATCTGGATGAGCCTGTTTGGTGACATTCCATTGAAAGACTGTATCGGAGCTGGTGCAGGCCTCAACAATGATGGTATTCGTCATAAGTACGAAGTTCTCTCAAAAGCGTTGTCACGCTATCATCAACTCTTCCCTCATCCATCTTCCATCAGTCCTCTCATGTACTTCGGAGGCTTTGAGATGATTGCTGCCATCGGAGCCATGCTGCGAGCAGCAGAGTGCCACCTTGTTATCTTAGTTGACGGCTTTATCATGACGGCCTGTGCACTGGCTGCTATCCAACTCCATCCGGCCTCACAGAACTATATGATATTTACCCATTGTGGTGATGAGAGTGGACATCGGATGATGCTGGACATCGTGGATGCAAAGCCATTGCTGAGTTTGGGATTAAGACTTGGAGAGGGAACGGGAGCGCTCTGCGCCTATCCTATTATTGATAGTGCCGTCCGCATGATCAACGAAATGAACAACTTTGATAATGCCCAAATTACAAAATATTTCTGAACGATGGAAATACAATTAGACCAAACCCGTTGGTATGACCGCATCTGGGCGGCTTTCATCTTCTTTACCCGCTTGCCCTTCTGGCGACTACACCAGCCATCCAAGGAGTGTTATAAAACCGTGGTGGAGCATTGGCCTTTGACGGGATGGTTGACAGGTGGCGCGATGGCTGCCACACTCTATTTCGGTAGTATGGTACTGCCCTATCTTGTTGTAGTCGTTGCTGCCATTGCCGTGCGCCTGCTTATCACGGGAGCTCTTCACGAAGACGGGTTGGCCGACTTCTTCGACGGCTTTGGAGGGGGTGGTACGGACCGTCAGCGCATCCTCGACATCATGAAGGATTCGCACATCGGCACGTATGGTGTGTTGGGCCTCATCCTATACGAACTGCTGTTAGGAGCCACCCTTTTTTCGATGCCTGCAGAGTTGGCTGCACTGATGATTCTCGCTGCTGACCCCTATAGCAAGATGGTGGCTAGTCAGTTAATTATCATGATGCCATACGCCAGAACAGAAGAGACGGCAAAGAACAAGACCGTTTATCGGAAAATAGAATGGAAGGCGGGAGTCAGTCTCGCCATTCAAGGGTTGCTCCCGATGGCTGCTTTCCTTTGGTACACTAGTCTGCCTTGGGAGATGGTCATCTTCCTGCCTTGTATCGTGATGTATTTCCTATATCTGCTGATTTGGCATCGACTGCGTGGCTACACAGGCGATTGTTGCGGTGCCGTCTGTCTATTGGTAGAGTTAGCGGTTTATCTGGTTATCTGCTCCTTAGTGACATACCACTAAGCAAAAACCTGTCAGAATAACCATCAATACTTCTGCCGTTCGATTCACTCGGACGGCTTTTTTCATGTCGTCAGTGGTCAGTTCACGTTCGTTCTCACCAATAAAAGGTTTGTCGAAAAGTTCGCCAAAGTAATAATGCGGACCACCAAAACGACAATTCAAAATGCCTGCCAAAGCAGCTTCTGGATAACCGCTATTGGGCGAAGCGTGGTGTCGTCCGTAGTGACGGACGAAAGTGATCATTGACCATTGACCACTGACCATTGCATGAGGCAATACCATTAGCAATGCCGTCAGGCGGGCAGGAATATAGTTGGCAATATCGTCGATATGTGCTGCCCAACATCCAAAGTCTTTATAACGTTCTGTCTTATAGCCTATCATCGAATCGAGTGTGTTCACCATCTTATAGGCCAGCATCCCAGGAACACCCAGTATCGCCAACCAGAACAAAGGGGCAATGACACCATCGCTCAGATTCTCTGCCAGCGTTTCCAAGGCTGCCGTCCGTACTTCCTGCGCTGAGAGTTCTGAGGTGTCGCGACCTACGATACGGGCAACCTGTACCCTGCCCTCCTCTAACGATCGGTCAACAGCACGAAAGACGGCACGTACCTCACGAATCAATGTAGTGCCAGCCAGACAATAGAAAATCAGCAAGGCTGAAATGATGGATGATGGCAGATGGATGATGGATGATGGCAGATGGATGATGGATAAGGTGAGTATAAAGACCCCGGCAATGAGACAAACAGCAACAAGGGCACCTTTCAGTTTTCGATAACTGCCTTTGTTCCATCTGCGTTCGCAAAAGGCGATCATCTTTCCGAAGCCCACAACAGGATGGGGCAACCATGACGGGTCACCCAAAACGAGGTCGAGCAACCATCCCGCTAACAGAGGGAAAAGTCCTGCCAATGTGTCACTCATCATGTCTTATCTCCATATATTCTTGGATGGCTTCCACCAGCATATCGTCCTCTCTTGGTGACTGAGCCGCAACACGGAAATGGCGGGCTGTCAGTCCCGGGAAATTGGACGCATCGCGAATCAACATGTGATGCTGACGAGCCAGATAATCTTTCAGATGAGCAGCAGAACCCTCTTCAAGCTGACACAGCATGAAGTTGGTATTCGTTTCTTGCGTAAGAATGCCATCAATCTGTTGCAGTCGGTCTCTCAATCTTTGTGCCTCATTGAAGTCTGGTGTACAACGCAGCTCGTCATTACATAACAGGAACTTGCCAGCCTCAACAGACAAAGCCGAAACACTCCACGGACGCAAATATTGACGGATATGCTCCGTCAGCGTGGCATTTGCTGTGATATACCCCAGTCGCAACCCTGGCACGCCATAGGTCTTGGTCAGCGAATGAATCTGTATCAGGTTAGACATTCGGACTGCCAGGCGAGGATTCATCACGAACCGGTCTGTATAGCACTCATACGACTGGTCAAGCACCACCAAGTCATATTTACCCATCATTTCATCTATGGTCAACTGGTCATAAACATCACCTGTGGGATTGTTCGGATTACAAAGCCACAACATAGTATGCTCCATATCTGTTCTTGGGAACAAGTTGCAGGCATCCCCATACTCGCTGAAAGTGGGTTGCGGAACATCGGTTTGCAGGGGAAAAGCCTGAGCTATCAGGTAGATGGCCTCGGTAGCACCATTGGTGACTATAACCTCGTCGGGGGTTAAACCGTGTTGTTGGGCTATCAGCTCCTCAAGCGACCATGCCTCTGGTTCCGGATAATGACTAATCAGTTCCGGACATGCTGCCAAATGAGCCATCAACACTTGATGACTGTGATGCGCACAAATGTTCGACGAGAAGTCCGTCTCAATGTGCGGATACTGATATGAATCGTCGCCGTGTCCTTTAATCATCGCTGGATAGGATTTGATAGAGTTTGTCTATGTCCACATGCTGGCGAACATGGTCAGCCAGCTTGTCGTATTGCTGTTGTTTGAAGTCGGCATAGCTGAGAGCGGTAGCCAATTTTTCACTTTTCTTTGACCTAAAGGTGCAAAGCGACCCTTGGGTCGAGCGATCTTTTCCCTTTTCATTTAATATATACTCAATGACTGGTGCATTATCGAGGAACCCATGAATATAAGTCCCGATGCAATGGTCTGTCTGCATAATGGCCTTGCTGGTATCGCTGACGCCTTGGTGTATCTCGTAGCCTTGACACGCCTGACCTTCAAACTGGAAAGAAACCTGTTCCGTCTTTTTCTCAGCAGTCATTGTGGTGTGGATAGGTAACAAACCAAGACCTGGCAGGCGGGCTATCGTGCCCTCGATGCCATCAGGGTCTTCTATCGTCTGACCTAACATCTGGTATCCTCCACAAATGCCAATCACCATCTTTCCCTCACGATGGGCACGCTGTATAGCCTGTGCACAACCATTTCGACGGAGCTCCAACAAGTCGTCCAAGGTGGATTTCGTACCAGGCAGGATAATGATGTCTGCACGGCTGATGTCTGCCACATTGTTGGTATAGAACAGGTTGACGCGTGGGTCGCGCTCCAATGTGTCGAAGTCGGTGAAGTTAGAGATATGGCGCAACAGTACGACAGCCACATTCACCTTGCCCTCAGCCAGTTCACGTTGTTTCTTTTCAAGGCTTACCGAGTCTTCTTCCTCTATAAAGATGTCCTTGAAATATGGAACGACACCCAAGACAGGGGTGCCACAGATGTCTTCCAGCATGCGTCGCCCCTCATCGAAAAGACGCATATCACCTCGGAACTTGTTGATGATAATACCTTTGATAAGCTTGCGGTCCTCAGGTGTCTGCAACATGATGCTGCCATAAACGGAAGCAAAGACGCCGCCTCTATCAATGTCACCCACCAAGATGACGTCAGCATCAGCGTGACGTGCCATAGGAAGATTCACAAGGTCAGTATCCTTCAGGTTAATCTCAGAGATACTGCCTGCCCCTTCCAATACGATGGGATTGTATTTTGTTGCGAGACGGTCAAAGGCCTTACAAACCTCTCCACGAAAATCAATCTCCGAAGTACCGCGTCGCCAATAGTCATACGCATTCTTATTGCCAATAGGCTTACCATTCAATACAACTTGCGAGGTATGGTCTGAATTGGGTTTCAGCAGCAGCGGGTTCATATCCGTATGACAGGGGATGCCCGCAGCTTCTGCCTGTACAGCTTGGGCGCGTCCTATCTCCAAACCTTCAGGAGTGGCATAGCTGTTGAGCGCCATATTCTGAGCTTTGAACGGAGCAGGGTTGTAACCGTCCTGCTTGAAGATGCGACAAAGGGCGGCAGCAAGAATGCTCTTGCCTACGTCACTGCCTGTACCAGCCAGCATCACGGGATGTAGTTTAGCCAATGATTTCATACAGATGCGTATAACTTGCTAAAACGTTCTTATACTTGAAAACTGGAGTGTTGACAGGTTCCCCTTTGGCGTTATAAACCTGCACAATACTTGTTGGCGTTTCACCCACTGAATCGCCTTGCCGCTTGCTATCGGAGGGACGCAAGAATTGCGTATAGTGGAACTCATGTCCACGATATTCTTTTCCGTCGAGCACGAAGCGCCGATAGCCTAATGAGAGTTTCCTGTCTGCCTGACGGGCTGTGATACTATAGGGCAGCACGCCACACATGGGATACTCGCCATTATCTGTCACAATAGCCTTGCAGAGATACATCATGCCTCCACATTCAGCCACTATCCTCCCTCCTTTCTCAGCATATTCCTTGATAGCCTTTCGACATGTTTCGTTAGCCACAAGCGCTTCCAAATGTTTCTCGGGATAACCACCAGGCAGATAGAGCAAATCGACATCGTCAAGACAAGGCACATCCTTCTCCGGATCGAAAAAGCGGGTCGATGCAAAAGCATCCATTCTTTCCTGATAGAGAAAAGCAAAGGAGTCGCTGTTGCGAGCTATCAATGCATGCAATCCATTGCAATGGAATTGACAACCCATTGCAATGGAATTGAAAATCCATTGCAATGGATTTCTTAATTCAGTTAGGGCTTGCCAATCGACATGTGACTGCAACAAATTAATGAGTTCGCAGCTCTCTGCCTCTTTGGAATAATCAAGACCAAGATAGCGCGAGCCCTGCTCCAGCGCTGTTTGCTTGGGCAGATAGCCAAAGCATGTGATACCCAGGTCGTCGCAAACTTGCTGTAACATTGCGAAGTGCTTCTCTGACCCTACTCTGTTAAAGATGACACCAACGATTTGCACATCCTTGCGGAAATGGATAAAACCTGAAAGCAACGCTGCCGTCGAGTAAGCTGCCGATTTTGCGTCAACCACCAGTACAACTGGGATATCCAACACCTGTGCGATTTCCGCAGAAGAACCTTTGTCGCGATCGTAACCGTCGAACAGTCCCATCATACCTTCAACGATACATATATCAGCATCCTTACCATAGTGGGCAAACAACTCGCGGACATGCTGAGGTGTCGCCATGAAAGTATCAAGGTTGATGCTGGGTCTGCCACAAACCGCCCCATGGAATTTCGTGTCGATATAGTCAGGACCGCACTTAAAGGGTTGCACCCGATAACCTTTGGCTGTCAACAACGCCATCAGCCCTCGGGCAATAGTGGTCTTGCCAGAGCCACTCGTAGGTGCTGCTATAAGGAAACTTGATTTCATGGGGACAAAGATACCTAAAAAAACTGAGATAGCAATGTGGTAAGTTACTTAAATCGCACCTTTAGTCCTACCACCAGCATGCGTCAATACGGTTATCAACTTTGTCAAAGATATTATCCACACCTATGCTTGGTTCAAGATATGCCCACTTCACCATATCGAAAGAATGGGTGGTATTGAGATTCCACAATCCGAATCCGGGAGCATTCTCGTAGCTTCCAGTATAATAGGTCTTTGATTGCAAACGACCATTCAGATTGACGTTGAGACCATATTTTCCCCACGAGTGATGATAATTGGCAGCTATCGTAGCCGCATGTCGGATGCTACGTTCCAGCATATCCCACTCTTCACCACTACGGGTTCTGGCATAGGTATAAACATAGTTAGCCGAAAGATTGAAACCACTGAAAATATTTGCCGACACATTCACCTGCATTCCCTTCACATCTCCTTTGTCGCTGTTCTGATAGAGCGCATAGCTTACCATCTTGTCAGCCTGATCTTGAGTCATCTCAGGAAACTCAGCCATCAGCATCTTTCTGCTGGCATCGTCAATATCGATATTCTGCTTGACTACCATATCGTTGATACGATTCAGATAGCCCGTCACACTTACTGCAATAGTCTGCGTGCGATATTCGGCATTCAGCGAGAAGTAATTGCTCTTCTCAGGCTTCAGGTCCTTATTGCCGAAACTGATTTGAGCCTTTCCACGATTCACAGAGAAGTAATGGTAATAGAGTTCGTCGAGACCTGGAGCACGGAAACCGGCAGAATAGGTAAAGCGGAATCGGAAGCTACCTGGAGCATACATCAGCGTCGCTTTAGGTGTGAGATGCTGATTGAAGGTCTCATGATGCGTCAATCGTAAACCTAACGTTGCCGTAAAATCCTTCAAGAATTTTATCTCGTGCTGGGCATAGGCAGCCAACGAATATACATGCTGATCAATATTACCACTTGAAGCAGTAAGGTAATCCTTGCGCCAATTGGCTCCAAAGATGGTGGTAGAATTTGTCGTGAGACCCAGTATCGCCTTCAACTGCCCTTCCATCATGCGCTGTTTCTTCGACTGCACATAATCACCATTCTTGTAAATATCTGTCTCTACATCGTATTCCTTGCCATAGCGGAAACGATCTACGACGAAATCAGCCTGTAACGAATTCTTAGAAGTGAATTTATAGATTCCACCTACATTCCAACGGAACCCTTTATAACGCATCTCATAATCGGTTCCTCCCGTAACATCCTTACGGGTTCCTGATCGGTCCGTGATTTTATATGAATAGTCTAAGCCCGCATTCAGTGCCAGATGCTGACTGGGGGCATAGGTGAATTTCTGTCCTATTATGCTCGATCGATAACCTGTAAACAGCGGTGCTATCGATACTTGCGTTTCTGTATCAGAACCTTTTTTATATTCCAAATCGTTGTTACGATAACTGTCTGCTTTATCGTAGGCAAAGGAGGTATAGGAGCCAAAGCCGTTCTTATATATATCCAGTCCTACCGATTCTGTCAGCACTCCATGTCCAGAGACACGGGTATCTGATGTAACACTGATGAAATCTTGTGTTGGCTGATCGGTAATGATATTGATAACACCAGCAATAGCATCCGAGCCATAGAGCGACGAAGCTGCTCCGTCAAGTACCTCGATACGCTTGACACGCAACATGTTAATGCGATTCAAATCCACATTATTAGATATGTCACCAGACAACTTCTGTCCGTTAATCAGTATCAATATGTATTTGTTCCCCAGGCCGTTCAACCGTAAAAAGCTACCCATACTGCTGGGAGCCATCGATGCCTGTGGCATCATACGTGTCAGGGCACCATCAAAAGTGGTGATACCCTGTTCGTGAATCTCCTGACTGGAGAGGACCCTCACTGGCGTCGCCGTACTTTTCAGTCGCTGGTGATGGCCAGAACCGGTTACCACTACAGGATTAAGATTATAGGTACGATGGACCGCAGAGGAGTCTTTGCGTTCCATCTTATGGATTTGGGAGAAAGCGGCACTCCCCGTGAGGAGTGCCACAGTCAGAACTATCAGTTTCTTATAAGTCATGAATCTTTGAGTTTACTCTTCTGGATACATAGAGTGGTAAGCATCCTCCAGGAATTCAGCCTCCTTGGTGTGCTTGATCCAAATGTTACGAACGCCCTCGAGTTCCAGCAGTCCGAGTGGGTGCAGACCGGTTTTGGGCACACTTGGATCATAGCCCATGTGCGAAAAGAACTCGAACCAGCTAACATCCTCGCTCTCGGGTGCCATCGGTTTCCAGTAATCATCGCCCTCACCTGCCATATCATTGTGAGCGTGGTCACCAGCGATAGACATCAGGGCATGGAGGAATATCTTACCATTATTGATGCCTTTCTTCTGCATACGATCCAAGACATCCTGCTTGTAGTTTTCGGGCATATCCACAGTACCTACGAAATAGCTGGTGCTGTAAGCCTGCAGGGCATCCTCCAGTTGTGTGTAGCGGACATTTGCCTTGAAGGTGTCATAGCTGTCGGGGTTACCATGACCCATGAAGGCTACAGCGCCTTGAGCAGCCTCATTCTTATAAAGAGCGTTCAGCTCTTTGGCTACTGCGGGAACATCCTCGTCCACACTGTTCAGCAGGGGCATACCAAAGCGAATAGCCTCATCCGCAGACAGCTTAGCCAGATAGGCGTCGTCCAGGTGAGCATTACCGACATAGCCGTTGTTCATGAACTTCTTGACAGCGGCAACAACAGCAGCAAACTCCTCACCAGGGATTACCTGCAGCGACTGTACATAGATCTTGCTATACTTTGCAGCACCGATGGCGTGCAACAGGTAGCGGGGCTCGTAGTAGTCACGTCTTACGATGTTACCATTGTCATCCACATTCTCACCAATGCTGGCACGATTGATGCAGATGTCACTCGAGAAACTGATGTACACGTCAGCATTGGGGAATTCTTTCTCATAAGCCTCAATGGTCTTGTCGAAAGCCAGGAAAGCATTGTTCCACGTCGAACCGAAAGCTATCAGCAGCACAGCTTCCTTCTTACCAGACTTTGCTTTCTGCTCAGCTACCTTCTTGTCGTTCACGGAGAACTCTGAGACAATGCTCTCTGTTTTGTTGTCATCGTCACTGCTACATGCAGTAAACACAGGGGCTGTCAGTGCCATAGCCACTGCAGCCAGCATGAATGTCTTAATCTTCTTCATTGTTCATTTTTTGTTTAGATGATAAAATATGTTTCTTAACTCGTTTTCCGTAATTGAACTTGATACTAAACGTGCCATACACTGTAGTTCCTGAGGTGTTATTGCCCAGGTGATAGGGACGCATGGTTCGATCTACAAAATTGAAGATGTTATCCACACCCGCTTCCAGTCTGTATGCCAGCATCTTGTCTTGCTTACCCAAGTCATGCGTAGTGTTAATGCGCCATATCTGATAAGCCTTTCCGTTACCGTTGTTCTGATAGTAGCGTGTGCTGCTGCCACGAGTAGAAAGGCTTACACCAAGCGCGTAGTTAGGGCTGAACGTATGGCTGTACATGGCTGAGGCGTTCCACTTATGGTAAGCCGTACCGTCAATGACGACCGTGTTCATCCTATCCGTCTTTTCATCATACAAATGGGCTTTGGTATCCAGATAACTGTATGCCGCATTCAGCGTCAGTCCTTTCATCACCTTATATGAAAGCGTGAAATCCAGTCCGCAGGTGCGTGCATCGTCCATATTCTTATACATGCGCGCCTGAATATTTGTACTACCGTCACCCATATAGGCTGTGGTGATACCTGCAGGAATCTCGCCAGGCGATACGTTCACCAGTGCAATCATATTGTCAAGCTTGTTCAGATAACCTGTTACAGATGCCGTGAAATGACGTCCGCGATACTCAACGTTGGCAGAATAATAGTTGCTGGTCTGAGGATCCAGTTTGGTATTGCCTATATTAAAAAAGGTGCTGCTTCCCATCACGTGCAGGTAGCGGTAGTTCAGTTCCTTAACGGTAGGCGTCTTGAATCCCTGACTCCACCCTACCCTAAAGCGGAAGTCGCCCGTAGAGAGCATCGCACTCACCTTGGGAGTCAGGCGGAATCCGAAATTGCGATTATCTACCAGACGGAGTCCTGCGGTAATGTTCAGCCACTTCAGCATATTGAATTCGTCCTGTACATACAAGGCTGCCGTATGGTCGCTGGCTGTTCCTGTTTCAGTCCTTTCAGGAGCCTTCAGATAGTCGTAACGATATTCAGCTCCAGCATTCAGCGTGTTTTCGTAGGGCAGATAGAAGATACCCTTCAGTTGCCCCATCACTCGCTGCTGGTCGCTCTGCAACTTACTCTGTCCTGGCAGCATAGCCACAGAGAACCACTCACCGTTCATATCGCCGTATTCCTCGCCTTGCAGCAATACATAGTCATAATGCTTGGCCGTATAGTCATAGTAATAGGCATGCTTGTTCCAATCGACATCCAGGGTTATGTAGTCTCTCTTACCACTTACCCCTGACTTCTCACCTCTAGGATACCATTTTCCGCCCAGTGATGCCGAAGCATTGTTGTAGCGCAAGTCGTAGGTATAGACGTCGCAACTAGCGTGCGTACCATTTCGTGGACGCAGGATGTTTTTCTTGTAGTAAGAACCCTCAGCATACAGTTCCAGAGTCTTCAGTGGCTTATAGGTCAGCCGTTCTGCTATCTGCCAGTTCTTGAACTTGTTTACCGTCATGTTCTTGCTGTCTGTCAGTACCATTGCCTCAGCCCACTCTTCCGTCGTGTTCTGCCAACCGTCATTTCGTTGCAGCTGGAAGTTGGTTTGCGTTGAGAAGTTGCCAAACGTAAAGACGAGACTGTTATGCTGGCGCAGGTCGTTGTGCGAACCATAGCGCGTGGTGTTTTCTGCAAAGACACCCTTCTCAGTATGTTTCTTCGTGATGATATTCACCACACCAGCCATTGCGTCACTGCCATACAGGGCACTTTGGGCACCCTTTACTATCTCAATCTTCTCGATGTTCTGGGGGTCAATGAGTCCCAAGTCGTTCTCTCCACCCACATCACCATGAATGCGCTTTCCGTCTATGAGTATCAGGATATAGCTGTTACCCAAGCCGTTCAGCTGCATCTGCGAGCCCATATCACCTTCGTTGAAGGCAAACGACGCAGTAAGACCTGCGAGAATATCCTCCAGACTCTTACCACCATATTGACGCAACATCTGTTGTGTAATAACTTCCGTCTGCACGGGTGCATTTTTCAAGAGATGCTGTGTACCAGTACCAGTGACTACAACTTCCTGCAAAGTTGTTTCTTTCGCTATGTCCTGGGCCTGCAATGTGACCATAAAGCACACATTGAACACGCCCGCCATTAGCAGTTTCCTCATGTCCTAAATCCGTAAATTTTCTGCTTAGTCCTACTCCCGAGACTTTCGCTTCATTACTGTTTTTGACGTGGCAGGTCTCCTGGCTTTCTCCGAAAAATCCGCCTTCCCAAGGTTCACTCAGTGGCTTTGATGGACTTTCCATAATGGAGATTACAGTAGCGGGTACTGCTCAGGATTTACACCTGATTCCCTTTTATGCACAAGGTGGAACACCAAGTACATCACCAAATCGGGTGCAAAGGTACGAATAAGTGAGTAAAACACCAAATTAATTTGAGTATTTTCGAGCGAGAGTACCTAAAAACAAAGTTTAAAGGTAGTGCAAATTGAGCGAAATACAAAGAAAAAGAAGTCTTTTTTTCTTTTATTTCCGAAATGCAGCTCGCTCGGTTACCGCTTTGCACCTTTAGGTCAAAGAACCTTAACCGAAGGTAAAGGTACGAATAAGTGAGTAAAACACCAAATTAATTTGAGTAAATTTTGGCGATTCAATTTGCGTATAGGCGCACAGTTGTTTGCGTAAAGGCGCACCATCGTTTGCGTATAGGCACCCGATAGTTAGACAGGCATTTGTTCCCTGTAACCCTTAGGTGTACATTCCGACAACACGAAACGGTTACGGTTACAACTGTAACCGTAACCGTTTTTGAGAGTCTGATTCCTCCATATTCCTTCGCTCCACCCATACTCCACCCATACTCCAGCCTTACTCTAGCCTTACTCATGAGTAAGCCTAGAAGCAGCTTAGGAGCAGGCTAGGAGCTGCTAAGGAGCTGCTAAGGAGCTGCCTAGAGTATAGCGCTATTGACTTTCACATCATCGTCAACAAAAACCAGGGTTAAGCGAATTGTCATTCAGGAACAATATTCCAAGAGTAACAAAAATTACTTTTGGAGTATTTAAATTTCTATTCGGAGTAATTGTAAATACTTCCGGAGAAACCATCTCGACTTACATAGCACCACTGGAAAATATTGACTACTTTCACTGGAGAGGTTGACTCTTTTCCTAAGAACGTAGACTTCATACGGATATTGTTTACTCTTAATCTGTTATTAGATTAGAGGTTTGGGGGTAAAACATGTGTTTTTTGAAGTTTTCATAGGCAGGTAGCACAACGAAATACGCGTTTTCGCAAGGTGTAGATCAAATAATAGCAAATGAATTCTTGTAGGTTTTATGTAGGTTTTTCTAGGCTTTTTACAAGATGTTCATGACGTCTCGTAGGTTATCAACGATGAAGGAAGGCTGCTGTGTGATGTCTTTTTTATCGACCTCCCAGCGGTTGAAGAGCATAGCATCGATACCTGCATTCAAAGCACCGAGAATGTCTGTGTCGTCGAAATCGATAAACAGGTCTTTGTACTTCATGCCTGCAAAGGTAGCAAATAATTCTGAATCCACCAAATATCGGTATCTTGCGTCCCTTTGGTAGAAAGCGGCAAGCCGGTTAGATATACAAGAATAATGCACGTTTGCATTTTTTAAATAGGAGATGCTTGGGTATCTGCCATATTCTTTGTAATTTTGCAGGTCGGAATGCAATCAAATTTACATCATAATATATGAACAAGAAACTCAAGAAGGTACTCGTACTTGGATCGGGTGCCCTGAAAATCGGACAGGCAGGCGAGTTTGACTACTCTGGCTCACAGGCACTGAAGGCATTGCGCGAGGAGGGCATCTCCTCGGTGTTAGTAAATCCCAACATTGCTACCATTCAGACCTCTGAAGGTATTGCCGACAAGGTCTATTTCCAGCCTGTAACCACCCATTTCGTAACCGAAATCATCAAGAAGGAGCGTCCCGACGGCATTCTGCTGGCTTTTGGTGGACAGACCGCTCTGAACTGTGGTACGGAGCTGTATCAGACCGGCGTGCTGAAGGAGTATGGCGTAGAGGTGCTGGGAACCTCGGTTGAGGCCATTATGAACACAGAGGACCGCGACCTGTTTGTGAAGAAGCTGGACGAAATCAGCCTGAAGACTCCCGTGAGCCACGCTGTGGAGAACATGGACGACGCGCTGAAGGCAGCCCACGAGATTGGCTTCCCCATCATGATCCGTTCGGCATACGCACTGGGCGGTCTGGGTTCCGGTATCTGTCCTGACGAGAAGGCTTTCCGCGAGTTGGCAGAGAGCGCCTTCACCTTTGCTCCCCAGATTCTGGTGGAGGAGAGTCTGAAGGGATGGAAGGAGATTGAGTTTGAGTGCATCCGCGACGCCAACGACCACTGTTTCACGGTGGCTTCGATGGAGAACTTCGACCCGCTGGGCATCCACACGGGCGAAAGTATCGTGGTGGCTCCCACTTGTTCGCTGACACCTGAGCAGGTGAAGATGTTGCAGGATATCACCATCCGCTGTGTGCGCCATTTGAACATTGTGGGTGAGTGTAACATCCAGTTCGCCTTCAATGCACAGACCAACGACTATCGTATTATCGAGATCAACGCCCGCTTGAGCCGTTCGAGCGCATTAGCCTCCAAGGCAACGGGCTATCCCCTCGCCTTCGTAGCTGCGAAGATTGCATTGGGATACACGCTCGACCAGATTGGTGAGATGGGTACTACCTCGTCTGCCTACGTGGCTCCACAGCTGGACTATATGATTTGTAAGATTCCTCGCTGGGACTTGACGAAGTTTGCCGGTGTGAGCCGTCTGATAGGCTCGTCGATGAAGTCGGTAGGCGAAATCATGTCTATCGGACGAAGCTTCGAAGAAATGATTCAGAAGGGTCTGCGTATGATTGGTCAGGGCATGCACGGTTTCGTGGGCAACGACCATACCAAGTTCGACAACCTGGACGACGCACTGGCTAACCCCACCGACCTCCGTATCTTTGCCATTGCACAGGCTCTGGAAGAGGGTTATAGCATAGAGCGCATTGAGGAGCTGACCAAGATTGACGTCTGGTTCCTGAAGCGTCTGAAGCACATCGTTGACCTGAAGCACGAGTTGCAGAAATACAACAAGATGGAAGAACTGCCCGACGAGCTGCTGTTGGAGGTGAAGCGTTGTGGATTCTCTGACTTCCAGATTGCCCGCTTCGTGCTGAAGCCTCAACAGACCAATATGGAGAAGGAGAACCTGGCTGTTCGCCGCTATCGTAAGGAGCGTGGCATTACGCCTAGCGTAAAGCGCATCCCGACAGTAGCCTCAGAGCATCCGGAGCTGACCAACTACCTCTATTTCACGTACACGCACACGCCCGCGTTCGGAAATCCTGAGGGTGAGCAGTATAAGGCCAAGCACGACATAGACTA
>CACXSA010000015.1 GCA_902770195.1 uncultured Prevotellaceae bacterium
TGCACCAACTGGTGTAAGGAGAAGATAGACGATACTTTCTATGAGCTGAAGACTATCTATGACAGCAGGGATGGCAATGACATCCGACTGGCTATCACTTACAAGGGAAAACCCGTGAACAGTGTCGATTACAAGTTCTGGGATGGACAGACGTGGAGTGCTATCTATAGTGCTAAGGACGGATGGGGTGTTCTGGAACTGGCTCCTGGTTTTAGTGGCTCACAGGTACAGATGAAGTACGAGTATGAATATGCCGGTGAGGCTAAGATTGACAACGAGGTGGAGATGGTGCTCAACGCTGTGAAGGGTACTCCCATGCCCAAGGCATATACCAATGTGATGTTGGAGAATAAAGAGAAGAAGAAGGATCGTGAGGCACGTGTGCAGATGATGCAGACCCAGTCGTTCACCACCAATGAGGTGGCGATAGCCCCTCCTAAGGCTATGGAGAAGCAAACCAATGTCTATAAGGCTGCTATCGAACGTTTCGTAGATGCCGTAAAGACTAAAAACTACGACTCTGTACGTGACCTCTTCACCAGTGTGGGATGGGGTATGTTCAACAAGCTGGTGCGCTATGGAAAGGCTAAGGTGCTCGACTCACAGAATATCCGTTTTCTGGAGGATAACGGACATGTGGTAGAACGAGGGTTGCGCATGTCGTTCTCTTTCGCATCGGGTGGGCGTGCCACTTTTGTGGAGGATGTTGTATTGACATTCGATGCTGAGCAGAAGATTCAAAACATTGCCTTCGGTCTGGGAAAGACTGCAGAGGATGATATCCTGAACAAAGGAGTATGGGAAGAAAAGTCACGTTTTGCCATCATGAACTTCCTCGAGAATTATAAGACGGCCTACGCCTTGAAACGCCTCGACTATATCCGCTCTATCTTCGATGACGATGCCGTCATCATTACGGGTTCGGTGGTTAGTAAGGCCAATAATGTAACAAACATGGAGAATCAATCGTCTATTAGTCAAGAAGGCAATCACATCATCAAGATGAATCGTCAGACTAAGGACGAATATCTGGCTAACCTGAAGCGTTGTTTCGAGCGTAACGAGTTTGTAAACATCCGTTTCTCGAACAATGACGTCAAGAAGATGGGTGCAAACACTGGTGAGTCGTATGGCATCCAGATACAGCAAGACTACTATTCGTCAACGTATGGTGACAAGGGCTATCTGATGTTGTTGGTGGATATCAATCAACCCACTAAGCCACTTATCAAGCTGAGAACGTGGCAACCGGAGAAAGATCCAGACTTCGGACTTTATGAACCAGGAGACTTTTAATTTAAGAAGATAATTATTAACAAAAAAAACTATTAGATTATGAAAACAATGAAATTCTTAGCAGTGTTGGCACTGCTGTCGTTCTCAATGGGTATATCAGCTCAGAATGCTTTGCAACAAAAAGTGACTGCAAATAAAACTGCCTTGAAGGAAAAAGCATCGAAGGACGCAAAGAAGGAAGCAAAACGTCTAACAAAAGAAGGTTGGACGGTGTTCCCAGGCGGACTGCCTCTTGAAAAACAGTTAGATCGCGTTTATATGTTCCAAGAGGATTATGACGATGATATGAATCATAAGTACATTCTAGGAGAAAACATCTCTATGGGTGAGACTGTTGCTGCAGCCCAGGCTCAGGCAACTGAACTAGCACGTATGGATTTGGCCGGTCAAATTGGATCAGAAACAACGACTATCGTTGACAATATGCTTGCCAACAAAATGCTTGCTGATGATCAGGCAGCCTCTATTGCTACGACTCTGATAGAAAACAAGACTCTTTACTCTCAGAAACTTGGACGAATAGAGCCTGTGTTGAAACTGATGCGTGTGAACAAGAAGAACAACAACAAAGAAGTTATGGTACGTCTGGTTGCTAAAAAGTCTTCCATCGACGAGATTGCTAAGCAGGCTGTCCGTGCAGAATTAGAAAAAGGCGGCAAGGAACTGAGCGAGGAATTAAAGGCTTTTTTCGATAAGAATTAATGGTTAAGCTCTGGAGATACTTCGCCGTGACGATTCTCGCATTTTCTATTGTGGGAATCTACGTGCTGGCAGCTTTCAACCTCAAGGTGTTCAATCCGGTGGCTGAAATCCTGGAAGACTATTCGTTTACCGACTTCTATTATAAGTTGTTGGATACAGGTGACCGGGAGACCAGTCGTATCGTGACCATTGTCGATATGACAGAACTGACAAAGCGTCGCGATTTTGCCCAACTGTTTATGGAAGTGGATGCCCTGCATCCCAAAGCCGTGGGTGTCGATGTAGTGTTCGAAGGATATAAGGAAGAAGATCTGGAAGGCGATTTCCTGTTGGCTGCGACAGTCTGTCAGCTTCATAATTTCGTGTTCTCCTACAAGATTATCGAAGCAGAGAGCATGGAGGGCGAGACGGTTCACTCGTTCTATACCCCCAACGACAAGGTTAACGAGGGCTTTACCAATATGCCCCGTCAGTTGTATGGGGGCATGAAGCGTAGCGTGAGTATCGGACGTGAGGTAGGAGGCAAAGTAGTCCCCTCGTTCATCAAGAAAGTGGTGGATATCTATGCAGGGCAAGAGGTAGTGCCCCTCTCTGATAAGGATGTCAATATCAATTTCTCACCGAAGTATTATCATGTGGTGCCCTATGACTCCATCATGGAGTATCGTGACCTGATAGAGGATCATCTAGTGCTCATTGGTGCTATGACAGAGGAAGGCGACATGCACTATACGCCACAGGGAAAAATTGCAGGTGTGGAGTTGTTGGCATACGCCGCAGAAACGATGCTCCGTCAGACTGAGATAAGGCATGCTTCAACAGGTGTCACTATGGTGGCATCATTCATCATTGTTTTCCTGTCAGTGATATTGTTGTCCCATTACAAGGCCTTTACTACTAGGAAGAAGACGTTGTTCCGCGTTATCTTCGGAGCTTCGTTGATACGTGGTTTGTTGATTGCAGGTTGGTTGTCGCTGATTGTCTGGGTAACTTTCATTCTCTTCTGTAGTTATAACTATAGCATTAGTCTGGCTTTTGCTATGTCGGCTATTGCTCTCATCTACATGGCAGAGAATCTGTATGACACCATCTATAACATTATCGTATTTAAGAAAGAAGAAAAAGAAAAATGAAGTGTAAGAAAATAATTGCATTATGGCTTCTCTTGTTTATTCCTATGGTGGCGATGGCCAAGAAAGAAACCGTTTCGTATGTCGTTTCCAAGGTGAGTGGCGGTGTCGAATTGGTGACTCCCCAAGGTAGGCGAAAACTGGAGAAAGGCGATGTGCTTACGGGTGATGCGACATTGAATATCTCGTTCAGCGGTTCTTTGACGCTGTTGGCTCAGAATGGCGACAAGCAGTATGTGATCAATGCACCAGGAAAAGGAAAACTGGACTCCTTTTTGGCAGATAAGCGCAATACGGTGCTGACGCTAACCAAGGATTATGTCAAGTCTGTTGTAGCCCAGCTCCGTAAAGATAAGACTGTAAAGGCCCGTCGTCATAGTGATCCTGCTACCGTTACGCGTGAAATTGTTGTCAAGGACTCGTTGATGGCGGAAGATTCACTTGTGGACGAGAAGACCGATACCATTCCATGTAATCGTGAACATTAAATTATCAGAGCTATGAAAAGGTATTTGATTATTTTCCATGTGCTGATGTTCGTGCTGGTTGCACCAGTACAGGCTCAGACGCAAAAGAAGAATTTCCGCAAAGACTTTGAGGATTTTAAGAAAAAAGCCAAGCAAGAGTATGCTGATTTCCGCAAACAGGCTTTTGCAGAGTACACCAAGTTCGTTCGTGAGGCTTGGGAGGAGTTTGGTGCCGAGCCTCCTGTTCAGATTCCAGAGGAAGAGAAGGTAGAACCAATGGTAGTTCCTGGCTTTGAAGAGGAAACTGCAGGATTCTTCAGCAAGCTCTTCGGTGGTGGCAAGAAGGATAAGAAGGAGAAAGAGAAGAAGGAGAAGAAAAAGATGGCCAAGCGTGAGAAAACCAACGACCAGCTTGCTGTTTCAACGGTTATTGATGCTCCTGCTCCTGCTCCCAAACAGCCACAGCCAATATCGAAAGTTACCCAGACCAGTGATCCGAATCCTTATATGTCTTTCGAAGTATTTGGTACTCAGTGCCGTGTCCGTATAGGCGACAATTGTCGCTTCCACTTGAATGGTTTAAGTGGTGATGAGATTGCTGACCAGTTGATCGAGTTCCAGAAACCTCAGTTCGATAATATGCTGTACGACTGCCTTGAAGAGCGCAAGGCTCATAATTTCTCCGACTGGGCTTATTATCAGATGTTGCTTGCGTTGACCAATAAGTTCTATGGCAATCATACCAACGAGGCAACGCTTGTCCTTGGATTCCTCTATTCGCAGTCGGGCTATAAGATGCGCTATGCACAAGATGGCAATACACTCTACATGATTGTAGCCAGTCAGTATAGCATGTTCGGTAAACCGAGCTACTATGTGGAAGGCGAGTGGTACTATTTGCTTGATAATGTCAAGGATGCAGAGACACTTAACATTTGTAAGGCTAAGTTCCCCAAGGAGAGCCCACTCTCTCTGCAGATGTCTGCCCGTCAGAACTTTGCCAACAGCCCCGTTAACGAGCGTACCATCACATCGTTGCGTAATCCGGATTTCAGCTTTACCATTAAGTCGAACAAGAACAGTATTGATTTCTATAACACCTATCCTTGCTCCTATACCGACAACAACTTCATGACACGTTGGGCTAACTATGCTAACACGCCTTTGGAGAAATGGTTGACCGATCAGATATATCCTGGTATGCGGGAGAAATTGAAAGGACTTACACCTTTGGAGGCTGTGCAGGAGCTTGACTGGTGGGTACAGGGCAAGACGGATTTGAACCGTAGTAATCCTAATCAGGAATGTTTCCTCTATGCCTATGACGAGTCTGTATGGGGTTATGACCGTAACTTTTTCGGTGAGGAGAGTATCTTCTATCCCTATAATGACTGTGAGGACAAATCTATTCTCCTGTCTCATCTGGTACGCGACCTTGTAGGTCTTGATGTCGTTCTTGTTTACTATCCGGGCCATCTGGCTATGGCAGTTAATTTCCCCAATGACGTGGAAGGTGATTATATCCCTGTCAATGGACGTAAGTTTACCATTTGCGATCCCACCTACGTCGGATCTGACGTTGGTGAGACTATGCCTACCATGAAAGGGAAGGGCACCCAGGTTCTTCTGTTGAAGAGAGACATATAATATCAAAACTAAAAAAGGGAGAGGACATCTGCCTCTCCCTTTATTTCTCTAAAAAATGTGATTTTTCCACTGACTGGCACATCTAAAATTACTGGAATTGGCTAACTGGTGAGCAATAGGATGATGCACCGCGGATGTCAGGAAATATCTGCATTTTTTTTAAATAAGTGTGCAAGGTTACGTACTTGTAGAATTCCCAAATAGTTCCTTTGTTGTAAAAAGTTGTCCCGCTTATATGTAAATTTCTCCCTGTCAGACGTATTTTGTTCCGTTCGTGTTGGTTTAGCCGCTTTCTGTATTTGTTTGTTATAATTATTTTTACTATCTTTGCAAAATCGTTAGTTCTTGTTTTGGCAAGCAGCCTGTAGGGCGAGTGAGTCCTGAAAGGGTCGAACCAGACGGTCTTATATACGAGAAAGACGTTTTCTTTTTAGAACAGCACCTACGCCTTTTTGTGTATTAAGGAAACATATTACTACAAAACGATTTGGCCGAACTTTGGGGTGTTGGTAAGGCAAGCTCAAAATAGCTATAGATAAATAATTAAAACTGTTATATATGAGAAAAATTACTAAAAGTTGCTGTCTTCTTTCACTGTGTATGTTTTTGTCCTCACAGGCAGTGTTGGCACAGGAGTCTTTGGTTCTGAATGGCACAGATGAGGCCTATCAACAGACAGCCACACCCGTTTTCTTGGGTAATTATCAAAACAACACGATTTTTGTCACTGGCAAAAATGTAAGTAATCTTCGTGGAGGACATTTGTTGTCATCTAATAAGCAAATCCGTTCTTTGGCTGTATGTCCAGTAGGAACCACTTTTGCTGTCGTCAGAGATCAGGAAAAATGGGTTGATATTTATGATCTTTGGTCAAAGAACAAAAAGGTAGGCAGAGCTAAATTAAATGATGTGGTGACTGCTTGCTGTTATTCGTCAGATGGTATGCGTTTGGCAGTTTCTGATGAGAAAGGTCAACTCTCTTTTTTCCGACTCAGTGATTATAGTCTGATAGATGCTATAAGTTTATCTTTTGTTGCAAACAAGTTGGTTGTAAGTGATGATGGAAAACTCTTAGCTGCGTCTAATGGTACTACTATTGCCGTTATTGGGATGGATGATAAGATCCAGCATGCGGAGTTGTCAGTATCAGGTAAATTATCTGCGATGAGGTTTTCTCCCGATTCAAAAGAGTTAGCATTGTTAGCAGATAATGGACAAATGAGAGTGTTTGACACGCGTACTTTTAATCAAAAGTGGGATATCCAATCACTTGGAGAAGGCCGTGATTGTGACTTTCATCCCAATGGGAAATATATTGCTGTCGTTACGGGTAGTTCCCGAATTTCGTTAGTAAATGTTGTTGATGATGCTGATCGTATGTATGTTGATACAGATGAAGGTGGCATAAATAATTTGCTATTTGCAAAAGATAATCGAGGTGGTCTTTACCTTGTTTATAATACTTCTAACGCTGTGCATTATAAACAGATGAATGAACTTCCTCCTTTCCTTACAAAATTGCTTGATGATGAAGTTCAGGCTCGTATGGCAGAGTGGGAGAAACGAATGCCTGATGAAACAGACGAAGAGTATCAGTTACGTGTGAATGATGAAACCCGTGCTGCTCAAATGCGAATATTCGAAGAAGAAATTGCTACTAGAATGGCAGCCGATTATGGTACTGACAATCAGATGACATTGGGTAACTATAACCCCGAAACCAATATGATGGCTCTTGATTTTGGAGATATGCCTCCAATTTACATTGATGTTCCTAAAGAGGATTTGCGTTACTTTATGAATGCTGATGACATTGAGATTCGAAATCCGATTTATGGTGTTGGAAAGAATGATAAGTTTGAATTGTTATATGCAGATATTTATAACAAACAAACAGGAAAGACCTATGTGTTTGATAATCGTGAACGTAAATCTTTAGATTACCTAGCAGAAGAAAATGGTTTCCTTCCGTTGGAATATGCTCAGACAGGTGTTATGGACGAAATGAAACTGGATGAACTGAAAGAAACAGAGTTGTTAGCGGCAAAACAAGATAAAAAGCTTTCTGATCATACGAAAATAAACGTAAGTACAAGTACCTTTAATGAGGTGGACAAAGATGGTCAACGTCATTTGAATTACAAAGTTAGTTTTGGTTACACAGTGGATGATAAGTTCTCATCTCGTGAAGATTTTGCTCCTGGTCGATATAAGTCCAATGAATCTGTTGCAGCTCAGACAATGTTGGGTATCATGGACAAAGCTATGCAGGGTGAATTCTCTAAATATATAAAAGAAGGTAAAAAAGTGAAGATTATTATCACAGGTTCTGCAGACGGTAGCCCTATTAAGCGTCCATTGCCTTATTCAGGTGAATATGGTGACTATGATAATGCACCTGTGAACTTTAGAGGAGAGACTTTGGCATTAACAGTAAACAAGAATACAGGTATTGCCACAAATGAACAATTGGCATTTATGCGTTCTATGGGCATGAAGGATTCTATTAAGAAGAAAATTACAGTTCTTGAAAAATTGGATTGTCTTTTTGAAACCCAAATAGAGCAAGCCGAGGAAATTGGTGGCAAATATCGTAGAATTTATGTAGATTATATTTTTGTAGATGCGTTCTAAAACATGGGGAATAAAAAATGATTAAGCGTTTATTATTCAGCATGCTTTTGGCTGTGCTCTTGTCTTTGACGGGATGGGCACAATCATCGTTGCAGCAGGGTGTCAGTCAGTTTGTACAGTTCCAGAATCTGGTGGAGTCTGGTAATCTTGCAAATGCATACTCTGTACTATGGCAGAGTTATCAGAATTTGGTGGCTGCAGCGAAAGTTGTAAAGTCTGGTACTTCGGAATATACAGAATTGCGTTCTACCCTTCAAGCAATGCACCCTTTGATGGAAAAGGCCTATTTGTATAGTGTGTCTCAACGTCAAAAAACTAATTCTGTATTGTTTGCCCAAGCCTATTTGGATATTCCATTAATGCCTGTAATGGTTGGTGTGAACCTTGAACGTTCATCTAATTATCCTTTGATAGCATATAATGCTGCTGCCAGTACTTATAATAGTGGAAATTACCAACGAGTGATTCCGTATTTTAAGGCTTATCTTTCTTCTGGTGAGCAAAAGCGCAGGCACGATGTTTTGACATTTATGATGGATGCTTGTATAAAAGCAAAGGATTTTAATTCTGCTAAGGAGATATTGAACGAGGTAGTGACCAATAATCCATCCAACGTTAATGTGTTGAAACAGGCTATTAATATATGTATGGAAGAGAAAGACTTTGTTTCTATGCAGAGTTATTTGACAAAAGCCTTGGGATTACAGCCTAATAGTACTGATTTGTTGAAACTTCAAGGACGACTTTATGAGGAAACTCAGGAGTACGAGAAAGCTTTGGAAGTCTATAAAAAGTTAAAAGTAAAGAATCCTAGAAGCCTAGATTTAGCGAAACATATAGGACTCTGTAATTTTAATTTGGGAGTTTTGCATCATTATGCTGCTGATAACGGAAATAATGTGAAACGAAACCAAAGACTTTCGAAGGACTATTTTACTACTGCCGCTGATATGTTTGCAGAAGTAGTTGCTGCAGAACCAAATTCGTTGAAATATACACAGTCTTTAGCCCTTTCCTATTTAGCATCAGAACAGAGCGATAAATTAGAAGAAGTTAATAAAAAGGTGACATCTTTAGGTGGTGTTGCTGTAAATAGCAATACTGTTCTGACTTCTATGACGTATGCTAGCCAGAACACTCAGGTGACCGCTCCTGAAACGCCTGTGACACCAGCTCAGGTACAGCCGAAAGACGAGTTGCCGTTATATTCTGAATTTGCTAAAAAGTATGTCGAAGAACGTCTGAAGAAATGGCAGGCAAAGGATCCTTATGAGACTGCCGAAGAATATCGTAATCGTGTTACAGAGAAGAACCGTTTATCTAAAGTGGACGATTTAAAGAAGTCTGCAGAGGCAGAGTATATTAATACTTATACGAAAGATATACGTTTCGGTAGGGAAATGAAATTACGTCCGTATGATGCAGAAAACAAGGTTTTCTTGATAGAGTCGAAGTATGGAGAACTAATTGTTCCTGTTCCAAGAGAGAATAATGAAGCGCGTTCCTTTGAAACAGGGTGGAATGGAATGCAGTTTAGTAATCCCCAATTCTATATCTCGGGAGATAAACTGACTTTGTCCAGCCTTACTATGACGACTCCGGCAGGAAAGACTTATCAGTTTAATGGTGACAAAACCTTGAATTATGTAGAAACGGTAGTAGATATCAAATTTGATAAGTTGGATAATAGTCTTTTTGCTAGTACGAATTCTCAAGAGAAAAAGGAGAGCATAAATAGGAAGAGACAAACGGTAACTATAGGCAAATCGGACGTGGATATGAATATCCCAGAAGTTAATTATAAGAATGAGAAGACGTTTGCTGTTGTGATATGTAATGAAAACTACGATTTGGTGAGTGGGGTTCCTATGGCAATTAATGACGGTACTATATTCGCCAGTTATTGTGAAAAAACATTGGGATTACCTAAACAGAACATAAGACTATACAAAGATGCTACTTATGGCGTCATGATAAGGGCTATTCGTGACATAGAGGCTGTGGCAGAAGCCTATCAAGGTGATGTGAATGTTATTTTCTACTATGCTGGTCATGGAGTTCCTAATGAACAGACAAAAAATGCCTATTTATTGCCAGTGGATGCTGATGGAAAGCAAACAGAAGGATGCTATTCACTGAATAGATTATATAACCAATTAGGTTCGTTAAAAGCAAATTATGTTTTGGTATTCCTTGATGCCTGCTTTAGCGGTGCTACTCGTAGTGAAGAAAACGGTGGAATGCTGATGGCTGCCCGAGGAATTGCAATTAGAGCTAATGACGAGGACCCAATGGGCAATATGGTAATTTTTTCTGCTGCCAGCGATGACGAAACCGCTTTGCCATATAAAGAGAAAGGTCATGGACTTTTTACATATTATCTTTTGAAGAAACTTCAAGAATCAAAAGGCAACGTAACCTTATCCGAACTTGGCAATTATATCAAAACTAATGTTAAACAGAAATCGACAGTTGTCAATCACAAACCGCAGACTCCTTCTGTCGTCCCTTCTGTCGGAATTGCGGGTAACTGGAGTGAAATGAAAATAATTCGATAAGTGAGATAATTTAATAGAATAGAATATGAACAAAGTATTATTGTTGAGCGTTGCTCTGGCTTTTTTTAGTACTTCTATGACAGCACAATCTGTCATAACCGGTACGGTAACTGATACCCAGGGTGTACCCATGCCAGGAGCAAAGGTGCAAGTAAAAGGCACCGATGAGAAAGTGCTTACCAATATGGATGGCTCGTTCTCCATAGCAAGTGAGCAATCAAACCCTAAGTTGCGTGTGGAGTATGTGGGGTGGAAATCCGTAACAGTTAATGGTATGGATGGAATGAACATCCAAATGGGAACTTCTAAACTGACGAAGTACCATTGGTTTGCTGGTGTAAATGTCGCTATTCCTGAATTTAAATTGAACACCTTTAGTCCTGGTGTTATGTTCGGATGCGTGAAAGACTATGGTTGGTATGTAAAAGGACAGTTTAGTGGAACGGTAAGTGTGGTTGATGGTACAGGATGGTACACGGGTAATGAAAAACGTCGTTATTGGAGTGTTTCTGCTGGTGCCCTTGCTCGTATTTATGGTCCACTGTTTGCATATCTTGGTGCAGGCTACGAAGAACGAAACATTTATTGGGAGTTCCAAGATGGAACGTATTGTAAAGCTGATGCCTCGTATAATGGAGCAATGGGGGACATTGGTGTGATGTATCGGTTTAAAAAATTCTATGTACAAGGTGGTGTGCAGCTAGCAATCAATAGCAATATGTATGCAAAAGGGAATTTTGGTTTAGGTATTTATTTCTAAATAAACAGTATCAGACATGAAACAGAAAAGATATAAGCTATTTGCATTGCTCTTTAGCATGACTGTTGTAATAATGTCGTGTCAGAGTGGTGACTATTCATATAACAACATACCACAATTGACTGGTAATGTTGACGCAAAATTAAATGTGGATGATGTTTCGAATGTTATCCTTCTTTATGAAGGATTGTATGATCCAGCAAGTTGTTATTTCCTCATCTCGGAGTCTTCTGATATGACTAATGCAAGGAAGATTCCTGCAGGATATAATGCAAATAATGCTACATGCGTAGAATTAAAGGACTTAAAAGCCGCGACAACGTATTATTTTACATTCCATAATTTCCTCGATCATGGTGATGTTGGTAGCCAAACGGGTGAGTTCACGACTTATCGATATCCAATGACTGCTGTCGGCGTGAAAGTTAATAAAAGTAATATTAGGAATGCAGGATTCTATATATTTGATGAGAGTGACAAATTAGTCTCTAATAATTTGATGGTTGAAAGTCAGGATGGGGAGTTGTATATGCCTGGAGTAAAGACCATGTTTGAGATGACTTTTTATTTGTACAGACCTTATCAGAAAGGCAATTTTTCCTATGAAAAAGTTCCTATAAGTAATGCTTTAGGGAACTTTGAGTATGCAAAGACAACTGTGACACCTCCAAATCCAGTACCTTCTTGTGATATGACAAGTGTCGCATATAACGTGGTTGTAAATGTAACAGTAAAACCAAGGGATGAGCAGATATCTGTTAAGCAAATCACGGGTTTGGAGTTAACTAATCGTGCAGGCTCTACAGCGATTAGCAATAATGGAACATGCAATTTGTCAACAGGTGAGGTTACGCCAATACCCAGTGAAAAAGACTATCTGACAACAAAGATGGAACCCATTCCACTGAATAGTACGGTTGAAACTCCAGTAAACTTCTATTCTTTGATTCCAGCAAAATTTGAAGAAGGTGAGGTATTGCTGAATGTTCAGATAAGCGATAAAAATAATTTGGTAGTAGATACTCCAATTGCTTTACCTGCAAGTGAGTGGAAGGGTGGTAACTCTTATGTATATAATATAACGGTTTATTATACCCGTCATAGTTACGAGGTGGTTATCTCGGATGTCTATGTACAGCCGTGGAAAAATGGAGGTGAAGAGAAAATAGAGATTGACGATTAATCATACAGAATAATATGAAAAAAATAGCATTATCATTACTTGCGTTCCTGATGCTGGTGGCATGTAGCAGCGAAAGCAGTGAGACAAACCAGAATAAGGGAAATGTGGCTTTGCAAATAGAGCTTGGCTACAAAGGACAGACAAGATCTGTCATAGAGAGTAAGTCTCTTCCTGACAATTCCACCTATGGCGTTTTTGCAACGACCACAGATAGTCCCGTCAAAGTTGGTCTGGTGGAAAATGGAGATAATCGTTGCGTAACTTATGCATCAGGAAATAGTACTTTCGATTCTCCAGTTTATATTCCAGAGTATAAAAATGTGTTTGTATGGGCTTATTATCCATATAATGAAAGTTTCCATGCTGAAGAAATCATGGAACAGGGAATGCCTGTAGATATCGAGACACAGACTGACTATTTGTTGGGGCGTAGTGATGGTGGGGCTTCTGAAAGTTCTCCTAAAGTGCCAGTCATTATGCGTCATGCTTTGGCAAGAATTCATGTGAATGTGTACCGTTCAGAGTATAATTACCGTGACTATACTTTTAATTCGTTGGAATTTTCTAATGTATATGCAAAGGGATTTGTCAAATTCAACAATAATGTTGTTTATGACGAGAAAGCTTTGATATCACTTTCTATGGTTCCAAAGAATACGACACTGGACGAGAATAATCAACTTTGCGAGGTTGACTTGCTGGTTATTCCAACAAAAGGACAAGATATTCAGTTGCAATTACATGGAACATTAGAAAAGAAAGTGTCATTGCCTTCATATAGTTATGATGCCGGTGAGCAATATAATATTGATGTTGTCATCAATCATGAGGAGCAACTGCAAGTTGGCTCATGGTATATTACGCAATGGCAAGACCTGGAGCAAAGTGGATTGGAAATATGGGCTGACGATGTAACAGAATGATTATGAATAAGATGAGTAAAAATACAATTAAGATATCCTTAGCAACGATGTTGTTGGGATTGTTGTCCTGTTCTACCGAGGAAAGTGTGGACAATATTGTTAACAGTGATGTACTCCGAATTAATACGAACATTGCACCAACACGTTCTATTATTGAGGGAACAAACTTCAGTGAGGGTGATAAAGTACAGTTGAGTATTTCTGGTGCAGCGAATGGTGTATATAATGCTGAAGCTACTTTGTCAGAAGGCAGTTGGACTATCTCGCCTAAAGTTGTTCTAGGACGACAGCGTGCCGGAGTGAGTGGTTATGCAAACTTGACAGATACTATAGCACCAGACGAGACGGGAAATCAGAATGATATTCTATTTGGTGTTTCTACGTTGTCTGATGGCTATGCTGTAAATTGGCAAAACCCTGTTGCTAACATGCAGTTCTATCATCTCTTAAGCAGGGTTACATTTGAACTTCGACAGGCAAATGGCTCTAATCGTCTAAAACAAGTTTCTTTAGTAAACGTTGAGAAGGGAAGAGCCATTAATACTAGGATTCCGACATATACAATAAGAAACTATGCAGAAGAATTCAGTTTGGGTATTTCTCAAATAGGTTTGATAGTGGGGAAAGAGTACACAACCGAAGAGAAGGCAAAAGCTCAGGCAGAATATGATGCCTATGTAACGAGTGTGCTAGGACAGATTGAAGCTAGCTTGATGCCCAGTTATTATGGAAATCCAAGTTCTTTGACAAAGAAGGTGGATGAGCAATTGTCGGAAAATCCTGTCTCAGTCTCTTTGCTGGTACTTCCAACTATTATTTCATCTTATGACCATGTGCAATTGCAAGTTGTTTTAGAAGTCAATGAAGTTGATAAGGTTTATGCAATAGAAATACCGGAAATAGTATGGAATAGCAATAAGCATTATAAGTATCCTGTTTCTATTGATCTTTCATCTGATAAATTAGTTCCACTAAGCATAGGTGATGTGTCCATAGAGAAGTGGGGTACTCCAACAACACTAGATGGCAAGGTAATAGACACATATATGGATTAATTAAAAATTTTGGAAAGATGAGAAAAATTTATATATACTTAAGTTTACTTGTAGCTGTGGTTTTCTCTTCATGCAACAATGAAGCAGAAACAGATGATTATTCATCAAATGTTGCGAAATTGAAAGTTGAGGTACAAAATCCTACAACCAGGGCTGCAATAGATAATCAATATTTTACTTCTGGCGACTCTGTAGGAATCATTCTTTCAGGGTATAATGATGTTTATAAAAACGTTCCATCCGTAGCTGATTCTTGGTCTCTTATCTTATGTGATGATGTCATCTTGACATCACAACGAACAGAGGTAAAAGCATTTTATCCATATCAACGGGATAGCATTCACTCCATCTTTGAATTAAATGCTGAAAGTCAGACAAACTATCTGTATGGTATCTGTAAAGAAGAAATCTATAATAGGAATCCGACTGCCGTCCTTGATTTTAAACATATTATGGCGAGAGTCCGCTTTGAGATAACCTATAAGAGCAGCGTCGAACTGGAAAAGTTGCAATTAGTGGGTGATAGTATCTATAAAGAGGCGAAATTTAATCTGGAAGATGGTACGATTAATAATCTAAGCACTCCAGCAACAGCAGAAAATTGTTTGGATGTTCCGCTTGGTGATTCTTATCACGGCTATTATCAAGCAAAGAAGACTGTTGATGTTCTTCTGATTCCTTTTGCTATAGGAGATGCCCAGTTGCATCTTCGTTTTACCAACGGAAGAGAATTTGATATAGATATTACTTTGCCTGAATTTGAACAGGGAAGTTATTATAAGTATCCTATTACTATTAGAGAGGATCCATATAATAGTAAAAACTATGTGGATTTAGGACTTTCTGTGAAATGGGCAGAGTGTAATCTTGGTGCGGTAAATCCTGAAGATCCAGGTGATTACTTTGCATGGGGAGAAGTAACATCAAAGGAAGATTACGGCTCTGCAACTTATAAATGGGGAAATGGCTCTGCATCATTTGCAGATTTCGATAATCCTGGCTTCTATACTAAATATAATACGAAACCTTCTTTTGGTAATGAGGGATATGTTGATTATAAAACAGATCTTGATAAAAGTGAAGACGATCCTGCCTATATCGCTTACCGAGGCTATTGGCGTCTTCCGACTCCAGAGGAGGCCCAGGAACTTGTTGATAACTGTAAATGGACTTGGACTGAACGAGAAGGGAAATATGGCTTCCTTGTAGAAAGCAATGTGAACGGTAATAGTATTTTCCTGCCAGCAGCTGGAACTATGGTGGGTAATTCGCTATATGCCAATGGAACTTATGGCTTTTATTCAACCTCGAAGCTTAATGCCGATAATCCTCACTACGCTTTTGAGTTGACGTTTTATAATACAGAGTGGGGCGGCATGGCTTATGTGGTAGGAAATGGTATGCGTTATTATGGAAGGAGTATCCGACCTGTAGCGAAATAATATTTTGTAATTGATGAAAAAGATCACACTTTTGTTATGTGGCTTTCTCGCTCTCCCCGTCTTCGCCCAAAAGGAGAAGACGGTGGAGGGCGAATTTGTTTATCATGTTCCGGAAACACAATCTTTAGCAGATGCCAAAAAGCATACGCTTAACATGGCTAAGTTTAATGCATTAGCAAGTGAATTTGGTACAATAATTTCCCAAACAAATCTGACTCATATACAGAATTCAAACTCACAGACAGTTACACAATTCAACAGTTTTGGAAGTTCCGATGTGAAAGGGGAATGGATAGAGACAATCGGAAAGGTAGAATATAAGGTTAAGTATGAGGATGAGTCGTTAATAGTGAGTTGTAAAGTTAAGGGTAAGGCCCGTGAAATTGAGACTTCTCAGATTGATTTCCAGGCAAAAGTGTTGCGTAACGGAACTGATGATCGAAATGAAGATGACAGGTTTGCGGTTGGAGATAACTTTTTTTTATCCTTTAAAACTCCGATAAAAGGGTTTGTTGCTATTTATCTGGTTGAAGAAAGTAAATCTGTGCAATGTTTGCTTCCTTATCAGAAGCAACAAGATGGTATTTATCAAGTAGAGGCGAATTATCGATATGTGTTTTTTAGTCAAAAAGATGCACAAAATCAGGAAAAAGTAGATGAAATGTTTTTTCCAGAGGGATCTTTAACGAATTATCAAGTATATGTGATTTTTTCTCCAAACCAATTTTTTAAGGCCGTGGATTCTGCATCAAACAAAGTTTTAAGCGATAGAAAAACAATTTATCCTCGCGAGTTATCGTTTAATGATTTTCACAAGTGGTTGGCTAAATGTCGAAGACGTGATAAAGAAATGTGCTTGCAGAAGATATTATTAACGGTAGGCGAATAGTTTTTATGTCTTAAAGTTATAGTCAATAAAGATGAAAAATTTTGTAGTTGCTTTGCTGTTGCTATTTATGATAGTCCTGACTGTCAGCGCACAGAATGGGACACGTGCCAAGGATTCTTATCGTGAGAGTTATGATGCTTTTGTATTGAGGGCTCATAAGGAGTACTATGAGTTTCGCAAGAAGTCAATAGCGGAATATACCGCTTTTGTCCGCCAAGCATGGACGAAGATGGGAGTTGAGGTATGCGAGGAAATTCCAAAAGAGGAAAAGGTAGTGCCTATCGTTTTGCCAGATGCTGAGGAAGAGACGGATTCCTGGTTTAGTGACTTGGTTTCAAAAGTATTTAAAAAACGTCATTATAAGAAGAAGGAAGGGAAGAAAAGTATTCAATTGCCTCAGAATAAAGTGGTAGATCTTCCACCTATGGTAAAGCAACCTGAGCCCGATAAGGAGGTGAAGAGTCTTCCTTTGAAAGCACATAGCTATAAGTCGTTTGATATATTCGGAACGAAGTGCAGAGTGCGTATCGGTGATCAATGTGTGTTCAAATTGCCCAGTGCGAGTGAGCAGGATGTGGCTGATGCAATAGACAAGGTTTTTGCTGATCCTTATTTCGATAATTTGTTGTACGACTGTTTGCAGGAACGTAAGAAGCATAACTTTTCTGACTGGGCATATTATCAGATGTTGATGAAACTGACGGATACGTTCTATGGTCCTAAATCGAATGAAGCTACAATAGTATTAGCTTTTCTTTATTCACAGTCGGGCTATTTGATGCGACTGGCTCGTGATGAAAACGGACAATTGTATATGATGATTGGAAGTGCTTATTACATGTATGGAAAATCTATGATTAGCAGTGACAATATGTGGTTCTACTTGTTGGATGGACGAAAATGCGATGGTCTGATTGTATGCAATAAGGCGAAATTTCGGAATGAGAGTCCGATGACATTGCAAATTTCAATGACTCAGCATTTTGATATGAATCCAACTGTTGAGCGGACAATTGTTTCGCCTCAAAATAGTGATTTCAGTTTTACAATCAAGTCGAATAAAAACTATATTGATTTCTACAATACCGTTCCACCGGGTTATATTAATGATGATTATATGACCAAATTTGCCATGTATGCCAACACACCGTTGGAAGAAGGATTAGTAGAACAGTTGTATCCTCAAATGAAGCCAAAACTGGATAGTCTTTCTGTGGTTGATGCTGTACAACAATTGCTATGGTGGGTACAAGGACGTGTAGATGTAGAAATGAAGAACCCTAACAGTAACTGTTTTCAATATGCATACGATGATAAGGTCTGGGGATATGATCGTGCATTTTTTGGAGAAGAGAGCTTTTTCTATCCCTATAACGACTGTGAGGACAGGGCAATTTTGATGTCACATTTGGTGAGAGAACTGTTGGGATTGGATGTCGTGCTGGTATTCTATCCAGGTCATCTTGCAATGGCAGTTAACTTCCCTACGGAAGTGGATGGTGATTATTATGAATATGAAGGGAAAAAGTATGTGGTTTGTGATCCAACAATAGTTCCAGGTCCTGTGGGGGAGACCATGGAAACAATGGTTGGTTTGCCTCATACGTTGATACCGTTGAAGAGGGGGCCAAGATGGGTACAAAAGACATCTCCGACGGAAATGTAAATAATGAAGAGAAAGATGAAGAAAGTAATAGTTATTATGATGCTTCTATTGCCGAGTATGGCTTTTGGGGCAAATAAAGCGAAAAACGGAGTGGTTAACTTCCAGTTCTACGGCTCAGACTTGCAAGTACGTTTTGATACCTCGAAACGTGTCAAGGTAAAAAAGGATAATGATAACAAAGTTGCTGACTGTATGGAATGGCTGCTGTCAGTAACTAACGAGACTCTGAAGGACTGTCTGAAACTGAAAGAGGAGATGAATCTGTGTGACTGGGCTTATTTAAAATTGCTGGATAAGTTGTCGAAAGCAAGCTTAGGTGACACCAATGAGGCAACCTTGATGATGACGGTGCTGCTTAATAAGTCGGGATATGAAACAGGATTGGCTTGGCAAAGTACTAAATCTCTTAGAATGTTGTATCTTCCTGATGCAGCAATCTCTCAGACAAATATCATACAAAAAAACGGCAAATGGTATTATATGTATGGCAGTTCTGATACAACCACAGTAAAGATGTTACAAGCTGATATGCCTCAGGGTAGAAAACTGTCGATGAGGATTCATGGAGACCAGAAATTTGCAGTAAATCTTTCAGAGCCAAGAACTGTTACATCTATCAAGAACGAAGACTTCTCCTTTACCTTTCAAGTGAACAAGAACTTGATTGATTTCTACAACGATCTGCCCGTATTCTTTTTTAACGATGACTTCATGACCCGATGGACATCAATGGCGAATATTCCATTGGATGAACATCTGCAGAATACTTTGATAAAGGAAATGAAAGAGAAGCTAAAAGGTATGTCTCAGCAAGATGCAGTACAGCAGTTGTTGTGGTGGGTGCAAGGACGTGTAGATGTAGAAATGAAGAACCCTAACAGTAACTGTTTTCAATATGCATACGATGAAGAAGTGTGGGGCTATGACCGTGCTTTTTACTCAGAAGAAACATTGTTCTATCCTTATAGTGATACAGAAGACCGCTCTATCTTGTTGTCTCGTCTGATACGTGACATATTGGGTCTGAAAGTGCTATTTGTCTATTATCCTGGACATACGGCATTGGCCGTGTGTATTACCGATGCTGATGTAAAGGGAGCATACGTGGTAAAAGATGGCATGCACTTCGTGATTTGCGATCCAACCTATATTGGCTCAGATGTTGGTGAGGAGATGCCCACCGTTAAAGAGTTAGAGAAGACAGTCAGATTACTGGACAACTAAAGTGGCTAGGCTATGAAGATAAACTTCCGAGCGTTTCGTATAGGAAAAATGGGTTAAGTTTATATAAATTGATAATGTAAATAATTGAATAGAATATGGAAACCGTTTCGGCTTAAATTGTAAGAATGATTTTTACTGTTCAGTTGAGGCGAGACATTTAATACCAACAAAAAGGGAGCAGACATCGGTCTCTCCCTTTGTTATGTACTTTATGCAAATCAGACCAGCAACGATTCCACAAAAAATTTCGTGGTAAGGAAAGAGTTTTGGGCAATGGTGTCCCAGAAGTTGTGATATTGGGAGGCATCGGTGTCTTGCAGGGGAATGTCGCTGATGACGCGGAAGGAGACGAAAGGTACCTTGTTGATATAGCAGGTCTGGGCGATGGCACATGACTCCATATCGACGGCTTTGGCCTCGGGGAATAAGTCAATGATGCTACGCATTTTCTCCTTCGAGTCAACAAACCAGTCGCCGGTAACAACAAGCCCGAAATGAGTATGAAATGTGGAGTCAGGGAGAAGCGAAGAGAACTGTCTGGCTTTTTCCAATAGGAAAGGGTCTGCCTGAAAACGGGCAGGCAATCCTTGAACCTGTCCGTATTGCGTCGTGTCATCGATAGCCCTACCGCAATACACATCGTGATAGCAAAGCTCGGTGCTGATGATGACATCCTGTATCTTGATGTCGTCGCCATTACCTCCTGCACACCCACTGCTGATGATGACATCGGGGTGGAATTCATTAATCATTTGCTGGGCCCCCAAGGCTGCATTCACTTTGCCAATACCACACTTGCGGACGAGAACGTCGCCATTGTTGAAAAGTTGCTGCAACTGTTGCAGTTCCTTGTCCATTGCCACTATAATACCTATTTTCATGCTTTTTTGTCTTTTTTGTGGGGGCAAAGATACAAAAAAATGAGAAATGAGAAATGAGAAATGAGAAATTATTCGTAATTTTGCCGCAAAATTCGATGAGAAAATGATGAAAAGTTTGAAGCAGTGGCTACCCGATGTGTTGGTAGTGGTATTGTTTGTGGGAATATCGTTTGCCTATTTCTTCCCTGCTGATATCGAGGGACGTATTCTTTACCGTCACGATTCGTCTGCGAGCAGAGGTGCCGGTCAGGAGTTACATGAGTATCATGAACGGACGGGTGAAATACCCCGTTGGACAAATGCTCTCTTCGGAGGTATGCCTACCTACCAGATGGCGCCATCCTATAATAGCGGCGCCATCCTCCAGAGTGTTATTAACGCCTATCATCTGTGGCTGCCTGAGAATGTATGGTATGTCTTTGTCTATCTTTTAGGCTTTTATATCCTGTTGCGTGCGTTTGATTTCCGTTGGTATCTGGCCATGCTGGGTTCGGTGATATGGGCTTTCAGCAGCTATTTTTTTATTATCATTGCAGCAGGACACTTATGGAAGGTGATGGCACTGGCCTATCTGCCTCCCATGATAGCCGGTATCGTGTTGGCATATAGGGGGAAATACCTGTGGGGACTTGTAGTGACTGCAGTCTTTGGAGCCTTCGAAATCAGGGCTAATCATGTACAGATGACCTATTATTATCTGTTCATTGTTGCTGGTATGGTGATAGCCTACTGGATTGAGGGTTTGAAGAAAAAGGACTATCAACATTTGTTGAAAGCTACTGGCGCCTGCGTGATAGCTGCTGTGATAGCAGTATGCCTGAATCTCTCAAACCTATATCATACGTGGCAGTATAGCAAAGAGTCGATGCGTGGTGCCAGTGAACTGGTGAAGAAGAATACGGAAAATCAGACCAGCAGTGGTTTGGATCGCGACTACATCACGCAGTGGAGCTATGGTATTGATGAGACGTGGACTCTGCTGGTGCCTAATGCCAAGGGTGGGGCAAGCGCTCCTCTATCAGAGAGCAAGACGGCTATGAAACATGCAGACAGCTATTATACCGGTATCTATCAGCAGATGGGGCAGTATTGGGGTAATCAGCCTATGACGGCTGGTCCTGTTTATGTGGGTGCCTTCGTGATGATGCTGTTTGTGCTGGGATTGTTTATCGTGAAAGGTCCCATGAAGTGGACCTTGTTGGTGGTGACTATCTTGTCTGTGCTCCTTTCTTGGGGACGTAACTTTATGCCGTTCACCGATTTCTTCCTCGACTATGTACCCATGTATGCCAAGTTCCGTACGGTGGCATCCATTCTTGTTATAGCTGAGTTTACCATACCCTTGCTGGCCATGCTGGCACTGAAGAAAATCGTGGATGAGCCAGAGTTGCTGAAGCAAAAGACGAAATGGCTCTGTGTGTCGTTTGCCCTGACGGGTGGCATTGCCCTTCTCTTTGCCCTGATGCCGAAGTTCTTCTTCCCTGACTTCATTAGCTATAATGAGATGCAGGCACTGAGTCAGATTCCTGCTGAGCAGCTGACTCCTTTGTTGCAGAATCTGACGGAGATGCGTGTGGCCGTTTTTGTGGAAGACTGCTGGCGCTCATTCTATATCATTCTGGTAGGTACAGGTGTGCTCTTGTCAATGCTTTATGGTAAGTTGAAGAAAGAATATGCTGTTGGTATTATTCTGATTATCTGTTTGGTAGATATGTGGACGGTTAACAAGCGCTATCTGAATGACGGCATGTTCGTGCCTCAGATGGTGCGCGAGGAACCAATCGCCAAGACGCAGGCCATTGACCATATCCTACAAGACAAGTCGCTCGACTTTCGAGTGCTAAACCTCGCCACATCTACTTTCAATGAGAACGAGACATCGTATTACCTGAAGAGTATTGGTGGTTACCATGCTGCTAAGCTGCGTCGCTACCAAGAGTTGGTGGATGCTTATATCCAGCGTGAGATGGGTGGTGCTATGAGTGCTATTGCGAAGGCAGCAGGTGACATGACTCAGGTAAATGGCGATAGTGTCTATCCTGTGTTGAACATGCTGAATACGAAGTATTTCATCCTACCACTTAATGGCGGTCAGTCGGTTCCTCTCGAGAATCCATACACTTATGGTAATGCGTGGCTGGTGGATAAGATAAAATATGTGTCTAATGCCAATGAGGAGTTAGATGCCATCGGTACGCTGAACCTTCGTCGTGAAGCTGTCGCCGACCAGCAGTTTAAGGATGTCTTGGGCGAAGCTGTGGTGCAAGACTCCGTGGGAGTGGTACGCATCAAGGCATACGAGCCCAACATGTTGACCTACGAGGTAGAGAGCGACAAGGGTGGAATCGTGGTGTTCTCAGAAATTTATTATCCGGGATGGACGGCAACCGTTGATGGCGTCGAACAGAAGTTAGGCAGGGTGAATTATGTGCTTCGTGCCCTTTCTGTGAAACCTGGAAAACATGAAGTGGTCCTTAGCTTCTTCCCGAAGAGTATTGACCGTACGGAGACTGTTGCCTATGTGTCTTATGCCATTCTGTTGGTTATCATCCTGATATTGATATGGATAGAGTATCGACGAAGGAAGAATGAAGAGTGAATACTGAAGAGGGAAAAGGGATGAAAAAACTATTGTCGTTGCCACCTAATTTGGTGGACTGTTTTCACGATGTGACGGGACTTTCCCGTGATGAGTATTTTTGTACCAACGACCCTGTGGGTCATAAATTAGGGTCGGGCGGTGGAACCACCTGGTTGCTCCAACAGGCTCGTGAGTGGTTGAATGGGGAACGCTGCATCGTACTTCATGCAGGTGGGCAAAGTCGTCGCCTGCCTTCCTATGCGCCTAGTGGAAAGATCCTCACCCCGATTCCCGTGTTTCGCTGGGAGCGTGGTCAACGACTGTCTCAATCACTTTTAGACTTGCAGCTGCCTCTTTATGAACGGATGATGTCACAGGCACCCGAACGGTTGACCACAATGATTGTCAGTGGTGATGTCTATATCCGCGCCGCTGATCGTATCGGACAGATTCCTGATGCAGATGTGGTTTGTTATGGCTTGTGGCTGGATGCCTCCATCGCAAAGGATCACGGTGTGTTTGTCAGTGACCGCCGTACACCCAAAGTGCTGAAAATGATGCTTCAGAAACCTAGTACTGAGCAGTTGTCAGAACTCCTCAAAGATCATTTCTACCTGACGGATATCGGCATCTGGCTACTTTCTGATCGGGCTGTCAAATTGCTGATGAAGCGTAGTCAGACTAACGAGACAGGTTTTCCTTGCGGAACTGTAACTAGTCATACTAGTGAAAATAATGTGTGCTCCTTCCCTCTCAAAGAATACGACCTCTATAGCGAGTTCGGATGCACTTTGGGCACTCACCCGACTATTGACGATCCCGAGCTTCATGAGCTCTCCGTAGCTATTGTACCTCTGCAGGGTGGTGAGTTCTACCATTTTGGTACTTCCACTGAGATGATTTCCTCGACGATGGCTATTCAGAACATCGTCAACGACCAGCGTGATATCATGCACCACGACCGTAAACCACATCCCAGCATTTTCACGCAGAATGCTATTACCAAGGTGCCGTTTGCAGAACAGAATCAGAACATCTGGATTGAAAACAGCTGTATCGGTTCTCGATGGACACTCACCCGCGACCATATCATTACTGGTGTGCCAGACAACGATTGGGAGATAACGTTGGAACCAGGTCAGTGTATTGACATTATACCAATTGGTGATACGCAATATTGTGTTCGCTGTTATCATATAAACGACAAGTTTGCAGGGACCGCACAACAGGAGAAACGCTTCCCTGTGCTAGATTCTCTTGAGAAACTGGTTGAGTCAGTTAACCTGGTGGGGCTAGAAGGGCTAGACCAATACGCTACCACGTTCCTTTCCGCAGAAGAAATATCTAATGTGGCCAACCTACGCAGGCTTTTTGCACAGCGCAGGGAGTTCCGTAGCCGTAACTGGCCTGCTTTGGCCAACAACTGGCAGCATAGCGTGTTCTATCAGCTTGACTTGGACGATGCCGCCCGTGAGTTCAGCGAGATGCATTTGCCTCAGCCGGCTGCACTGCCCGTTGAGGCTCCTTTGATGACACGCATCCATGATTGTATGTTCCGAGGTGACAGCGAGGACGCCTTCTCGTTGTTGCGCGAAGGACTTACTGCTGGCGTGCTGGCATCTAAGCAGACACCTCATCTCTCTGTTTATCCCGACCAGATTGTTTGGGGCCGTTCTCCTGTTCGAATTGACTTGGCAGGAGGTTGGACGGATACTCCTCCCTATTGTCTGATGGAAGGCGGTTCTGTGGTGAACATAGCGATTGAACTAAATGGTCAACCGCCTCTGCAGACCTATATCAAGCCTTGTAAAGAACCTCACATCATCTTGCGAAGCATTGATCTGGGTGCGATGGAGGTGGTGGAAACCTATGAACAGTTGGCAGCCTATAATAAGGTAGGCTCGCCTTTCTCCATTCCCAAGGCCGCTCTTGTCTTGGCTGGTTTCCAACCCGGGTTCTCACAAGAGACCTACCCGTCGCTGCGTGCTCAGTTGGAAACCTTTGGATGTGGTATCGAGTTGACGCTGCTTTCTGCCATACCTGCAGGAAGTGGTCTGGGAACCAGCAGCATTCTGGCTGCTACCGTCTTGGGTGCCGTCAATGATTTCTGTTCGTTGGCGTGGGATAAGAACGAGATAGGTCGCCGCACCCTTGTTCTGGAGCAGTTGCTTACCACGGGAGGCGGTTGGCAAGACCAGTTCGGTGGTGTGTTAGGCGGAGTGAAATTGCTTGATACCCAGCGTGGTTTCGACCAGAATCCCCGCGTTCGTTGGTTGCCCGATGCTGTCTTCACTCAGCCTGAATATGCCCAGTGCCATTTACTTTATTATACGGGTGTTACGCGCACAGCCAAGAAGATTCTGGCAGAAATCGTGCGTCGTATGTTTGTCAACCATCATCAGCAGTTGCTTCAGTTGCGTGAGATGAAAGCACATTCTATCGATATGTATGAGGCTATCCAACGTCAGGACTTCACGGCTGTTGGACAACTGATTGGAAAGACGTGGGAACAGAACCAGCGCATTGACAGTGGAACCAATCCTGACAGTGTACACCGCATAACAGCCCTTATCGACGACCTTTGTCTGGGTTATAAGTTGCCAGGAGCCGGCGGTGGTGGCTATCTGTATATGGTTGCCAAGGATCCGGAGGCTGCAGCCCGTATCCGACAGATACTGTCCCTCCAACAGCCTAATGCCAATGCCCGCTTTGTGGAAATGACGCTGTCAAAGACAGGTTTGCAGGTGAGCAGGAGCTGAAGATGTATGATGTAAGATGTATGATGTAAGAGGGAAGATGGAGTTTAGGACGATTGTTGACATACCCCGACCGGATTTTGAGATACAGCCCTGTGAGGAAATACTTTTCGTAGGGTCATGTTTTGCTGACGAGATAGGCGGCAGGTTCCGTGACAATGGTTTTCCTGTCACCGTCAACCCCTATGGGGTGATGTATAATCCTGCCAGTATTCTGCATACCATAGAACGCTATGAGCATGTTCCTCGTATTGTTTTCCTGACCTTAGGAACCAATCATGTCTATCGTCTGAAGGAGACTGGGGAGATTGTTGACAATTGTGAGAAACGTCCTCAGCGTCTCTTTCAAGAGGAACAACTTTCCATTGACGATTGTGTAGGATATCTGCAAAATGCCATTGAGGTGCTTCGTCAACGTAATCCGGAGGTGCAGGTTGTCCTGACTGTCAGCCCCATCCGCTATCGTAAGTATGGCTATCACGGCTCTCAGTTGTCGAAGGCTACCTTACTGCTTGCCATCGACCAACTCATCCATCATCCATCATCCATCCCCCTTCAGACATCAGACATCATCCATCAGACATCATCCATCCCCCTTCATTATTTTCCTTCTTATGAAATATTGATGGACGAGCTACGAGACTACCGCTTCTACGCTTCTGACATGCTTCACCCATCAGCACAGGCTGTAGATTATATCTGGGAGCGTCTGGTAGAGTTCTGTTTTTCATCTGAGGCGAAGCAACTTTTGGAAGAGTGGCGCCCTTTGCAACAAGCGCTGGCCCACAAGCCTTTCCATCCGGAGTCGCCTGCCTACAAAGAATTTATGGATAAAACTATGTTAAAACTAACTGAGTTACGCAAAAAATACAGTAATTTTGCCTTATAGATAAGGCGAAAGTACTCACGATCGACAAAAAAAGAATAAATTCTTTTGTTTTGTTCTCGCTTAATCGTACCTTTGCACTATGAATTATACCATAGAAAAAATCACGACGCTCATAGGAGCCCGTCGAATCGGTTCTACCGATGCCAAAATAGGATGGCTGTTGACTGACAGCCGTTCGCTTTGTTTCCCCGAGGAAACTTTGTTTTTCGCCTTGAAGTCCTCCCGTAATGATGGTCATCGTTATTTGGCTGACCTCTATAGACGAGGTGTCCGTAACTTTGTGGTATCCAAAGTGCCGGACCAGCCGGAAGCAGATGCCAACTACCTGAAGGTTCCCTCCCCACTGGCAGCCTTGCAACGACTTGCCGAGCGCCATCGTGATGAGTTCGATTGCCCTATCGTGGGCATCACAGGCTCGAATGGTAAGACGATGGTCAAGGAATGGCTCTACCAAGTGCTCTCTCCTCAGTTCACGGTTACCCGTTCGCCAAGGAGCTATAACTCGCAGATTGGTGTCCCGTTGAGTGTGTGGCTGTTGAATGAGCAGACGCAGGTAGGTCTTTTTGAAGCCGGCATCAGTGAGCCGGGCGAGATGGATTCCTTACACGACATCATACAGCCTACCATCGGATTGCTTACCTCTCTGGGTACAGCTCATCAGGAGAATTTCCGCTCCTTGGAGGAAAAATGCATGGAGAAGCTTCAGCTCTTCAACGGAGCTAAGGTGTTAGCCTATAATTCTGATGACGACATTATCAGCCGTTGCATACGCCGTAGCGGATATCAAGGTGAGAAGATAGGATGGAGTCGTGAGAATATCTCTGCTCCACTGTATATTTCCAGTGTATCCAGTTCTGCCAGTGAGGCTGGACATACAGACTCAGCTCGCATGACCACCGTATGTTACACTTACAAAGGAGTGCGTGGTCAATACCAACTGCCTTTCTACGATGAAGCCTCATTGCAGTGCTCCATAGCTTGTGCTGCCATCGCCCTCTATATGGGTGTCTCTCCAGACCAGCTAGCCGAACGGATGGCTGTTCTAGAGCCTGTTGCGATGCGTCTGGAAGTAAAGGAAGGACAGCGAGGTTGTACGCTTATCAACGACTCCTACAACTCCGATATCAACTCGTTGGGCATAGCCCTCGACTTTATGAGTCGTCGTGTTAATGACTCCTGCAATTTTACGTTGGTCCTCAGCGACATCTTCCAGAGCGGTATGCCCCCTACGGAACTCTATCGCGAGGTGAGCACCCTCTGTCAGAAACGCAACATCAACAAGCTGATAGGCATCGGTCCCAATATCACTTCCCAGCGTGCCGTGTTCTCTGTTGATGAAGAGTATTTCTTCGCTACCACCGAGGAATTCCTCCGCAGTGATGTGTTCCGTAACCTGCACGACGAAGTAGTGCTCATCAAAGGTGCTCGTCCTTTTGGCTTCGACCGTATTACAGAGCGTCTGGAGCAGAAAGTCCATGAGACCATCTTGGAAGTCAACCTAAATGCACTGGTCAACAACCTGAACTACTACCGCTCCTTCATGAAACCCGAAACCAAGCTGGTCTGCATGGTGAAGGCCGATGCCTATGGAGCTGGTGCTGTGGAAGTTGCCAAGACCTTGCAAGACCATCGTGTCGATTATCTTGCAGTGGCAGTAGCTGATGAGGGTGTGACCCTGCGTCGCAACGGCATCACACAGAATATCATGATTATGAATCCTGAGATGACAGCGTTCAAGACCATGTTTGATTACGATTTGGAGCCGGAAGTCTATTCCTTCCGTCTGTTGGATGCACTCATTCAGGCTGCTGAGAAACAAGGTATCACGGGGTGGCCTGTGCATATCAAACTTGACACCGGTATGCACCGCCTAGGCTTCGATCCGAAGAAAGATATGGACGAGCTGATTGCCCGTCTTCAACATCAGAACGCCGTTATCCCACGCTCGGTATTCAGCCATTTCGTGGGTTCTGACAGTGTTGACTTCGACCGCTTCTCTGCAGAGCAGTTCCGCAAGTTCGACGAGGCCAGTGCCAAACTTCAGGCCGCCTTTAGCCATAAGATACTACGGCATATTTGCAATTCGGCAGCTATCGTGCATTTCCCGGAACGCCATCTGGATATGTGCCGACTGGGACTCGGACTGTATGGCTACGACCCAATGGGAGGAGACTCAGCCGGTCTCCAGCCTGTCAGTTCCTTGAAGACCACCATTCTCCAGCTCCGTCATGTGCCTAAGGACGAAACGGTGGGCTACAGCCGTAAGGGTATCTTAAAGCGCGACTCTGTGATTGCCGCTATTCCTATTGGCTATGCTGACGGACTGTCCCGTCATCTGGGCCGTGGTGCCGGCTATTGTCTGGTGAACGGGCAGAAAGCCCCTTATGTGGGTAATATTTGTATGGATGTTGCCATGATAGACGTCACGGACATTCCTTGTAAAGAGGGCGATGTCGTGGAGATTTTCGGCGACCATCTGCCTGTTAATCTGCTCAGCGACGTGCTTGACACCATTCCCTATGAGGTACTTACTGCGGTGAGTGGTCGTGTGAAGAAAGTGTATTTTCAGGACTAAAGTTTGGTCAATAACAAAATTATTATTAACTTTGCAGCCAAAGTGTTTTTCGATGATACTTTTTACCGCAGACTACACTAAAATACAAATAAAACAAATCTGATGGAACAAGTCTTTAGCTACATTATCAGTTTAGGTGCATCAGTCATGATGCCCATCCTGTTTACTATTATCGGCCTGTGCATAGGCATGAAGTTTGGCAAATCGCTCAAGTCGGGCCTCTATGTGGGTGTCGGTTTCGTGGGACTGGGCATTGTGACGGCCCTGTTGACCAACAACTTCGGCAGTCCGTTGTCAGAGATTTCTCGTCTTTACGACCTCCAGCTCGGCGTGTTCGATATGGGATGGCCTGCCGCTGCCGCCGTAGCCTATAACACCGCTGTGGGTGCACTCATTATCCCTATCTGTCTGGGTGTCAATTTCCTGTTGCTCATTACGGGTTGCACACGTACTGTGAACATCGACCTGTGGAACTACTGGCATTTTGCCTTCATCGGTGCCGTAGCCTATTTCGTGATGGGCGAGAGCCTGGCATGGGGCTATTTTGCCGCTATCGTCTGTTACATTATTACGCTGGTGATGGCCGACCTGACAGCAGATAAGTTCCAGGGCTACTACGAGGACATGGACGGCATCTCCATTCCACAGCCTTTCTGCCAGAGCTTTACCGTCTTTGCCATTGGTATTAACTGGCTCCTCGACCGCATTCCAGGCTTCTCCAAGCTGGATATTGACGCCGAGGGCTTGAAGAAGAAGTTCGGTGTGCTGGGCGAGCCTATCGTGCTGGGTGTTATCGTAGGTGCCTTGATAGGCGCTGTTGCTCAGCTGGACATCAAGAAGGTGCTCTTCCTGGGTGTCACGATGGGTGCTGTGATGGAGTTGATTCCTCGTATCACCAAGCTGTTCATCGACGGTCTGAAGCCCATTGCTGAGAAGACGCAGGAGGTGGTTCAGAAGAAGTGGGCCGGCAAGAAAGTATATATCGGTATGTCGCCCGCCTTGGTAATTGGTCATCCTACCACCCTCGTGGCTTCGCTCATTCTCATTCCGCTGGCCTTGCTGATGGCCGTTGCCCTGCCCGGCAATGAGTTCCTGCCGCTGGCTTCGCTGGCTGGCATGTTCTATGTCTTTGTGATGGTGCTGCCTTATACCAAGGGTAATGTGGTGAAGACCCTCATCATCGGTATCGTCACCGTGGGCATCGGTCTGTGGTTTGTCACCGACATGGCTCCTGCCTTCACACAGGCAGCTCAGACGGTCTATGCCCAGACGCAAGACCCCGCCGCCCACATTCCCGAAGGTTTCCAGGCTGGTGCCCTCGACTTTGCCTCCAGCCTTTTCGGATGGGTCATCTACAAGTGTGTTGACAGTCTGGCCTATGTGGGTGCCGGCGTCCTCACCCTCATCACTATTGCTATGGTGGTCTGGAACCGTATGCGTATTGCTAATGAAGAAAAAAACAAATAAAATACAAACTATGAAGAAGAAAACTATTCTGGCGATAGCAGGAGCGATAGCTCTCTCGCTTCCCACGGTTCACGCTCAGGAGGCCGACCGGTTCGTTGGTGCTCAGCACGTGAAGTTCCAGACAGCCTGTCATCCTGAAGATGTAAAGCATTACGACACGAAGCTGCTCCGCGAGCGCTTTGTGATGGAGAAGGTGATGTCGCCCGACTCCATCCTGCTTACCTATTCTCATTACGACCGTTTCATCTTTGGTGGTGCCATGCCCGTCAACACCACGCTGAAGCTCGAGAATTTCTTTGAGCTGGGTTTGGACGTTGACAAAGACATCAAGGAGAAATATTTCATGTATAACCGTGAGCTGGGTGTTGTCAACTGCGGCACGGGCGACGGTGTGGTGATTGTTGACGGAAAGGAATATGCCCTGTCTCCCAAGGAGGCTCTTTACATTGGTCGCGGACACATTGCCAAGAACAAAGATGTCAACAAGTCCGTGCAGTTCCGTTCCAAGGATCCTAAGAATCCTGCCAAGTTCTATCTGAACAGTGCCACCGCCCACCAACACTACAAGACCCAGTGGATAACCCTCGACGGTCGTAAGGGCTCACTGAAGGCCGCCGTATGGGGACCTGTCGGTTCCTTGGAGGAGTGCAACAACCGTACCGTCTATAAGCTCATTGTCAACGACGTGCTGGAGGAAGGTCCTTGCCAGTTGCAGTTAGGTCTGACCCAGCTCAACCCCGGTGCTGCCTGGAACACGATGCCCCCTCACACCCACGGTCGTCGCATCGAGGCTTACTATTACTTCAACCTGCCTCAGGAGCAGACTATTGCGCACATCATGGGACAGCCCGAAGAGAGCCGCGTGGTATGGTTGCACAACGACCAGGCCATCATGTCGCCTGAGTGGTCCATGCACGCAGCTGCCGGTACTTACTACTATACCTTTATCTGGGGTATGGCCGGCGAGAACCTCTATTACAACGACAAGGACAATATCCCCGTCATTGACATCCGATAATAACTAAAAAAGATATTAAAACTATGAGTGCAGTACAAACTACCAAAATGTCCAATTTCCGTTGGGTCATCTGTGCCTTGCTCTTCTTGGCAACCACGGTCAACTACATGGACCGCCAGGTACTCTCACTAACCTGGAAAGACTTTATTGCTCCCGAGTTCCATTGGAACGACAATGACTATGGTACCATCACCGGATGGTTCTCCATTTTCTATGCCATTGCCAACCTCTTCGCTGGAAAGTTCATCGACTGGATGGGTACCAAGAAGGGTTATCTCATTGCCATCTTCGTATGGTCAACAGGTGCCGTGTTGCACGCTGGATGCGGATGGGTGGCTATGAACATCGAGGGCTACGACTCTATCGAGGCACTGCGTCTGGTTGAGGCCGGTTCTGATGCCGCAGTGGCCATTGCCACCGTGTCGGTATGGCTCTTCCTCTCCTGCCGTATGATTCTCGCCTTGGGTGAGGCAGGAAACTTCCCCGCAGCCATCAAGGTGACTGCCGAATATTTCCCCAAGAAAGACCGTGCCTTTGCCACCTCTATCTTCAATAGCGGTGCTTCAGTAGGCGCGCTGGCAGCACCTGCCACCATTCCCCTGTTGGCCCGTGCCTGGGGCTGGGAGATGGCCTTCATCATCATTGGTGCACTGGGCTATGTATGGATGGGCCTGTGGATATGGGCTTACGAGAAGCCTGCCAGAAACAAGCGCGTCAACCAGGCAGAGCTCAACTACATTGAGCAGGATGCCGACATTTCTGACGTACAGAACAAGCAGGAGGCCAAGGAGGAGAAGACCATTCCTTTCTGGCAGTGCTTCAAGTACAAGCAGACCTGGTCGTTCATCGTGGGTAAGTTCATGACCGACGGTGTGTGGTGGTTCTTCCTGTTCTGGGCACCCGCCTACTTCTCCGATCAGTACGGCTACACGTCCGACTCAGCTATGGGTATCGCCCTTATCTTCACGCTCTACGCCATCTGTACCGTGCTCTCTATCGGTGGTGGCTATCTGCCCAAGATATTTGTCGAGAAGTACGGCATGAACCCCTATGCCGGCCGTATGCGTGCCATGTTCATCTTCGCCCTGTTCCCCGTGCTCGGTCTGTTTGCCCAGCCTCTGGGAGCGTATAGCGCATGGTGGCCCGCCATTCTGATTGGCCTGCTCGGTGCTGGTCACCAGTCTTGGTCAGCCAACATCTTCTCTACCGTGGGCGACATGTTCCCCAAATCGACCATCGGTACCATCACAGGTATCGGCTCTATGGCCGGCGGTGTAGGCTCGTTCCTTATCAACAAGGGTTCCGGTATGTTCTTCACCTGGGCCGACGGTCAGGGCTCTGCCTTCCAGATGTTCGGCTTCGACGGTAAGCCCGCCGCCTACATGGTGGTGTTCTGCATCTGTGCCGTAGCCTACCTCATCGGCTGGTGCATCATGAAGGCGCTCGTACCGAAGTACAAGCCTATCGTACTGGAGTAATCCGTTTCATAAGATCCAAATAAATCCCCGTTCTGTCGGGCTGTATCTATATAATATATATAAGGTGCAGTCCGGCAGACTTTTTTTGCCGAAGTTCCTCTCGCTTTTTCGCGCCTTGGGCCTTGGGGCTGGGCGCAACGCGACGGGCAGCCATGCTGCTGCTTGTGATGATGCTCACTAGCACGGTGGTGTGAAGCAGTGAGAAAAACGATGAAGAATGAAGATTTCGGCCGAAAGATTTGGACGGTAAGGAAAAAACTTCTAACTTTGCACGCAGAAATTGTTTTCATCATGAGTAATACAAGGTCTATCACCATCAAGAATCCTTCCCGAAAACTGGAGGAGCGCATCCGCAAAATAGGCGTTCAGAAGTATTTGTGGATTGAGCAACTGTGCTCAGACGAAACCAAGCCTACAAAAACCATTCACGTCTGATGACAGAAGTCTATTCCCTCCACTCAGAGCAGGGCGACGAGTATAAGCTACAGTTCACGACCGAGCGTAGCGGCATGATTGCTGATGACATATTGGATCAGCTAAATGCACAAGGCATTGAGGTCGTTGAAATTGGTCTGGCTCGCGTCAAAGGACATAACGTCACCAGTCATAAAGTGCTACACCAGATAGAAGAATGTATTGCCGACCTTATGCGGCGCATGCCAAACGTGATGTTGAGCTACTTTTGCGACTTCATCCATCTTGTACCAAGCCCGAAGAAGCGTGAACTGCAGGGGCGGGTACCTGTTCCGCGATGAGATGTCATTGGACAGAATGAGATTAATCAAAAATAAACAATAACGAGACATGAGAAAGATTGAGATGAAAAGGATTTCAAAAAACAAAATGGAAAAGAAAGACTTTTTCGCGCCGTTGGCCTCGGGGGCTTTACGTCCTTTTGGCTTTGCCGAAGTTCCTCTCGCCCGAGAATAAAAAGAATCCCTTTTCTTTTGTATTTCGCTCGCTTATTCGTAACTTTGCAGGCGGAATCTAACATAAATACGTATTTATCATGGCAAGACCAATCAAGGAAACACCAATCCTCTACGGTGAGGACGCACGACGCTTCGAGGCACGTATGAAGGAGCGCCGTCGCATATCGGCTGAAGAAAGAGCCAGAATTAATGCAGCTTACGAGGCTGTGAAGAGCGTCTGTGACTTTATGTAAATATGAGTTTCGACGAGTTCAGACATATCGTAAGGAGAAGTTAGCTGTCACCTATACTGTGCTTGAAACGGCGGCAGTGGCGGCACCAGTGGCGGTGACGAAGTGTAAGGAGGCGTCGTCGATGGTGTCGATGAAGGCTAGGGCACGAAAAAAAGGGTTTCTCAATCGAGGAACCCTTGTTTTTTGAGTGTCTGTAGGAGTGTGGCGGACATGGACTCGTTGTCCTTGCGGGTATATCGGATGTCGGTGAATATCTGGGCGAGGGTGTCCTTGCGGTTGATGCGGAGGAATTCGATGTTCTCGGCCAGGTGCTCCTTGTCGTAATAATAGTTGTCGATGTCGGCGGCCAGGTAGTCGCGGTAGGTCTCGCGGTGTACGAAGCTGTCGAGTGGCAGGCGGTCGGAGAGGGGAGGCTGCTCGTCGGGCCATCCCACGGTGAGTGTGGCTACGGGCATGACCAGTCGGGGCAGCTCGAGGATGTCGATGATTTGCTGGGGTTGATAGACGGTGGTGCCCAGGTAGCAGTAGCCCAGCCCTTCCTCGTCCATGAGGTTGCAGAGCGTCTGGGTGTAGAGCAGTGCGTCGGTGGCGGCATTGATGAACGACAGGAAGTTGTCGTAGCCCGGCTCCGCCTGTCGGCAGCGTGCCCATGTGCTGGTGCGGTTGAAGTCGGCGCAGACGGTGAGCACGACGGGTGCCTGGGTCACCATGGGCTGGTTGAAGTGGGCAGGGGCTAGCCGCTGTTTCATTTCGGCAGAACGGGTTACTACGACGCTATAGAGTTGCAGGTTGCCCATAGTCTGGGTGCGCGCGGCTTCTGTCATCAACCGGTTCAACAACTCTTCCGTAACTTCTTTATCACTATAATGGCGAATGGTTCGCCGTGTTGCTAAATTCTTCATGGTGCAAAGGTAAACATTCTTGTCCAAACCGGAAAACTTTTTTGGATTTTTAATATAGGAAGTTGTCCATAATATAAAACTTATCATTAACTTTGCAGCCAATTAAATCAGACTTGAAGAATATGGAATTGAGTAAGACATACACGTATGACGAGGCTTTCGAGGCCTCACTTGCTTATTTTGGCGGTGACGAACTGGCCGCCAGGGTGTGGGTGAACAAATATGCTATGAAGGATTCTTTTGGCAATATCTATGAGAAGTCGCCCGAACAGATGCACTGGCGCATAGCCAACGAGATAGCCCGAATCGAAAAGAAGTATAAGAACCCGATGACGGCACAGGAGATTTTCGACCTGCTGGACCACTTCCGGTATATCGTGCCGGCAGGCAGCCCGATGACGGGTATCGGCAACGACCACCAGATAGCGTCGCTGTCGAATTGTTTCGTGATAGGACTGGACGGCGATGCCGACTCTTATGGTGCGGTGATGCGCATTGATGAGGAGCAGGTGCAGCTGATGAAGCGTCGTGGAGGGGTGGGTCACGACCTGAGCCATATCCGCCCGAAAGGTCAGCCGGTAAACAATTCGGCGCTGACCTCGACGGGACTGGTGCCCTTCATGGAGCGCTATAGCAACAGTACACGCGAGGTGGCTCAGGACGGTCGGCGCGGTGCGCTGATGCTGTCGGTCAGCATCAAGCATCCTGACTCGGAGGCTTTCATCGATGCCAAGATGACGGAGGGCAAGGTGACGGGTGCCAATGTCAGCGTGAAGATAGACGACGAGTTCATGCGCTGTGCTACGGAGGACAAGCCTTACGTGCAGCAGTTCCCCATTACGGGCGACCATCCTGACGTGAGGAAGGAAATCAGTGCCAAGACCTTATGGGAGAAGATAGTGCACAATGCATGGAAGAGCGCAGAACCTGGTGTGCTGTTCTGGGACACCATTCTCAGGGAGAGCATTCCCGACTGCTATGCCGACCTGGGGTTCCGTACCGTCAGCACCAATCCGTGTGGTGAGATTCCCTTGTGTCCTTACGACTCGTGCCGGCTGCTGAGCATCAACCTCTATTCATACGTGAAGAACGCCTTCACGAAGGATGCCTATTTCGACTACGAATTGTTCAAGAAACATGTGAGGATGGCGCAGCGGCTGATGGATGACATCGTCGATCTGGAGCTGGAGAAGATAGACCTCATCATGGAGAAGGTGGAGAGCGACCCGCAGTCGATGGAAGTGAAGGGTGCCGAGCTGCACCTGTGGGAGAAAATCAAGGCTAAGAGTTCGAAAGGACGCCGCACCGGTGTGGGTATTACTGCTGAAGGCGACATGATAGCCGCCATGGGACTGCGCTACGGCACGCAGGAGGCCACCGACTTCTCGGTAGAGGTGCACAAGACACTGGCACTGAATGCCTACCGCTCCAGCGTGGAGATGGCGAAGGAGCGCGGTGCCTTTGAAATCTACGATGCCAAGCGCGAGGAGAACAACCCGTTCATCCAGCGCATCAAGAGTGCCGACCCAGACCTGTATGCCGACATGGTGAAGGTGGGCCGCAGGAACATAGCCTGTCTGACCATCGCCCCGACGGGAACCACGTCGCTGATGACACAGACCACCAGTGGCATTGAACCCGTATTCCTGCCCGTCTATACTCGTCGCCGCAAGGTGAACCCCAACGATGTGGAAGTGCATGTGGATTATGTGGATGAGGTGGGCGACTCCTTCGAGGAATACATCGTCTATCATCCGAAGTTCCTGGAGTGGATGAAGGTGAACGGACTGGATACCACGAAGCGATATACGCAGGAGGAGATAGACGAGCTGGTGGCAAAGTCGCCATACTATAAAGCTACCGCCAATGATGTAGATTGGCTGATGAAAGTGCGCATGCAGGGAGCTATCCAGAAGTGGGTGGACCATTCTATCAGCGTTACCGTCAATCTGCCGAACGATGTAGATGAGGCACTGGTGAACCGCTTGTATGTAGAGGCTTGGCGCTCGGGCTGCAAGGGCTGTACCATCTACCGTGACGGAAGCCGTTCGGGTGTGATGATCAGCGTGACGAAGAAAGACAAGAAGAGTGATGGTGATGAAGACACCACAAAGGACAACAACATCGAAGTGGCTCCTGCAGCACCTTGCCAGCATCCCGAGGTGACGGAGGTTCGTCCGAAGGAACTGGAGTGTGACGTGGTCCGTTTCCAGAATAATAAGGACAAATGGGTGGCATTCGTAGGTCTGTTGGATGGCTATCCATACGAGATTTTCACCGGTCTGCAGGACGATGAAGAGGGTATCGTGCTGCCCAAGACGGTAACGAAGGGTAAGATTATCAAGCAGATCAACGAGGACGGCACGAAGCGCTACGACTTCCAGTTTGAGAACAAGCGAGGCTACAAGACCACTGTGGAAGGACTCTCCGAGAAGTTCAACCCCGAATACTGGAACTATGCCAAGCTCATTTCGGGTGTGCTGCGCTATCGTATGCCCATCGACCATGTCATCAAGTTGGTATCGTCGCTGCAGTTGAAGTCGGAGAGCATCAACACCTGGAAAGTGGGTGTGGAGCGTGCCCTGAAGAAATATATCGTGGACGGCACAGAGGCCAAGGGTCAGAAGTGCCCGAACTGTGGCTCGGAAAGTCTGGTATATCAGGAAGGCTGCCTGATTTGTAAGAACTGCGGGTCGTCAAGGTGTGGGTGATTTAGAGTTTAGTGTTTAGAGTTTAGAGTTTAGTGTTTAGTGTTTAGAGTTGAAAGTTGATAATACATATATTATATTAAGGGAAGTCCGCTTCCACGCTTTCCACGGGGTGATGCCCCAAGAACGGAAGGTGGGGGCGGACTTTGCCGTGTCGCTGAAGGTAGGCGTGGATCTCAGCCGGCCCGTGGTGAGCGACGAGGTGGGCGACACCCTGAACTATGCCACACTCTACGAGGTGGTGAAAAGGGAGATGGAGACGCCATCCCGACTGCTGGAACATGTGGCAGGAAGAATCGGACAGGCCGTGTTCAATCACTTCCCACAGGTGACAACGGCGGAGGTCGTGCTGACCAAACTAAACCCTCCTATGGGGGCTGACTTGGGAGGTGCTGGCGTGGAATTACACTTAATAAATGATAAAACTATGCCGTAAGTGCTTGGTTTTTAACGGAAAATGACTACTTTTGCACCCGCAATGAAGAAGAGACTGTTTGTTTTTCTATGGATAACATGTACGTTTGTGGCTTTAGCAACGGCTGCAAGCAGAAAGTTCACGCTCGTTATTGACGCTGGTCACGGCGGCACTGATGCAGGTGCTGTAGGGGCTATTACGAAGGAGAAGCATATCAACCTGAACGTAGCATTAGCCTTCGGAAAACTGGTGGAGCGCAATTGTCCTGACGTGAGAGTTATCTATACGCGTAAGACGGATGTCTTTGTGCCTCTGCACACTCGTGCGGATATTGCCAACCGTAACAAGGCCGACCTTTTTATATCCATCCATACGAATGCGTTGCCCAAGGGTCGTATCTCCCGTGGCCTGGAAACATATACGCTCGGTATGCACCGTGCCGCAGACAACTTGGATGTGGCAAAACGAGAGAACTCCGTCATTCTGATAGAGACAGACTACAAGGAGCGTTACCAAGGTTTCGATCCCCGTTCGGCAGAGAGCTATATCATGTTTGAGTTTATGCAGGACCGCAATATGGCGCAAAGTGTTGATTTGGCAAAGTATGTCCAGCGCCGTACCTGTGCTTCTGCGGGACGGTCTGACAAAGGCGTGAAGCAGGCTGGTTTCTTGGTGTTGCGAGAGACGTCTATGCCCAGTTGTCTGATAGAGTTAGGCTTTATTTCCACGCCTGACGAGGAACGCTATCTTCATTCAGCTGCTGGTGTAGAGCAGTTGGGACGCGGCATTTATCAGGCTTTCGTGGATTACCGTAACAAATACGATAAGAACATCAAAGTACCTTTCAAGGCTGATACGCGCCAGGAGGTGAATATCCCTGCTGTTGTTCCTCAAGAAGAACCAAAGGTGGCTCCTAAGGAAGAACCGAAGATGGTAGTTAATGAAGAACCAAAGGTTGTAGTTAATGATAAATCGAAGGTCGTGGTAAATGAAGAACCGCAGGTGGCACCAAAGGAAGAGCCTAAAGTCATAGCGCCAGAAGAACCACAAGCTGCTGCTCCTGCCTGTCCCGTATTCAAAGTGCAAATATTAGCCAGCAGCTTCCGTCTGAAGCCCAATGATGCAGCTCTGAAAGGACTGACTGAAGCTACCTGTTATGAAGAAGGCGGAATGTTCAAATATACGGTAGGGGCATCGGAAGACTACAACGAAATAAGTCGGCTTCGTAAAACGATACTTGATAAATTCCCACAAGCTTTTATCATAGCTTTTAAGGATGGGAAGAAGATGAATGTAAACGAGGCGATAAGAGAGTTTAAACGTAATAAACAAAAAAGATAAGGTTTATGAAATTCTTTACAAAAGAAGTGAAGATAGCACTGATTGCCATCATTGGCATCGTGGTGTTGTTCTACGGATTAAAGTTCTTGAAAGGGCTCCATCTCTTTTCAAGTACCACCTCATATTATGTCGCTTTTAATGATGTCAGTGGCCTGTCGCCATCGTCTCCGGTCTATGCCAATGGCTATAGGGTAGGAGTGGTGAAGACGATGAATTATGATTATAGCCCTCAGGGCAAGATTATAGCCGAACTGGATCTGGACAAGAATATGCGGGTGCCCCGTGGCTCTCATGCAGAGCTGGCCAGCGACCTGTTGGGAAACATTAAGATTAACATCGTGTTCTCTGACGATCCTATTCACATGATTAGTGTCGGTGATACGATTCCTGGCGAGTTGGAAGCAGGCATGATGAACAAGGTGGGAAAAATGTTGCCTGCCATAGAGAAGATGTTGCCTAAACTGGACTCTATTTTGCTAAACTTGAATCTATTGTTGGCCGATCCGGCACTGCGCAATACGCTACATAACGTAGAAGGAATGACTGGCAACCTCAATGCCGCCAGTGCTGACCTGAAGAACCTGTCGGCATCGTTGAACAGGGAGATACCCGGCATGATGAGCAAGACCAACGAGGTGTTGGATAATACACAGCAGTTGACGGGTAATCTGGCTGCCATTAATGTGGCAGAAATGACGGCTAAGGTTAATCAGACACTGGCTAACGTGGAGCAGATGACCCAGAAACTGAACAGTAACGAAGGAACGCTGGGGCTGTTGATGCGTGACGCTTCACTCTATCAGAATCTTACCTCAACAGCAGCGTCAGCCGACTCGTTACTTATTGATTTGAGGCAGCATCCAAAGCGTTATGTCCACTTCTCCATTTTCGGCAAAAAGGATAAGTAAGAAAGGGCTAATTTTTTATTTGTCTAAATAAGACGGTTAAGTAATGGTTTTTGCATACGGCAATCTAAGTGCTTGATATAACAACGACTTAACAACATAGATAAAGATACATGCACATGATGAAAATCGTGTGCATGCTTTTTCTAAATGTTTGGAAATCAAGAAAGTTGTAACTTGCAAGAGGAAAATGTTTATATTGTTTCTACTTCACTCATAAAGGTCGTAAAAATGAGAAAGTTACAACTTTTTCATAAAAACATACAAATATGAATGATTTGTGGGATTGAAAAAAAAATGCGAACTTTGCATTCGAAAAACAAAAACGTGGGATCAATAGTCTTTCATTAACTAATTAAAATAAGGTAACGCCACATGGTAAACAATCCAAAGGCGCTGTGGGAAAACTGCCTTCGACTGGTGAAGGAAAATGTCACGGAGCCGCAATATAGGACATGGTTCGAGCCGATTGTCTTCGAAAGCTATAACGAAGACACTCGAACGCTCCTCGTACAAGTACCTAGTATGTACGTGTACGAGTACCTTGAGGAATACTATGTGGGCTTACTAAGCAAGGTTATTGCACGTTGCTTCGGACAAACGGCCAAGCTGACTTATCGAGTTGTTACCGATAAAATTAATGGTTTGTCGCAAGATGTTGAGGCAGAGGAGCCTGCTAAAATAGAGCCTGCTCCTGTCACTTCACGTGGCAATAAGGCTCCAACAGTGTTGGATGCTGCCGTTCCACAGGATCTCAATCCCCAGTTGGATATTCACAAGACATTCCAAAGCTTTATAGAGGGTGATAGTAACAAGTTACCCCGTACGGTGGGATTGTCCATTGCTGAGCATCCAGGAAAGTCCACTTTTAACCCCTTCTTTGTGTTTGGTCCTTCAGGTTGTGGTAAAACACACTTGATTAACGCTATCGGGGTGAAGTGTAAGGAGATGTATCCGCAAAAACGTGTCCTCTACGTGTCTGCCCGTCTCTTCCAAGTTCAGTTCACAGATGCAGTTCGCCAGAATACGGTAAATGACTTTATTCAATTCTATCAGAGTATCGACGTCCTTATTGTGGATGATATTCAGGAGTGGGCAACGGCCTCCAAGACGCTTGATACATTCTTCCATATCTTCGATCATCTGTTCCGTCTTGGAAAGCAGATCGTGCTGGCTTCAGACCGTCCGCCAGTTGACTTGGTGGGTGTCAAGGACAGACTCCTGACGCGTTTCTCTTGTGGTCTGATAGCAGAGTTAGAGCAACCCAATGTGCAACTTTGTAAGGATATCTTGGCAGCGAAGTGCCGTCGTGATGGTTTGAAGATTCCTGAGGATGTCATCCAGTTTATTGCTGAGACGGCTAATGGAAGTGTTCGTGATTTGGAAGGTGTTATCAACTCATTGTTGGCATATAGCGTCGTTTATAATTCGAATATCGACATGCGTCTTGCGGAGCGGGTCATCAAGCGGGCAGTGAAAATCGATAACAAGCCGTTGACGGTTGATGACATTTTGGACAAGGTCTGCAATCATTTCAGCGTCAGTCAGCAAAGTGTGCTTAGCCGTTCCAGGAAGCGTGATTATGTGTTGGTACGTCAAGTGTCCATGTATCTTGCCCAGAAATATACCAAGATGCCAGCTTCACGCATTGGACAACTGATAGGCGGCCGTGATCATTCTACCGTTATTCATAGTTGTTCATCTATAGAGCAGCGTATGAAAGTGGACAAGGCTTTCCTGTCGGAAATGAACAGTATAGAGAATTCTTTCAAGTTGAAGAAATAAAAAACTTCCAACCGTCTTGGCTGGAAGTTTTTTTATCTTACATCCTACGTCCTACATCTTACATCTTACATCTTACATCTTACATCTTACTTCAGACATCAGACATCAGACATCAGACATCAGACATCAGACATCTTACAAATTGTCTTTCTCAATATCCTTGAAATACTTGTAGGTGGAAACCTTCAACTCATCAGTTGCAGGCTCGTCAGCGACGATGATGCCATGTTGGTGCATTTGCAGGGCGGAAATAGTCCACTCGTGAGAAACGGCACCCTCAATGGCAGCTTTCAAGGCACGTGCCTTGTGGTGACCATTGACCAGAATCATTACCTCGCGGGCATCCATTACAGTACCGACACCAACGGTCAGCGCCAATTTAGGAACCTTATTGACATCATTGTCGAAGAATCGTGAGTTCGCAATGATGGTGTCTGTAGTCAATGTCTTAACGCGTGTGCGGCTTGTCAAAGAAGAGTAAGGCTCGTTGAAGGCGATATGGCCATCAGGACCAATACCACCAATAAACAGGTCAATACCACCTGCTTCGCGAATCATCTCCTCGTAGTGTGCACACTCAGCTTCCAAGTCCTTGGCATTGCCATTAAGGATGTGGATGTTTTCCTTTGGACAGTCAATGTGGTTGAACAGATTACGAGCCATAAAAGAATGATAGCTCTCGGGATGAGACTCGGGAAGGTTGACATACTCGTCCATGTTGAACGTCAGCACGTTCTTGAACGACACACGGCCTTCCTTGTTGGCTTTCACCAGACAAGCATACATACCTTCGGGTGAAGAACCGGTGGGCAAGCCCAGAACAAAGGGCTTCTCTTTAGTGGGCTTGAAGGCGTTGATGCGCTCGATGACATGCTCGGCAGCCCACTGCGACATTTTCTGATAATCAGATTCAATAATTACTCTCATAAGTCTAAAAATATAAAGTTTTTCGTCTTATCGGCTGCAAAGGTAATCATTTTAGGCGAAATGTAATTAGCTAATTGTGAAAAAAATTGCCGTCGATGCAAAAAAAATCCATTCGCAATTATCAATTATTATTTTTTTCGTACCTTTGCAACCGTATGAAAGAATTTGTTATCTCCGAAGCCAAGGCCGAGACGGCTGTGTTGGTCGGACTGATTACTCAACAGCAAGACGAAGCAAAGACAAAAGAGTATCTTGACGAGTTGGAATTCCTTGCTGATACAGCTGGTGCTATCACCGTGAAACGTTTTACGCAGAAGGTGCAGGGTCCCAGTCAGGTAACCTATGTGGGCAAGGGTAAACTCGAAGAGATTAAACAATATATCAAGCAACAGGAAGATGCTTATTACGACTGGTTGGATGCTGGTTCTCCAGTGCCCGAAGGTAATGGGGAGGTTCCCCAGCCTGTCGGTATGGTAATCTTCGATGATGAACTGAGTGCCAAGCAGATTCGGAACATCGAAGCCGAGTTGAAGGTGAAGATATTGGATCGTACCTCGCTTATTCTTGATATTTTTGCTATGCGTGCACAGACAGCTGAAGCCAAGACACAGGTGGAACTGGCTCAGTATCGTTATATGCTTCCCCGTCTGCAGCGTTTGTGGACTCACTTGGAACGTCAAGGTGGTGGCTCAGGCTCTGGTGGCGGCAAAGGTTCTGTAGGTCTTCGCGGTCCTGGTGAGACACAGTTGGAGATGGACCAGCGTATCATCCGTCAGCGTATCTCGCTGCTGAAAGAACGTCTTGTGGAGATAGACAAGCAGAAGACCACCCAGCGTAAGAACCGTGGACGTCTGATTCGTGTTGCTTTGGTGGGTTATACCAATGTGGGCAAGTCAACGATGATGAACCTGTTGTCCAAGAGTGATGTGTTTGCAGAGAACAAACTCTTTGCTACGCTCGACACCACCGTTCGCAAGATGGTCATTGACAACCTGCCGTTCCTGTTGGCAGATACTGTAGGCTTTATCCGTAAATTACCTACCGACTTGGTTGATTCCTTTAAGTCAACGCTGGATGAGGTGCGTGAAGCCGACCTGTTGCTACATGTTGTGGATATCTCCCATCCTGATTTCGAGGAACAGATTAGTGTGGTAGAGAAAACCCTTTCAGACTTAGGCTGTGCAGAGAAACCTTATATGTTGGTGTTCAACAAGATAGACGCATATACATGGACACCACAGGATGAGGATGACCTGACAGAGCCTACGCGTGAGAATATCTCGTTAGAGGATTTGAAAAAGACGTGGATGGCGAAGGTCAATGAAAAATTTGAAACGAGAAATGAGAAATGGACGCCCACCGCTCCGTTGTTTATCTCGGCAAAGAACAAAGAGAATATTGACGAGCTGCGTGAAGTGCTTTATGCGAAAGTACGTGAGCTGCACGTTCAGAAGTATCCTTATAACGATTTCTTATATACTGTAGAAGATTGAACCATACATAAAAATTTATAAAAGTACTTACTTATGAGAGATTACAGACATTTATTACAAGAGGAGATTGATGTGCTCGAAAGCAATAGCTGTTGGGCAGAGGATTGGGATCATGTAATGGTTGACGAGGCCTTTTCGCCTTATGGCTTTCACCGCGTGGTATTCTATGGTGAGATACGCTTGGGTAAGTTTGAAAAACAAGTGGAAGTAACCAAAGGCTTTACCAAGCATGCCGGTATTAACGATGCCACATTGCGCAATGTTACTGTAGGTGACAACTGTCTCATCGAGAAAATTGGTAATTTCATAAACAATTATATCATAGGTGACGATTGCTACATCTCTAATGTTTCTACGATGGAGACAACGGAGGGAGCAACTTTTGGCGAAGGTCATTTGGTTAGCGTGCTCAATGAGATGGGTGATGGTAATGTCATCCTGTTCCACGACTTGAATTCGCAGTTGGCAGCTTTTATGGTAAAACATTTCAAAGACAAGCAGTTGAAAGATACGCTGACCCGTCTTGTCAATGAGGAGATTCGCTTCACCCAACCAGAGTGTGGAACTATTGGAAATGGTGTGAAGATAATCAATTCGAAAGAGATTACCAATACTGTTGTAAAGGACGATTGCGAGATAAATGGAGCAGCAAGGCTTTCTGATTGTACCATCCTGAGCTCTAAGGATGCTTCGGTATATATCGGAACAGGTGTTATTTGTGAAAACTCTATCATCTCGAATGGTTGCAGTATAACAAACTCTGTGAAGATGCAGGACTGCTTCGTGGGTGAGGCTTGTCAGATAACGAACGGATTTACTGCTGAGGCCAGTGTGTTCTTTGCCAATTCATTTATGGCGAACGGCGAGGCGTGTGCTGCATTCTGCGGACCATTCTCTGCGTCGCACCATAAGTCGAGCCTGCTGATTGGTGGTGAATTCTCGTTCTATAATGCTGGTTCGAACACTAATTTCTCCAATCATGCCTATAAGATGGGGCCCATGCACTATGGCACCTTGGAGCGTGGTACAAAGACTGCCTCTGGAGCCTATGTGCTGATGCCTGCCAAGATAGGAGCCTTCTCTGTCTGCTTTGGTAAGTTGATGAACCATCCTGACATGCGCTGTCTGCCTTTTGCCTATCTGATGGCATACGGCGAGACGATGTATATTGTTCCAGGACGTAATATTACCACCGTGGGCTTGTATCGTGACATCAAGAAATGGGAGAAACGTGACAAGCGTGCCCCGTCGTGCCGTAAGAGTGTCATCAACTTCGACTGGCTCTCTCCTTTTACCGTCGGCGAGATTGTGGAGGGCAAGAAGATTCTGGAGAATCTCCGCCAGGCTGGTGGCAATAATGTTTCTTCATACAATTTCCAAGAGTACATCATCAATGCTTCTTCATTGCGCAAGGGTATCAAGTATTATGATATTGCCCTGCGTATCTATATGGGTGCTGTACTGAAGCGTGCTGTCAAGGGTGGCTGGTTGGGTAAACCCACATCGTCCATAGGCGAGGGTGCTTGGAACGATTTGTCTGGTTTGTTACTGCCCGCCAGTGAGGAAGAGCGTCTGATAAATGACATCAAGGATGGCACCGTGGAGAGCATCAAGGAGATTCTGACCCGTTTCAACGATATCAATGAACATTATCGTGAATATCAGTGGACGTGGACTTACAAGATGATTCTTGACTACTACGGACTGGACGAGTTGACGGAGACAGCCATACAGCGTATTCGCGAGGACTATGTCCGTGCCCGTCGTGCTTGGATAGCTGAAATTCGCAAGGATGCCCAGAAGGAATTTGAGATGGGTGATGTGGAACAAGATGTTTTTGACGACTTTATATCAAAATTAGATCACGAAATAGATTATGAAGATTAAATCATTCTGGCTGTTAGCCATTGGCTGTGGGCTGTTATTGACCGCATGCAGCAAGTACAAGTACGAGGAGGTCAAGGGTGACTTGTCTAAGACGCGTATTTATACGCTCGACAATGGTCTGAAAGTGTACCTCAGTGTGAACGAAGAGAAGCCGCGCCTGAATGCTTTTATAGCTGTGCGTACTGGCTCTAAGAACGATCCTGCCGAGACGACAGGTCTGGCTCACTATTTGGAGCACTTGATGTTTAAGGGTACTGATAAGTTTGGTGTCACTGATGCTGCTGCTGAGGCTCCACTGCTGGCTGATATTGAGGCTCGTTATGAGAAATATCGCACGCTGACAGACCCTGCTGAGCGCCGTCAGGCCTACCATGAGATCGACTCTGTATCGCAGCTGGCTGCCAAGTATTTCATTCCCAACGAGTACGACAAGCTGATGTCGGCCATCGGTGCCGAGGGAACCAATGCCTATACTTCGAACGATGTCACCTGCTATGTGGAGGACATCCCCAACAACGAGATAGAGAATTGGGCGAAGATTCAGGCAGACCGTTTCCAGAACATGGTCATCCGTGGTTTCCATACTGAGTTGGAGGCCGTCTATGAGGAGTATAACATCAGTCTGACCCGTGACTCTCGCAAATTGTATGCAGCAATGATGGGTAAGCTGTTCCCCGGCCATCCCTACGGTCTGCAGACCACGCTGGGTTCCCAAGAGCATCTGAAGAATCCATCCATCACTAATATCAAGAACTATTTCAAGAAGTGGTATGTGCCCAACAATGTGGCTATCTGCATGGCCGGCGATTTCGATCCCGACGAGGTAATAGCTATCATAGACAAGTATTTCGGTCAGTGGAAACCTGGCGACGATGTCAGTCAGCCGCAGTTCCCCGAACTGCCTGAGATAACGGCTCCTGTCGATACAACTGTCGTAGGTCCTGAGGCTGAGAATCTGTGGCTGGGCTGGCGTTTCGAGAAAGGTGCTTCGTTGCAGAGCGATACGCTGACAGTCATCGAACACATGCTGAACAACGGTATAGCAGGTCTGCTGGACCTGAATATCAACCAGCAGATGAAGATGCTTGATGCCAGTTGCTGGAGCAGTCTTCTGCAAGACCACTCCATGTTCATCCTGACGGGTAACCCTCGCGAGGGCCAGACCCTTGACGATGTTCGTCAGTTGCTGCTCGGCGAGGTGGAGAAACTGAAGAAAGGTGATTTCAGCGACGACCTTTTGCCTTCTGTTATCAACAACCTGAAGCTCCAGTATTATAATGCCCTGGAGAGTAATGAAGATCGTGTCGATATGTTTGTCGATGCATTCATCAACGGTACACCATGGGAACAGGCTGTGAAGTCTCAGGAGCGCATTGCCGGCATGACGAAGGATCAGATTGTAGCCTTTGCCAACCGTCATCTCAAGGACAATTATGTTGCTGTTTACAAGCGCCAGGGTGTTGACCCCAATCAGAAAAAGATTGACAAGCCAGAGATTACTCCTATCCCCACCAACCGCGATACTGTCAGCCAGTTTGTGCAGGACATCCAGAATGCGAAGGTGAAGCCTATTGAACCTAAGTTTGTTGACTTCAAGAGCGACCTTACCTTTGGTGACATGCCGATGGGCAAGGAGGGCGCAGTAAAACTTCCTTATATCTATGTCAAGAATGTGGAGAACGGTCGTTTCACCCTTTCGTTCCGCTATGAATTTGGTGAAGAGTCTGAGTTGAAATACGCCTATGCCGCTTCTTATCTCGACTACCTGGGCACTGACAAGCTTACTCCGCAGCAGGTGAAACAGCAGTTCTACAAGCTGGCCTGCAACTACAATATCTCTGTGACTGCCCGTTCGATTACGGTGAACCTCAGTGGTCTGAGCGAGAATATGGCTGAGGCCCTGGCACTGCTCGAAAATGTGATGCAGCATGCAAAGGTGGATGCCAATGCCTGGCAGCAGTACATTGCCGTGCGCGAGAAAGAGCGTGCCGACAACAAGCACAACCAGCAGTATAACTTCGCCTATCTAGCACAGTATGGACTGTATGGTCCCTACAATACCTATCGCAATGCACTGACGGCACAACAGTTGCAGGCCGTCAACCCACAGGAGCTGTTGGACCTGCTGAAACAGCTGAACCAGTACGAACATACCGTGCTCTACTACGGTCCTATGAGTGAACAGCAGCTCTGCGAGACGGTGGGTAGCGGACATGTTGTCCCTGGCAGTCTGAAGGCCGTTCCAGAGGGTAAGCACTATACCATGCAGCCCACTGCCCAGAGTGAGATACTCATTGCACCTTACAATGCCAAGAACATCTATATGCGTTTGTTCTATATTGGTGATGACAAGTATAATCCCGATGTGGCCGCTGTTAAGGAAGTCTTCAATGAATATTATGGCGGTTCTATGGCCAGCATCGTCTTCCAGGAGATGCGTGAGAGCCGTGGTCTGGCCTATAATGCCTATGCTTATTATGCTGATGCCTCTTACAAGGATGATCCGGAGTATGCGATGGTACATATCATCACACAGAACGACAAGATGATGGACTGCGTCCGTCAGTTCAACAACATCCTTGACACCATTCCACAGAGCGAGGCATCGTTCAAGATTGCCAAGGAGGCTGTCACAAAGCGTATTGCCAGTGATCGTACTACTAAGTATGGACTTATCACGAAGTGGCTTTGGGCTAAGCAGCGTGGCATCGACTTCGATGAGAACGAGCGCATCTACAAGGCCTTGCCCGGCACTACGTTGGACGATATTGTCAAGTTCGAACAAAGTCGTATGGCTCATAAGACATGGCGCTATGTCATCCTCGGTGACGAGAAGGAACTCGACATCCAGTCGTTGCAGCAGTATGGTCCCATCAAGCGCCTGACTACAGAAGAGATTTTCGGATATTAATAACTAACAATTTAATACAACTATGGCAAAAGCAGTCGAATTTAAGTATGCCCCCATGTTTCAGGTGGGTGAGGACAAGACAGAGTATCGTCTGTTGACAAAGGATGGCGTATCTACCGCCGAGTTTGAAGGTAAGACAATCGTAAAAGTGTCGAAGGAGGCCCTGACCCTGTTGGCTCAGCAGGCTTTCCACGATGTTGAGTTTATGCTGCGCCGTGAGCATAATGAACAGGTAGCTAAGATCCTGACCGATCCTGAGGCTTCTGAGAATGATAAATATGTAGCCCTGCAGTTCCTGCGCAATGCCGAGGTGGCTTGCAAGGGCATCCTGCCTTTCTGTCAGGATACTGGTACGGCTATTATTCATGGCGAGAAGGGACAGCAAATCTGGACAGGTTTTGAGGATGAAGAGGCTCTGAGCCGTGGTGTGTTCAACACCTTTACTCAGGATAACCTACGCTACTCGCAGAATGCGCCTCTGAACATGTATGACGAGGTGAACACCCGTTGTAACCTGCCTGCACAGATTGATATCGAGGCTACCGAGGGTGCTGAGTATAAGTTTGTGATGGTTGCCAAGGGTGGTGGTTCTGCCAACAAGACCTACTTCTATCCCATGACCAAGGCTACCATCCAGAACGAGGGTACACTCATCCCCTTCCTGGTTGAGAAGATGAAGAGTCTGGGTACAGCAGCCTGTCCGCCATACCATATCGCCTTTGTGATTGGTGGCACATCGGCTGAGAAGAACCTGCTCACCGTGAAACTGGCAAGTATCAAGTTCTACGATGGTCTGCCCACAACCGGTGATGAGACTGGTCGTGCCTTCCGTGATGTCGATCTGGAGCAGAAGCTGATTAAGGAGGCTCAGAAGATTGGTCTGGGTGCCCAGTTCGGTGGCAAGTACCTGGCTCACGACATCCGCGTGGTTCGTCTGCCTCGTCATGGTGCCTCTTGTCCTATCGGTATGGGTGTTTCTTGTTCTGCTGATAGAAACATCAAGGCAAAGATCAATGCCGACGGTATATGGCTCGAAAAGATGGACAGCAACCCAACAGAGCTGATTCCTGAGGAGCTGCGCAAGCCAGGTGAGGGCGGCAAGGGTATCGAAATCGACCTGAACGAGGGTATCGATGCTGTACGTGCTGAACTCTCTAAGTATCCTGTTTCAACACGTGTGAACCTGAAGGGAACCATCATCGTGGCTCGTGATATTGCTCACGCCAAACTGAAGGCTCGTCTGGATGCTGGTGAGGGTATGCCTGAGTACTTCAAGAAGTATCCTGTGCTGTATGCCGGACCTGCCAAGACACCCGAGGGTTATCCTTGCGGTTCGATGGGACCGACCACCGCAAACCGTATGGACCCCTACGTAGATGAGTTCCAGGCTAACGGTGCTTCGCTGGTGATGATTGCCAAGGGTAACCGCAGCGACGTAGTGACAGAGGCTTGTAAGAAGCACGGCGGTTTCTATCTGGGTACCATCGGTGGTGTAGCAGCCGTACTCTCACAGAGCAGCATCAAGAGCATCGAGTGCGTGGAATATCCCGAGCTTGGCATGGAGGCTGTTTGGAAGATTGAGGTAGAGGACTTCCCCGCATTCATCCTCGTAGATGACAAGGGCAACGACTTCTTCAAGACCCTGAAGCCCTGGTGCCCGAAGAAATGAGGAATGAGAACTCGACTTTTGGTCGCTTTGCACCTTTAGGTCAAAGAATGAGGAATGAGAAATGGATAACTGCATTCCTGTTGCTGCTGCTGACCATCTCAGCGGCAGCACAGGATGTTATTATCCAGCGTGGATGTCGCGTTGGTACACCCAGACCGGAAGGTATGGCGTTGCGTCGTGGCGCTCCTAGTGGTCAGCCTAAACAAGTGGGTGGTGACTTCTACAAGGGCGACCTTCATCAGTTGGTGGTGATGGTAGCCTTTGCCGATAAGGATTTTCAGCAAGACGAGACTGCTACGTTGGAGTTGTGGAACGATATTTTCAATACTGAGGGCTATACGGATGGTTCCTTCCAAGGGTCTGTTCACGACTACTTCTGTGCCCAGAGCTACAACCAGTTCCGCCCCGTCTTCGACCTGGTATATGTGAAGGTCAGCGGCAATGCCAAGAAATATGCCAGCGATGCTTTGACCGACGAGAACTCGCAGTATCTGGTGCAGGACATCATGGAGCAGCTCGTGCAGAATCCTACTATCGACTGGAGCCTCTACGACTGGAACGGCGACGGTTTCATCAACCAGTTGCTCATCATCTATGCCGGAAAAGGGCAGAATGCCGGTGGTGGCAGTGACACCATCTGGCCCCATCAGTGGTGGATGAGCGAACACATGAAAGACCACCAGCAAGGAGTCTATTGCGATCCTATCCCAGTTACCTATGGTGAGAATCAGTACTTTGTGGACAGCTACTGTTGTGTGCAGGAGGTGGTTAATACGTCGAATGTGAAGACCTCTTTTGGTACCATCTGTCACGAGTATTCCCACTGCTTCGGCTTCCCTGACTTTTATCGTGGAAGTATAAAATACGTCTATGAATGGGAACTCATGGACGCGGGCAACTACAATGGCAAAGGATTCTGTCCTGCCAGCTATTCTGCCCATGAGCGCTGGTTGATGGGATGGCTCACGCCAACAGAACTGGACTATGATAGAACCATCACCAACATGCCTTCCTTGACAGAAGAAGGTGTGGCCTATCTTATACGTAACGAAGGATATGAAGATGAGTATTACATGATAGAGAATCGCCAGCAGGACGGGTGGGATATTGCTCTTCCCGGCAGTGGACTCATTATCTTCCACATAGACTTCGACCCCAGCATCTGGACAAGTGTTTCGGAAACTCCCAACAGCAGCAAAATACAGCGTTATACTATCTTCAATGCCAACAATTCCACTTCGTTAATCTCAAATTGGGCCTATCCCTATCTGGCAAACGACTCGCTGACCAACCGCTCTAAGCCTGCTGCCACGCTCAACAACGAGAATACCGACGGCACGAAGCTGATGAACAAGTCGGTGCACGACATCAACGTTTTCAACGGCAGGGCCTCCTTCCGCTTCTCTATCGACCAGAGCACGGGCATTGACGAACTGCAGGCCGAGGGCGAACCACGCGAGCTCTACCGCATTGGTCCCGTCATTATCCTGCGCTACCCCAACGGTGTAGTCAGAAAGGTCGTCAGGGCGAAACCATAAGAAATAAGGACTCCATCACGGAGTCCTTTCTTTTATCGTTTAAAATTTGTCTTTCGGCGGTTGCCCGAGGGTCTCACTGCGAAGTGAATCCATATCACGTTGCGCTTCTGTTCTATCAGCAGTTCGTCGTAATCTTCTTTATTTAGGTCGCTGATGTCGAGTAGGATAGAGGCATACCGCAATGCCTGTTCCATCGGATCACCTGCATACCTACGTGGAATCAGTTATACTAAAATCATGACTGAACTTTCGCAAGTGAATATTCATTCATTCATCAAGCGACTAATTTATACATTTGATAGAGTTTATGGAACTTAGGATTGGCATCAATAACCGCAG
>CACXSA010000016.1 GCA_902770195.1 uncultured Prevotellaceae bacterium
GCGGTTATTGATGCCAATCCTAAGTTCCATAAACTCTATCAAATGTATAAATTAGTCGCTTGATGAATGAATGAATATTCACTTGCGAAAGTTCAGTTAAGTGATTTTATCAACCTATGTTCATTGGCTCACGAACATAGGTTGTCTACCCTCATGAACATATCTGGGAAGTCCAACGAACATATCTGCATTTTTTGTCGCATGTTTTCTGCCACCTCCGAACCATTCCGAGGGTATTGCTACGCCTATGCTACGCCTACGCTACGATATCTCTATAAAGGAGCACTAAAGGAACACTAAAGGAAGACCAAAGGAAGACCAAAGGAAGTCTAAAAAAATCACGTAAATTGCTAAAGGATGCAACTTACGTGATTTTTATGTAGAAATAAGGGCGAATTATTTAATAAGATCTATGGAGCGCTTCAGGAACTTGTCGAGTGCTTCACCTTTGAGCATACCGTTCTGCAGAAGGGCCAAGTCAATCAACTGGTGGACAATGTCGTTCTTTTCAGCAAAGCCATTCAGCACGTCCTGTTTCTTTTGCTTTTGTTCCTCAACGGCTTTCTCGGTTTCTGCCTTCATGTCTTTATCGTCCTGAGTCAGTTCGTCAGCTTTCTTCTTCTCCTGTTGCTGACGGATGGCTGCCAAGCGTGCCTCCTGGCCCTTTAACTCGGCTTCAATAGGCTTCAAGGCTTCGTCGGTATTTTGCTTGCAATCATCAAGGACACGCTTTACCAAGGGGTGGTCGCTGTTAAGTACAAGATTCAGAGAATCAGGCATTTGTGCGTAGAAGTTCATGCCTTGCTGGAAACGGCTCATCTCCTTCATACGGCGCATCCATTCGTTCTGTGTAATAACCACAGGACGCTGGTTTTCGCCCAGGCTCTGGACTTCCACCATAAATTCTGTCTTCTCCATCTTAGGCATCTGTGATTTGAATACCTGTGACAGATTGGCAGACTCGTCTTCTGTCAGATTGGATTTGGGTGCATCGTCCTTCACGATCAGTCGGTCAATGATATCGCTGTCAACACGGGTAAAGCGGCTCTTTTCGAACTTTTGCTCTAACATCTGAATGGCTGGCACATCAAGTTGTCCGTCAAGTAACAGCACAGAGTAACCCTTGTCCTTGGCTCCTTGTATGTAGCTGAACTGCTCCTCCTTGTCTGTTGCATAGAGGTAGATGAGATTGCCGTCTTTGTCCTTCTGGGCACCCTCGATGAGAGTCTTGTATTCGTCGAAGGTGAAATATTTGCCGTCAACGTCTTTCATCAGGGCAAATTCCTTTGCCTTGTCGTAGAACGACTCTTCGCTTAGCATGCCATAGTTGATAAAGAGTTTCAGGTCATCCCACTTCTCCTCATACTGTTTACGGTCTTCCTTGAAGATGGCCTGCAAACGGTCTGCTACCTTCTTCGTGATATAAGTAGAGATTTTCTTGACCTCGCGATCGCTCTGTAGGTAGCTGCGGCTAACATTCAAAGGAATGTCCGGAGAGTCGATGACACCATGCAGTAAGGTCAGGAACTCGGGTACGATACCTTCCACCTGATCAGTCACAAATACTTGATTGCAGAAAAGCTGAATCTTGTTGCGCTGTAGGTCTATATTCGACTTGATGCGGGGGAAATACAGGATACCCGTTAGATTGAAGGGGTAGTCAACGTTCAAGTGAATCCAGAACATGGGTTCGTCGCTCATGGGATAGAGTTCACGGTAGAACTTCGTATAATCCTCATCCTTCAGCGTTGATGGTGTCTTAGTCCAAAGTGGCTCCACATTGTTTATAATGTTGTCTTCTGCGGTATCCACCATTTTCTTTTCTTCGCTGCTCCATTCCTGTTTCTTGCCAAAAGCCACAGGAACAGCCATAAATTTGCAGTACTTAGTCAGCAGCTGCTGGATTTTTTCCTTTTCAAGGAACTCTTTGCAGTCGTCGTCCAGATAAAGGATGATGTCAGAGCCACGGTCCTCCTTCTCAGCCTCATCAATTTCGTATGCAGGACTTCCGTCACAGCTCCATTTTACAGCTTTAGCACCTTCTTTATAACTCTTGGTGACGATTTCAACTTTCTTTGAAACCATAAAACTGGAATAGAAGCCAAGACCGAAGTGTCCTATGATATTGTTGGCGTTGTCTTTATATTTTTCCAAGAAGTCGTTGACACCAGAGAAAGCAATCTGATTGATGTACTTGTCAATCTCTTCCTCTGTCATTCCGATGCCTCGGTCAGAGATGGTGATGGTGCCTTTTTCTTTATCAACAGAGATGTGTACTGTCAAATCGCCTTGTTCACCCTTGAACTCACCTTGCTGAGCCAGTGTTTTCAACTTCTGCGTAGCATCAACGGCATTTGATACCATCTCACGCAGGAAAATCTCATGATCTGAATAGAGAAACTTTTTGATGACGGGGAAGATGTTCTCGGTTGTAACCCCAATATTACCTTTTTGCATATACCTTATATTATTTATATTAACACTCTATCGTGGTATATGCAAATATCGTGCCAAATTAGATGAATAATACTCTGACTATCGTCAAAGATACTGTCGTTCGAGAATGAAAATAAACATTAATTTATTTTGCATTCTTCTCGCTTATTCGTACCTTTGCATCCGAAAAACAAGAAAAGACAATGAAGAGAAGATGGCATTGCAAACCAGGGGAACAGCCCACTGAGTTGGACAAGCGTATTATGTATCTTGAGAATAAAGGTGTCTTGGTGCCAACGCGCGATTTGATAAAAACGCCCGAACAGATTGAAGGCATTCGTAGGGCAAGCGCGGTGAACACAGGCGTTCTGGATGCAGTAGGTGAAGTAATTCATGCTGGTATGTCCACGCTGGAGATTGATAAAATCTGTCGGGATTACTGCGAGAAATATGGAGCAATACCTGCATGTCTGAACTATGAAGGATTCCCGATGAGCGTTTGCACCAGTATTAATGAGGTGGTGTGTCATGGAATTCCCAAAGCCGAGGATGTCCTAGAGGAAGGCGATATCATAAATGTCGATTTCACCACGATATTGGATGGCTATTATGCAGATGCCTCGCGAATGTTTATCATAGGGAAAACAACTCCAGAGAAAGAACAGCTGGTCAAGGTGACGAAAGAATGTCTCGAAATCGGAATGGAGGCAGCCAAACCTTGGCATGGGGTGAACGAGATAGGACGTGCTATTGAGAAACATGCTAAGAAACATCATTATGGAGTGGTTCGCGACCTCTGTGGACATGGGGTAGGGGTACAGTTTCACGAAGAGCCGGAAGTCTGTCATTTTGCCCAACGTGGCGATGGCATGATTTTGGTTCCAGGTATGGTGTTTACCATTGAGCCCATGATTAATATGGGGACGTGGAAAGTTTTTATTGATGCTGACGACCCTTATGGATGGGAGGTTATTTCAGAAGACGAACTGCCTTCAGCACAATGGGAACACACCTTGCTGATGACTGAGCACGGTGTGGAGATACTGAGTTACTAAGAAAACTTATCTGACTGGTTAAACAGGAAAAGATAGAAAGCGATGAACGATATATATATATTAGGTATAGAGTCGAGTTGCGACGATACATCAGCAGCAGTATTAAGAAATGGTGTGCTATTGTCGAACGTGACAGCGTCGCAGGCAGTACACGAATCCTATGGTGGCGTGGTACCTGAACTCGCCTCAAGAGCACATCAGCAGAATGTCGTACCTGTGGTTCATGAGGCCATTAAACGTGCTGGTATTACAAAGGAACAGTTGTCTGCAGTGGCTTTCACACGCGGTCCCGGACTGATGGGCTCTTTGCTAGTGGGTGTGAATTTTGCCAAAGGATTTGCGCGCTCTTTGGGTATCCCATTGATAGACGTAAACCATTTACAAGGACATGTGATGGCGCATTTTATCAAAGAGAGTGAAGACGATAACAGTCAGCCGCCACTACCATTTATTTGCCTGTTGGTTTCTGGAGGTAATTCGCAAATAGTCTTGGTGAAAGCCTATAATGATATGGAGGTGTTAGGGCAGACCATAGACGATGCTGCTGGTGAAGCCATTGATAAATGCTCGAAGGTGATGGGACTAGGCTATCCGGGAGGACCTATTATCGATAAATTGGCGCGTCAGGGAAATCCTAAGGCCTATCAGTTCTCTGAGCCTCATATTCCAGGATTAGACTATAGTTTCTCAGGCTTAAAGACCTCTTTCCTTTACAACATGCGAAAGTGGGTAGAAGAAGATCCTGATTTTATCGAACATCATAAAGAAGATATTGCCGCTTCGTTGGAATGGACTATTGTTGACATCTTGATGAAGAAGTTGAAGCTGGCTGTCAAGCAGACCGGTATCAAACATGTTGCTGTAGCCGGTGGCGTGAGTGCAAATAATGGATTGCGGAATGCCTTCCATGACTATGCGAAACGTTATGGTTGGACCATCTATATCCCCAAGTTTAGTTATACCACTGATAATGCCGCTATGATTGGCATTGTGGGTTACTACAAATTCTTGGATGGAGAGACTTGTCCCATTGATGCGCCAGCCTTCTCAAAGGTAACATTTAAATAGCAAATTATCAAATATATAAGTATATTATGGATTTCGAAAGCAAGATTTTTAGCAGAGAGATAAGTCAGCTGCTGTGGGAAATGGATAAAACAGTAGGTACAGCAGAAAGCTGTACTGGTGGACGTATAGCAGAAGCTATCATGTCAGTACCAGGAGCCTCAAAATACTATAAGGGAGGTATCATTTCCTATGTTGACGAAATAAAAATGTCGTTGTTGGGAGTGGATGCTAGTGTGCTGGAAGAGAAAACGGCTGTCTGTGAGGACGTTGCACGTCAGATGGTTATTGGTGCTTGCAAGGCCCTGAAAACAGATTATGCCATATCAGCTACAGGATATGCGGGTCCTGGTGGTGGTACAAGGGAGATCCCTGTAGGCACTATTTGGTTGGCATGTGGAACAAAAGAAAAGCAGGTTGCTGTGATGGTCCAGGAAGACCATGGACGTGATATTAATCTGGCTATTGCTACCAATAAAGCCATTCAATTATTCCTTGAATTTTTAAAATCTGAAATCCAATCTAATGAGGAAACAGAGAAAGAGGGTTAAAAAAACTTAAATAGGGATTATTTCTCATTTCTCATTTCTCATTTCTCATTTAAAATGTGTACCTTTGCACCCTGTTTGGAGTAAGTTATAATTAAGGAACAAGTAAAAGTAGATAGAAATGTCGAAAATTTGTCAAATTACAGGAAAGAAGGCACAAATTGGTAATAACGTGTCTCACTCAAAGCATCGCACAAAGCGCAGCTTTGACGTAAACCTGTTCAGCAAGAAATTCTACTATGTAGAGGAAGCTTGCTGGATTCAGTTGAAGATCAGTGCTGCTGGTCTGCGTATGATTAATAAAGTCGGTCTGGACGCTGCCCTTAAGCAGGCTGTTGCCAAGGGTTATGTTGATTGGAAAGATATTAAAGTAATAGGAGACTAACAACTATGGCAGGAAAGAAAGCAAAGGGTAACCGCGTTCAGGTGATTCTGGAGTGCACGGAGATGAAGGAAAGTGGACTTCCCGGAACAAGCCGTTACATTACGACAAAGAATCGTAAGAACACTCCTGAGAGAATGGAATTAAAGAAGTATAACCCCATCCTGAAGCGCATGACTGTGCACAAGGAGATTAAATAATCTGTTTAAAGCATGGCAAAGAAAACCGTCGCTACCCTCCATGAAGGCTCAAAGGATGGTCGCGCTTACACAAAAGTTATCAAGATGGTAAAGAGCCCAAAGACTGGTGCTTACATCTTTGACGAGCAGATGGTTCCTAACGAGGCTGTTAAGGACTTCTTTAAGAATTAATTTAAAAAAATCTCTATATTAAAAGCTGAAACTGAATGTAGTTTCAGCTTTTTTTATTAATTTTGCACTCGTAATATATAGTGATATGGGTATTTTCGGATTTTTCAATAAGGAAAAGAAAGAGACGCTGGACAAAGGTCTGGAGAAGACAAAGACCAGTGTCTTCGACAAGCTGGCTCGTGCTGTGGCTGGCAAGTCAAAGGTGGATGACGATGTCCTGGATAATTTGGAAGAGGTGTTGATAACCTCTGACGTGGGTGTGGAGACAACACTGAAAATCATAGAACGTATCGAGGAACGTGTAGCTCGTGACAAATATGTGTCCACGAGTGAACTAAATGCTATTCTTCGTGACGAAATAGCGTCTTTGCTGACGGAAAACAATTCTGATGACAATGACAATTGGGATTTGCCTAGCGACCATAAGCCGTATGTCATTTTGGTTGTGGGTGTGAATGGGGTAGGCAAGACAACCACCATAGGAAAACTGGCTTGGCAATTTAAGCAAGCTGGAAAAAAAGTCTATCTGGGGGCAGCTGATACTTTCCGTGCTGCCGCTGTCGAACAGTTGTGCATCTGGGGTGAGCGAGTTGGTGTACCTGTTGTTAAGCAACAGATGGGATCAGACCCCGCTTCTGTAGCCTTCGACACTTTGCAGAGTGCAAAAGCTAATGGTGCAGATGTCGTTTTGATAGATACTGCAGGTCGTTTGCACAATAAAGTTGGATTGATGAATGAGCTGAAGAAAATCAAGGATGTCATGAAGAAGGTTCTTCCTGATGCTCCTGATGAGGTAATGCTTGTGTTGGATGGCTCTACAGGTCAGAATGCTTTTGAGCAGGCAAAGCAGTTTGCTGCTGTTACTCAGATTACCAGTCTTGCCATTACAAAACTTGACGGAACAGCCAAGGGTGGTGTCGTAATTGGTATCTCAGATCAGCTTAAAGTCCCTGTGAAATACATTGGACTTGGAGAGGGAATGAAAGATTTACAGCTTTTCAATCGCCAGCAGTTTGTTGACTCGTTGTTTAAGAATGAATAAGAAACCGACCATAGATATCATCACCTTAGGGTGTTCAAAGAATCTTGTTGATTCCGAAACGCTGATGGGACTCTTTAAGGCCCACGGCTATCGTGTGACTCACGACTCGGAGAATCCCCACGGTGATATTGCGGTGGTTAACACTTGTGGCTTCATAGAAGATGCAAAGCAAGAAAGTATAGATACTATTTTGGAATTTGTGCAAGCCAAAGAGGAAGGTAGATTGCAACAGCTCTATGTCATGGGATGTCTCTCTGAACGCTACCTGGCTGATTTGGAAGCAGAAATTCCTGAGGTTGATGGATGGTATGGGAAGTTTAATTATAAAGAACTGCTGAATGATTTGTCAAAGAAATTGGATACACCAGAAAAATTCAATTTCCAAGATGTCCATCGCCATATCACGACCCCTCGCCATTATGCTTATCTGAAAATCGCAGAAGGCTGTGACCGGCATTGTGCCTATTGTGCTATTCCTATCATTACAGGTAAGCATAGGAGTCGCCCGATACAAGAAATCTTGAATGAAGTACGCTATCTTGTCAGTCAGGGCACCAAGGAGTTTCAGGTTATTGCGCAGGAACTGACTTATTATGGAGTTGATATTGATGGTAAACAGCATATAGCAGAGCTGATAGAGCAGATAGCTGCCATTGAAGGTGTGGAGTGGATTCGTCTCCACTATGCTTATCCGGCTCATTTCCCATGGGATTTGTTACGAGTAATGCGCGAACACGACAATGTTTGCAACTATTTGGACATCGCCTTGCAACATATTTCCAACAATATGCTTTCGCGGATGCAGCGTCATGTTACGAAAGAGGAGACGTATGATTTGATACGCCGGATGCGTCATGAAGTTCCTGGAATTCATATACGTACCACACTGATGGTAGGCTTTCCTGGTGAGACAGATGAGGATTTCCAAGAATTGACAGAGTTCGTGAAATGGGCGCGCTTTGAACGCATGGGTGCATTCGCATATTCGGAGGAAGACGGTACCTATTCCGCAATGCACTATCCAGACGATGTGCCTGTTGAGGTGAAACAGCAACGTTTGGACAAACTGATGAGAATACAGCAAAATATAAGTGCTGAAATAGAACAAGCTAAAGTCGGTCAAATCCTCCGTGTTATAATAGACAGACAAGAGGGCGACTACTGGATAGGTCGTACAGAATTCTGCTCTCCAGAAGTCGATCCGGAAGTTTTAATCTCAAAGAGTGAGCATCTGAAGGTTGGAGCATTCTACAACGCTCGTATCACGGATGCAGAAGAATTTGATTTATACGCCACAACGAGATATGAATAACAAAGAGTTTATAGCAGAATTGGCGGAGCGTACAAAATATTCTCCGAAAGATGCCCAACGGCTGGTAAACAACCTGATTGATGCTATGGGTGACGCTTTTCAAGAAGGCGATGCTGTGCTTATCCCTAACTTTGGAGTCTTTGAGACGAAAAAGAAAATGGAGCGTATCATGATAAATCCTTCTACGGGGCAGCGTATGCTAGTTCCTCCCAAGTTGGTGTTGAATTTTAAGCCCAACCAGACATGGAGGGATAAATTGAAAGGAGGACAATAGTCATGGGAAAGTTGACAATACAGGAAATAGCCAAGGTACTGGTTGAGAGAAGCGGACTGAGTCAGAAGGATGCCAATCGGTTTGCTTCAGAAATGTTTGCTATTATCCAGCAGCGTCTTGAAGAGGACGAACTGGTGAAAATCAAAGGTCTAGGTACTTTCAAGATTATCAATGTTGAGGCTCGCGAAAGTGTCAGTGTTCGAACGGGTGAGCGTGTCGTGATAGATAGTCATGCCAAGGTGACCTTCACTCCAGATGCGGTAATGAAAGAACTTGTCAATAAGCCCTTCTCTCAATTTGAGACCGTTGTCTTGAACGATGGAGTAGAATTTGATGATGTGACAGAGGATAGTGATGAGGACAATGCAAAGTCTGAAGAGAAAGCTGTTGTCACGGAAGAAGAATCTTCTGCAGAGGAAGTACCCTCAGGTGAAGAGTCCATAGTCGAGGAACAATCCATCGTCATGCTTGCTGACGTAGAGCCTATATCAGAGGAGCCTGTAGTCGAGGAGCCTGTAGTCGAGGAGCCTGTAGTCGAGGAACCTGTAGTCGAGGAGCCTGTAGTCGAGGAGCCTGTAGTCGAGGAACCTGTAGCAGAGGAACCTGTAGCAGAGGAACCTGCAGTCGAGGAGCCTGAAGCAGAAGTGACAATGTCTGGGAATTTTGATGTAGAAGAGAATGCTGAAGAGTCGTTGTGGAGAAAATGGCTACTACCCGTAGTTCTCGTCTTGGTATTAATGGGACTTTCAGCATTTGGTGGCTATTATTATGCAATGTATAAGATGTCTAGTCATAAAATAAATATTAAGGAAGAAAAAAAGACAGAGAAAGTGGTTCCCCTTTCAGAAACCACCGATAGTACCGTTGTTGTGAAAGATACCGTAGCTACTAAATCGCCCGAGAATACAGAAGAACCTGATTTGAAGACAGAGTCATCCACAGTGAAAGATGAAACGGATAATAAAAAAGTAGTGGAAGATGCAGAAGAGGTAGATCCGTATGCGGCAAAAGACGAACGAGTAAGACTTGGTGCTTACAAAATTATAGGTACTGCCGAGGAAGTTACTGTCCTTCCTGGTCAGACTTTCTATAGTATTTGTCGTGCACATTTAGGACCTGATATGCAATGCTATGTGGAAGTCTATAACAACCTGCCCAGGGATCCAAAAATCGAAGTAGGTCAGGTTATCAAAATTCCCAAGCTTAAAATAAAGAAAAGGCGTAAAAGGTGATGAATATTTGAAAGTTTCTTAAAATGTAAGTTTTAGGAAACTTTTTTAATATTATTTAGGTATGGAGTTGTATGCAATAACGCTTGAAATGAGTACTTTTGCATCTTAAATAAGTAAATTGTAAAAATTCAAATATTATGGCAGAAGCTATTGATATCCGCGAATTGAATATGCGGATAGAACAACAAAGCGGATTCGTCACAAATCTTGTGACGGGTATGGATCGTGTAATCGTTGGTCAAAAACATCTAGTGGACTCTTTGCTGATTGGTCTGCTGAGCGATGGTAATATCCTTTTGGAAGGTGTTCCAGGACTGGCAAAGACATTGGCTATCAAGACGCTTGCTCAACTGATTGATGCGTCATATAGTCGTATTCAGTTTACACCAGACTTGTTACCTGCTGACGTTACAGGAACAATGATTTATTCGCAGAAAGACGAGAAGTTCCAGGTAAAGCGTGGACCTGTGTTTGCAAACTTCGTGCTTGCAGATGAAATAAACCGTGCTCCTGCGAAGGTACAGAGTGCCTTACTGGAGGCTATGCAGGAGAAACAGGTTACTATTGGAAGTGAAACTTTCAATTTGCCAAATCCTTTTCTGGTGATGGCCACTCAGAATCCTATTGAGCAGGAAGGAACTTATCCGTTGCCAGAAGCTCAGATGGACCGTTTTATGCTGAAGGTTGTAATTGGCTACCCAACAATTGACGAAGAAAAGAAGATTATTCGCGAAAACATTGTTGGTGCATTGCCTACGGTAACTCCTGTTACAACTGCTGAGGAGATTGTCAATGCTCGTTCTGTAGTTCGGGAGGTTTATATTGATGAGAAAATTGAACAGTATATTGCCGATATTGTGTTTGCCACCCGTTTCCCTGACCGTTATGGATTAAAAGACATGAAAGACATGATTGCGTTTGGCGGTTCTCCTCGTGCTTCTATTAATCTTGCGAAGGCTGCTCGTGCCTATGCTTTCATCAAGCGCCGTGGTTATGTTGTTCCAGAAGATGTGCGTGCTATTGCTCATGATGTTCTTCGCCATCGTATCGGTTTGACTTATGAGGCTGAGGCGTCGAATGTCACCAGTGAGGAAATTGTTTCGAAGATTATCAATAAGGTTGAGGTACCTTGATTTGACGATTGGATGATTTTACTATTTGACAATTGCTGCCGCAATAAATAGTCAAATGGTGAAATAGTGAAATAGTAAAATAGTAAGATGGAGACTTCTGAGATAATAAAGAAAGTTCGGAAGATAGAAATCAAGGCGCGCGGTCTGAGTTCTAATGTCTTCGCAGGGCAATACCATTCTGCCTTCAAGGGTAGGGGTATGGCTTTCTCCGAAGTTCGTGAATATCAGTATGGCGATGATGTTCGTGACATCGATTGGAATGTAACTGCCCGTTTCCATCGCCCTTATGTCAAGGTGTTCGAAGAGGAACGTGAACTTACTGTTATGCTGCTCATCGATGTTAGTGGTTCGTTGGATTTTGGTACTCAGCGGCAGATGAAACGCGACATGGTGACGGAGATAGCTGCAACGATAGCATTCTCTGCCATTCAAAACAACGATAAAATAGGTGTGGTGTTTTTCTCCGATCGTATTGAGAAATATATTCCGCCTAAGAAAGGTCGCAAGCATATCCTCTATATCATCCGTGAAATGCTCGATTTCCAACCTGAGTCGCGTCGTACTGATGTGAAACAGGCTCTTGAGTTCCTGACCAGTGTTGCTAAGCGTCGCTGCACGGCTTTTGTGCTGAGTGATTTCTACGTTCGTCAAGACTTCCTGCAGCCTTTGCAAATATGTAACCGTAAGCATGATGTGGTGGCTTTGCAGGTGTATGATGTCTTGGCTCGTCAGTTGCCAGATGTAGGACTGATGCGTGTTGTAGATGCTGAGACGGGTCACGAACAATATATTGATACCGGTAGCCGCAGCCTTCGTAAGGCGCATGAGAACTATTGGAATCATCGTCAGCAACAGTTGCGTGAAACGATGAACAAGAGTAATGTCGATTTGGTTAGCATAGCAACCAACGAGGACTACGTGAAGGCATTGCTGATGTTGTTTAAACAAAGAAGTTAATGAAAAGAGTAGTGTTATTGATCAGCCTGATAACCAGTACTTTGCTGACTTTCGCTCAGTCAGGTGTTGAAGTTAAGGTAGAACCAATAGAAATGATGATAGGCGAGCAGGCGCAGGTCACGGTGACTGTTCAGGCGGGTAAGGATGATAAGGTGGAGTTTCCTACTTATCAGCCTCGTCAGCAGATTGTGGAAGGTGTCGAAGTAATTGCTGCTCAGCATCCGTCTGATAACATTTTACAATTGACGTTGACCTCTTTTGATGGCAACCTCTATTATCTTCCTCCCTTTAAGGTTAAGGTTAACGGCAAGACTATAGAAAGCAAGAGTTTAGCCCTTAAGGTTGTTGAGGTAGAAGTTGACACGACAAAGCTCGAGAAATTCTTTGGTCCGAAGGATGTTCAGGATAACCCATTCCAATGGAGCGATTGGTCCTTGCCGTTCTGGCTGAGCGTATTTATGCTGTTATTGTTAGCTGTTGCTTATTATCTCTATCTTCGTTTACGTGACAATAAGCCCATCATGGTTCGCATCAAGATTGTGAAGCGTCTGTTGCCTCATCAGAAGGCCATGAAGGAGATAGAGCAGATAAAGGCTGACAAGATGGTTAACTCGGAAAATCAGAAAGAGTATTATACAAAACTGACAGACACGTTGCGTAAGTATATTGAAGAACGCTATGGGTTCTCTGCTATGGAGATGACAAGTTCCGAAATCATCGAGCGTCTGACAACTGCAGATGATCAGCAGAGTCTTGGTGAGCTACGCCAACTCTTTATGACAGCAGACTTAGTCAAGTTTGCAAAATATTCAACAATGATTAATGAAAATGATGCCAATTTGGTGAATGCGATAGACTTCATTAACCAGACGAAGCTGGAAAATCAGCCCACCGAGGAAACTGTTAAGCCACAGTTGTCTGAAGAAGATCAGCGTTCTCAGAAGATACGTCGCGTTCTAAAGACAGTTATTGGAAGTGTGATTATCATCTCTGTCTTACTGTTCTGTTATGTCGTCTATAGCATATATCAACTATTGAATTGAATGTAAACAATGGAATTTGCCAATAAAGAATATCTGTTTCTCCTGTTGCTTATCATACCCTACTTGGTATGGTATTTAATGTACAGGAAGAAAAGTGAGCCAACAATGCGTATGAGCGATACTTTTGCGTATCGCTATGCACCCCGCTCATGGAAAGTTCGCCTGATGCCTTTGCAATTATTTTTACGTTTGGCGGTCTATGTGCTTTTGGTTATTATCTTGGCTCGTCCGCAAACACAAAACTCCTGGAAAAATAAGACTATGGAGGGTATTGACATCATGTTGGCTATGGACGTTTCTACTTCTATGTTGGCAGAAGATTTGAAACCTAATCGTATGGAAGCTGCCAAGCAGGTGGCTGCCGATTTCATCATAGGTCGTCCGAACGATAACATCGGATTGAGCATCTTTGCAGGTGAGGCATTCACCCAGTGTCCTATGACAACGGATCATGCTTCTCTGCTTAATCTTCTTCAGAATGTACGTACAGATATTGCCCAGCGTGGTCTGATAGAGGATGGTACAGCTATAGGCATGGGACTGGCCAATGCCGTTTCACGCCTAAAAGATTCTAAAGCCAAGAGCAAAGTAGTCATTCTGCTTACCGATGGTTCCAATAACCGCGGCGACCTGTCACCAATGACAGCTGCTGAGATAGCTAAGAGTTTTGGCGTCCGTGTCTATACCATTGGTGTGGGCACCAATAAGGTGGCTCCTTATCCCATGCCTGTTGCAGGTGGTATTCAGTATGTGAACATGCCTGTTGAAATTGATACTAAGACACTTAGCGAGATAGCCTCTGCAACCGATGGCGATTTCTATCGAGCTACCAACAATCAGGAGTTGAAGCAGATATACAAGGAGATAGACAAGTTAGAGAAGTCAAAACTCAATGTCAAGAAGTTCAGCAAACGCTATGAGGCCTACCAGCCCTATGCCATCGTTGCTGCCTTGTTGCTATTGCTAGAAATGCTTCTGCGGATAACAATATTCCGCAAACTTCCATAATTAAAAAAGAAAAATCGTTAATAACAAAATACTTCATACATTCAATGTTTCGATTTGAAGACCCTATATATTTATATGCGTTGGTGTTGATACCTGTGTTGGGTGTCTTGCGCTTTTTGTTGGTGCGCCAACAAAAGAAGCGCCTTCGTAAGTTTGGCGACCGAGACTTGATATGTCAGCTGATGCCTGATGTATCACGTTTTCGTCCTTTGGTAAAATATTCTTTGCTCCTTACTGCTCTTGCTTTGCTTATCGTCATGATAGCACGCCCACAGTTTGGCACAAAGATTAATCGTGAGAAGCGCACGGGTATAGAAACGATCATTGCCCTAGACGTCAGTAATTCCATGCTGGCTGAAGATGTTGCACCTAGTCGCTTGGATCGTTCTAAGATGATGGTGGAGAATCTTGTTGATAATTTTACCAATGATAAGATTGGTCTCATCGTCTTTGCAGGTGATGCTTTCATCCAGTTACCTATCACTAGCGATTATGTCAGCGCAAAGATGTTCTTATCAAGTATCTCACCTTCCATGATAGCTATTCAGGGAACTGACATTGCAAAAGCTATCTCAATGGCTACTCATAGCTTTACGCAGCAGGAAGGCGTCGGAAAGGCTATCATCGTGATTACAGATGGTGAAGATCATGAGGGTGGAGCTTTGGAAGCTGCCAAGGAAGCTAAGGATAAAGGCATGCGCGTTTATATATTAGGTGTAGGTTCTGTCAAAGGAGCTCCCATTCCTACTGGTAATGGTGACTTTATGAAGGATAATACAGGCCAAACCGTTATGACAGGTTTGAACGAACAGATGTGTCGGGAAATAGCCCAGGCAGGTGGGGGCGCCTATATCCATGTAGAGAATAATAGTAATGCTCAGGAACAGTTAGACCACGAACTTAGTAAGTTGGCAAAGAAAGAAATAGAAAGTACTGTCTATAGTGATTATGACGAACAGTTTCAAGCTGTCGGCATTATCGTTCTTTTGCTGTTGATAGTAGAGATATGCATCCTCGACATCAAGAATCCTATGCTGAAACGCATCTCTCTCTTCAAGCGAAATACAAGTGCCCTGATGTTATTGTTGACCATCCTTTTCTCGTTGTCTGTTTGTCCGGCTAAGGCACAGAGTGACCGTCAGTTGGTCCGTCAGGGAAATAAGCAGTTCCGTTTGGGGAATTATGCTGAGGCAGAGGTGTCTTATCGCAAGGCAGTAGAGAAGAATCCCCGTAACTCACAAGCTTTATATAATCTTGGTAATGCCCTGCTCGGACAGCGGAAGGATTCTGCTGCTGTCAGCCAATTTGAACAGGCTGCCAAACAGGAAACCAATCCTATCAGAAAATCTCAGGCATATCATAATATAGGTGTTGTTTGTCAAGGACAGAAACAATATGCACAAGCCATAGAGGCTTACAAGGAATCCTTGCGTAACAATCCTGCCGATGATGAGACTCGTTATAATCTGGAACTTTGCAAGCGTCAGCAGAAGCAACAGCAGCAAGACCAGCAAAACCAGCAGAATAACGATAAGAAGGACCAGAAAGATAAGAAGGACCAGCAGAAGCAAGATCAAGACAAGAAGGATCAGCAGAAGCAGGACCAAAAGCAACAAGACCAGCAACAGCAGCAAGACAAACAGCAGATGAGCAAGGAGAATGCCGAGCAGATGCTCAATGCTGCTATTCAGGAGGAAAAGCAGACGCAGGAACGTATGAAGAAAGCCATGCAACAACCCAACCGTCGCTCATTGCAGAAAAACTGGTAACTCAAAGAATGGATAATATGATGAAAAGATATCTTATTTTGGTAATATGTTTGTCCGTGGTGATGGTGACCATGGCGCAACAGATTACGGGTCGTGCTCCCTCACAGGTAGCTGTAGGCGAACAGTTCCGCTTGTCTTATACTGTCAACACCGATGATGTGAAAGGGTTCCGTGCAGGTAACATTCCTGAAGAATTCGAAGTCTTGATGGGACCAAGCACCTCTACGCAGTCTAGTTATCAGTTGGTAAACGGACACATGTCCAGTTCGTCATCTGTCACTTATACCTATATTCTGTCAGCTACCAAGAATGGCTCATTTACCATTCCTCCTGCACAAGCTCAGGTTGGTAGCAAGACCATTCATTCTAACGAGCTGCATATCAAAGTAAGTGGACAGGCACAAAGTAATGGACAAGGTGGTCGTCAACAGGGCAGGGCAGGGGAGGAAATCCGACCTGCAGGCAGTGCTATCTCAGGTTCCGATCTGTTTATCAAGGTAAGTGCTTCTAAGCAACATGTTCGTGAACAAGAACCTATCCTGCTGACTTATAAGGTTTATACGTTGGTAGGACTTACCCAGTTGAATGGTAAGATGGCGGACCTTAAGAGCTTCTACACCCGTGAAGTACCTCTTCCTAACGAAAAGACCTTTAAGGTTGAGACTTTTAACGGACGACCATATCGTACGGTAACATGGCAACAGTATGTTATGTTCCCTCAGGCAACAGGAAAACTTGAAATTCCCAGTATCACTTACGAAGGAATTGTAGTTCAGCAGAACCGTAACATTGATCCTTTTGAGGCCTTCTTCAATGGTGGTTCTGGATATATAGAGGTTAAGAAACAAATCAAGGCTCCTGGTATTACCATCCAGGTCGATCCTTTACCCCAGCGTCCAGCTAACTTCTCGGGTGGTGTAGGTCATTTCGATATCTCTGCCACATTGGATAAGACGCAGGTCAAGGCCAACATTCCTGTGAAACTGCGTGTCACAGTCAATGGTGTCGGCAATATGAAACTGCTGAAACAACCCATTGTCAAATTCCCTAAGGATTTTGATAGCTATGATGCCAAGGTGACCGATCATACCAGTTTGAATACCAACGGCTTGGCGGGCTCTATCGTGTACGACTTCCTGGCGGTTCCCCGTCATCAGGGCGAGTTTGAGATTCCAGCAGTAGAATTTGTCTATTTTGATACCTCTTCAGGCAGCTATAAGACCCTAAAGACAGAATCCTTCCACCTCAGCGTGGCCAAAGGTGACGGAACTGGAACGGTTGCAACCTTCAATGGACAAGAAGATATTAAACTTCTGAATAGTGACATCCATTTCATCAAGACTGGTGATACGCATCAGCGGGCTATTGGTGATTTCTTCTTTGGCTCTACCGCCTATTGGGTAATGTTAGCCGTTCTGTTGCTTGCCTTTATCTCCCTCTTTATTATCTTCCGTCGTCGGGCTATTGAAAATGCCAATATTGTCAAGCAACGCGCCGGAAAAGCCAATAAAGTGGCTGTTAAGCGCCTGAAGAAGGCTGCCCGCTTGATGAAGGAAGGCAAACAAGGCGACTTCTATGACGAGGTGTTACGGGCTTTGTGGGGCTATGTTGGTGATAAGCTGAGTATGCCTGTAGAGCAATTGTCCCGAGAAAATATCAGTCAGCAGTTGTCTGCTCATCAGGTATCGCCAGAAACCATCCAGCAGTTCCTTGGTGCTTTGGACGAGTGCGAGTTTGCACGTTATGCGCCAGGTGACCCCACAGGAAATATGAACAAAGTATATGAAGCTGCTATGACAGCTATTACGAACATCGCCGATGCGGTGAAGAAAGGAGCGAAAAAAGATAATAAAAGTGATAGGAGTATGTCACAACGCATGATCCTGCTGATAGCCTTCTCTTTGACCTCCAGTATTCTTCCTCTTGCTGCCGATGCTGCCGTTACAAAGGTTGACGCGGATAGTGCCTATGCACATGAGCATTACCAGAAAGCTGCTCAGCAATATGAGCAATTATTGAAGAAAGGGGTTTCTTCCGAGTTGTATTACAATCTTGGAAACTGTTATTATCGTATGGATAATTTCACTAAGGCAGTGCTTAATTACGAACGTGCTCTTATGTTGTCTCCTGGCGATGAGGATATCCGTTTTAACCTGCAGATGGCACGTTCCAAGACCATTGATAAGATTGTTCCGGAATCAGAGATGTTCTTTGTGACGTGGTATCGCTCATTGGTTCATCTGATGAGTGTTGACGCATGGGCCCGGATGGCGCTCATATCCCTTGTGGCAGCTATTATTCTGGCTTTGGCTTATCTGTTTGCGAATCCTGTATGGCTTCGTAAGGTAGGTTTCTTCGGAGGATTTTTCTTTGTTGTCATTTTCCTGGTGAGCAATCTTTTTGCCTGGCAGCAGAAACAAGCCTTTATCCATCGCTCTGGAGCCATTGTCATTCGTGCTGCCGTGAATGTCAAGAGTACTCCTTCTAAGAATGGTACCGACCTTTTTATCCTTCATGAAGGCACCAAGGTGAATATTACAGATGCAACGATGCGAGGTTGGAAGAAAATACGGGTAGCCGATGGTAAGGAAGGCTGGCTGGAGACCCAAGAGATTGAGATTATCTGAAATAGTTAAACAAAAAATTCATATGGAAGAACTGATTCAATTTGACAAACACCTGCTGCTTATGGTTAATGGCAGCGACTCCGTATTTTTGGACTATGTAGTGATGACACTCACCAATGGTTTGACGTGGATACCCCTTTATCTGTCCTTGCTATATGTTGTAATCAGGAGCAATAAGTTTCCAAAAGATATTTTGTTTATCGTGGCAGCTGCAGGCTTATGTGTATTGTTTGCAGGTACCGTTGATGATACGATTGTAAAACCTCTGGTTGCCCGTTGGCGTCCCACTCACGATCCTGAAATAGGATTGTTGGTCGATACAGTGGACAATTATCGAGGAGGAAACTATGGCTTCTTCTCCGCACATGCCTGCAACACCTTCTCCATTGCCTTGTTCTTCTCGCTGTTGATGCGTCGTCGTGTGCTTACCATAGCTCTTATCAGCTACTCTCTGGTCAACTGCTGGACACGACTATATTTGGGCGTTCATTATCCTGGCGATATTACAGTAGGACTTTTGTGGGGTGCAATCGTAGGCTATAGCATCTATCGCCTCTATTGTCGTGTCACTATTCCTGCTTTATACAAAGAGCGCCTTTGTTATGTACCCGTTGTGGTATTCTTGCTCACGTTAGGTTATGCGCTTTGTCGAGCCAGTTATATAACCATGCAATGATGAAAACAAAAGAAATACAGATCAACGAATATAATTACGATTTGCCTGATGAACGAATAGCTAAGTTCCCTTTGGCAGAACGCGACCATTCGAAACTCCTTGTCTATAAGCATGGCACGGTGTCCGAATCCGTCTTCTACCAATTGCCTAGCCTCTTACCATCAGGAGCCTTGATGGTCTTCAACAACACAAAGGTCATCCAGGCACGCCTTCATTTCCGTAAGGAAACGGGTGCCTTGATAGAGGTTTTCTTGTTAGAGCCTGCGGAGCCTGCTGACTATGAGCAGATGTTCCAGACCACCTCTCGCTGTTCGTGGCTTTGTCTGGTGGGAAATCTGAAGAAGTGGCGTGAAGGTTCCCTTTCTCGCACTATTACGATTCAAGAAGAGACCGTCACGGTGAAGGCTACTCGTCGAGGCGAACATGGCACCAGCCAATGGATAGACTTTGAATGGAGTGGGGAACGCTCTTTTGCCGAAATCATTGACGCTATGGGTGAGTTGCCTATTCCTCCCTACCTGAATCGTGAAACACAGGAGAGTGACAAGACTACCTATCAAACCGTCTATTCTAAAATAAAAGGCAGTGTGGCAGCTCCTACTGCAGGTCTTCATTTTACCACCCGTGTACTCGACGATCTTGATGCTCATGGTATTGAACGTGAGGAGTTAACCCTCCATGTAGGTGCAGGCACTTTTAAACCTGTCAAAAGTGATACTATCGGGCAACACGAAATGCATACCGAGTTTGTGGCTGTGCATCGCCATACCATCGAACGTCTTATCGCTCATGAAGGTCAGGCAATTGCCGTTGGTACCACCAGTGTGCGCACCCTGGAAAGTCTTTATTATATGGGGTTGAAAGTCATGCTTAACCCTGAAGTCAAAGAAGAAGAACTCCATGTTAATCAGTGGGAACCCTATGGCGAAGAAACTGCGCCAAAAGAAAAATTGCCTAGCGCAATGGAAGCGCTGACAGCGTTAAGAAACTGGATGATTCGTCATGAACTGACCGTTCTTCACTCCTCGACACAGATAATCATTGCTCCCGGCTACGACTATAAGATAGTCAAGATGCTGGTTACTAATTTCCATCAGCCCCAATCTACGCTACTGCTTTTGGTTAGTGCATTTGTGAAGGGCGACTGGCATAAGATTTACGATTATGCACTGGCTCACGATTTCCGTTTCCTGAGTTATGGCGACTCGTCTCTATTGATTCCTTAAAATCGAAAACTAAAAAATCTCAGATTATGAAATACGGTTTCGTAAAAGTGGCTTCTGCCGTGCCTGCTGTGAAGGTGGCAGATGTAGAGTACAATGTAAAGGAGATAGAACGCCTCATAGCGCTTGCTGATGGCGAGGGTGCCGAGGTGGTATGTTTTCCAGAGTTATGTCTGACAGGCTATAGTTGCCAGGATCTCTTCAAAGAGCAACTCTTGTTGACTAAGGCAGAGGAAAGTATCATCGAATTGCTTGATTTTACCCGTAAGTTGGATGTCATCTGCATTGTTGGCATGCCTGTTCAGAGCGGTGGTCTGCTCCTTAATTGTGCCGTAGTCATTCAGAGAGGAAGCGTGTTGGGCATAATTCCCAAGACTTATCTGCCTAATTATAGTGAGTTCTACGAGAAACGCTGGTTTGCCTCTGCTCAGGACCTGAATCCCTCGGAAATCTATTTGGCAGGCAATCCTGTTACACTTTCTGCTGAGCCAAAAATCTTCCAGACAGTCGGTGGTGTACGCTTTGGCGTAGAGGTCTGTGAGGATGTTTGGGCACCCATTCCTCCTAGCAATAATCTGACGATGGCGGGTGCAGAAATCATCTTCAATTGCTCTGCCAGTGATGAGCTCATCGGCAAGCACCGCTATCTGCGCTCCCTGCTTGCCCAGCAGAGTGCCCGCACCATAAGTGGCTATGTCTATTCCTCATGTGGTTTTGGCGAATCTACTCAGGATGTGGTTTATGGAGGTAATGCCATGATTTTCGAAAACGGACGTGTTCTTACGGAAGGAGAGCGCTTTTCCTTCCAACCCCAGATACGATATGCACAGATTGATGTGGAACGACTCCGTACGGAGCGACATTCCAACTCCACCTTTATCAATGCCCAGCGTCATGCTCAGGCTCAGATTATCGAGGCGAAAGCTACCGTTGGCGATCATCCTTTCGAACTCATCCGCCCCATTGACCCTCACCCCTTCATCCCTTCAGATGCAGAGATGGCTGAGACTTGTGAGGAGATTTTGAATATACAGACCGCCGGACTTTCCAAGCGTCTTGTACATACCCATTGTCAGCACGTGGTGATAGGCATCAGTGGCGGTCTCGACTCCACCTTAGCCCTGTTGGTATGCGTGCGTACTTTTGATAAGTTAGGATTAGACCGTAAGGGTATTGTGGGTGTCACTATGCCAGGCTTTGGCACAACAGACCGTACCCATGACAATGCTGCTTCGCTGATGCAGACGCTGAATATATCTCAGATGGAGATTTCTATTTCCGATGCTGTCACCCAGCATTTCAAGGATATAGGTCACGATGCTGCTGTTCACGATGCCACCTATGAGAATTCTCAGGCTCGTGAGCGTACTCAGATTCTCATGGACCTTGCCAATAAGCTCAATGCCTTGGTGGTAGGAACAGGCGATTTGTCGGAACTCGCGCTGGGATGGGCTACCTATAATGGTGACCACATGTCAATGTATGGTGTCAATGCCGGTATCCCCAAGACACTCATCCGGTATGTTGTTCGTTATGTCGCTATGTTGCCAGTCTTCAGTCCTCAGCGCGACACACTGATTGATATTGTCAATACCCCGATTTCTCCAGAGTTGACGCCAGCCGATGCGGAAGGTAATATCCAGCAGAAGACAGAAGACCTGGTAGGTCCTTACGAGTTACACGACTTCTTCCTTTTCTATTTCATGCGCTATGGCTTCCGTCCAAGCAAGATCTTCCTGATGGCTCAGAAAGCCTTTGGTGATACTTATGACAGGGAAACCATAAAGCATTGGCTCACAACCTTCTGTCGTCGTTTCTTCTCGCAACAGTTCAAACGTTCTTGTCTGCCTGACGGACCTAAGATTGGAAGCATCTCCCTGTCTCCCCGTGGTGACTGGCGTATGCCCAGTGATGCCAGCAGTACTTTGTGGCTCAAAGAGTGTGAAGAGTTATGAGGGAGGTCATTACCAGTGCCCAGAATCCGAAGATTAAGCGCCTTCTTGAACTTCAGCAGAAGTCGCAGGCGCGTCGCAGTAGCGGACTCTTTGTCGTTGAGGGACGACGCGAGATAGAGCGTTGCATCAACAATGGCTATGTTGTCGATACGCTGTTCTGGTGTCCTGAGATTTTTGGTGCAGAGGAACCACAGGTTGCCGATGCCCGTATTTTTCAAGTCACCACCGATATTTATAATAAGGTGGCCTATCGTGGCGGCACAGAAGGGGTTATTGCTGAGGTGGTAGTTCGTCCGTTCACACTTTCCGACCTCCAGCTTCCTCAGCGTCCGCTCGTCGTGGTGATGGAGAGCGTTGAAAAGCCTGGAAATGTTGGAGCCGTCTTGCGCTCTGCCGATGCTGCTAATGTCGATGCCGTCATCGTGTGCGACCCCTTGACGGACCTTTATAACCCCAATCTCATTCGTGCCTCCATAGGTGCCTTCTTCAGTGTGCCCTGTGTCGCCTGCACCTCCGAGCAGTGTATCCAGTGGCTCAAGGAGAACGGTATTCAGATTCTGACGGCGCAGTTGCAAGACTCCTGTTATTATTACGAAGCAGACATGTGTCGCTCCACAGCTATTGTGATGGGTACCGAGGCAACCGGACTTACCGATAAGTGGCGTGAGGCTGCCGATGCCCATATCCGCATCCCTATGTTAGGCTGTGGCGACTCGCTCAACGTTTCCGTTTCTGCAGCCATTTTAATGTTTGAGGCTGTCCGGCAACGCATTTCTGTAGTCAGACGATAAAAAATCATCATAAATGGGGATTGCGAGAGTGAAGGTAATTGTTTACCTTTGCACCCCAAATGAGAGACCACGAAAATATTATAAAAGCGGAAGTAACGGTGATTGGTGCCGGATTAACCGGACTAACCACCGCTTACTGGCTTAAGCGAAAGGGTATCGATGTGCAAATTATCGAGACCCAAAACCGTATTGGCGGACAGATTCAGACCCAACACCATAACCATTATATTTACGAGACAGGTCCCACAACAGGCTCTGTTTCAACACCAGAAGTAGCTGAGCTAATGATAGACTTGGCTACTACCTCTGGTGGGAAATGTCAGTTAGAAACGGCTCCCGACTCTTCGAAACGCCGATTGATATGGAAAGGTGACAGGTTTAGAGAACTGCCCTCAGGCTTGCTGAGTGCTATAACCACTCCTTTGTTCCGTTTTTCAGACAAGTTGCGTATTCTTGGTGAGCCTTGGCGCAAGCGTGGCACCAATCCTGATGAAAGCATAGCATCGTTAGCAGCCCGACGTTTAGGACGTTCCTTTGTGGATTATGCTGTTGACCCCTTTATTTCCGGTGTCTATGCCGGAAATCCCAATCAGCTCGTCACACGTTATGCATTGCCTAAGTTGTATGCCTTGGAGCGTGACTATGGTAGTTTTGTTCGTGGTGCTATTGCTAAGGCGAAGCAGCCCAAGAGTGATCGTGACCGACTGGCAAGCAAGAAGGTATTCTCCGCTCTTGGCGGACTGAGTCATATTCCAGAGAGCGAGGCTGATTACATAGGAAGGGAGCGTATCGTTTTGGGCGCTAGTCAGGTGGAAGTCTCTTGTCTTGACACGATTAAGTGGGAAACGCGCTTTGTGGGTGTTGATGGACATGTCCAGCGTGTACAGAGTCAGTGGGTTGTCACAACGTGTGGAGCCTATAATCTCCCCTCATTACTGCCCTTTGTTGACCATGCATCTATGGAGCCCATCTCGCAGTTGGTCTATGCTCCAGTGATGGAAGTCAATGTTGGTATGGCTGATACTTTTGGTGGCGATTATTGTGCTTTTGGAGGCTTGGTTCCTACTGTTGAACACCAGCAGATATTAGGCATCCTGTTTCCTTCCGCATGCTTCAGCCAGCGAGCTCCGGAGGGTGGGGCACTGTTCTCTTTCTTCCTGGGAGGCATCAAGCACCCGGAGATGATGGAAAAGAGCGATGCGGAAATATGCAGCCTGGTAGAACAATGTCTGCATACCATGTTGAAATTCCCTGCAGTGGCAAAGCCCGATTTTATACACATTTCCCGCCATCAGCGTGCCATTCCTCAGTATGGAATTGATAGTGGACGCCGCTTTGAGGCAGTAGCCCATCTTGAGAAAGCTTTTCCCGGACTTGTCCTTGGTGGCAATCTGCGTGACGGTATAGGCATGGGGCATCGTATCACCCAGGCCACAACTATTGCAAATAACATTATTAATAGTATCAATAGATAAAATGAAAAAGATTGTATTGACAGTATTGACGTTAACGGCCATGATGCCAGTGATGGCTGATCAGAATGTAGAGATGGCAGACTCCTCCCGCGTTTATGATTTGGATGAGGTAGTTGTCGTGTCACAGAATAAGGAATTTATGAAACTTCGTCAGCAGCCTATGAGCTCTACCGTGCTGACAGGTGTCGAATTAGGAAGCCTGGGAAGCCGTGACCTGAGGGATGTTGCCAGTTTTGTTCCTTCTTTCGTGATGCCCGACTATGGTGCACGCTTTACCTCTTCTATTTATGTCAGGGGTATAGGTTCCCGCATCAATAGTCCGTCTATGGGAATCTATATCGACGATATTCCCTTGATGAACAAATCGACATTTAATAGTCATATCTATGAGTTGGATCGTATTGATGTACTTCGTGGTCCTCAAGGTACACTCTATGGTATTAATACCGAGGGTGGTTTGATACGACAATATACCAAGAACCCCATGAACTATCAGGGCACAAACATTCACTTGGGCATTGGCTCACACTTCTATCGTAAGGCAGAGGTGGCTCACTATGCTAAGCTCAGTGACAAGTTTGCTTTCTCTGTAGCAGCCTTCTATGATGGAACCAATGGTTTCTGGAAAAACTCTCTCACTGGTGAGCGTGCTGACGATATGAACGAGGCAGGAGGACGCCTACGTATGGTATATCACCCTACAGAACGCCTGTCTTTTGACTGGATGACGGATTATCAGTTTGTTCGTCAGAAAGCCTATCCTTATGGTATTCTTAATCCCGAGAGTGGTGATGTGCTGTCCGATCCGAACCAAGACCACCAGAGCAAATACAAACGTAACATGTTGACCTCTGGTCTGGCTATCAAGTATAAGGGCTATGGTTTCGATTTCTCCTCGAACACCAGCTATCAGTTGCTGAAGGACAATTTGCTGATGGACAATGATTATAGCAGCATTGATTTTGTTTCTGTTGACCAGTATCAGTTAAGCAATGCCCTGACACAGGAATTTACATTCAAGAGCAACAATCAGAGCCGTTGGCATTGGACATCCGGATTATTCGGTTCTTATCAGTGGTTGCGAACAGAGGCACCCAACAAGTTTGGAACATTCTTCCCCCAGATGCTGGAGATGCAGATTCAGGGTGCTATGCTGAAGAGCATGATGGGGCGTGGTATGACTCAGGAGCAAGCTATGTCAGCTATCGCAGCCCGTGGTGGCATCAACATCGACATGGCGATGGACATTCCCTGCTTGTTTCATACTCCTCAGTTTAACCTGGGCATCTTCCATGAGTCGAACATAGACCTTTCGGACCATCTGACGCTGACCCTCGGACTACGCTATGACTTTACCCAGGCTAAGATAGATTTCGATAGTCGTGGCCTCAGCATGAACCCCGTATTCTCTATTATGGGAATGACAATAGCCCCCACCAAGATTTACACAGACTATATCGGTTCTGACAAGGCCAACTTCAACCAGCTGCTGCCTAAGTTCGGTCTGACTTATAAGTTCAACGATGGCAGCAACGTGTATGCCACAGTTTCTAAGGGCTATCGTGCTGGTGGCTTCAATGTCCAGATGTTTGGCGACATTATCCAGACCGACCTCCAGAAGGCTATTGGTATGTTGCAAAGTGGTACTCCTGTCACTGAGGTTGTTATGGAGCATCATGGTGACGACTGTGCCCCCATCCTGGATGGTATCAAGTTTAAGCCCGAGGAGTCGTGGAACTATGAGTTGGGTACTCACCTCAATCTCTTCGACAACCTGATTCATCTGGATCTCTCAGGCTTCTACATGCAGATTCGTAACCAGCAGCTCTCGGTGTTCACTTCTGACTATGGATTCGGACGTCGGATGGTGAATGCAGGCAAGAGCTATAGCTGTGGTGTCGAGATGTCATTGCGTGGCAGTGCCCTCTCTAACCATCTCTCTTGGTCTATGGGCTATGGCTATACCCACGCAGCCTTTAAAGACTACAAGACAAAGGCCAGCAGTGCTGCCACAGCAGCAGAAATTGACTATAGCGACAACAAGGTGCCCTATGTGCCCGCCCATACCCTGTCAGCACTGGCTGACTATCGTTTCGATTTCACCGATTCTTTCGTGAAGAGTTTCACTATTGGTGCCAATATGAGCGCACAGGGTAAGATATGGTGGGACGATGCCAACACCTATTCGCAGAAGTTCTATGCCGTACTGGGTGCTCATGCCTGCCTTGATTTAGACGTTTGCTCAGTCAATCTGTGGGCACGTAATTTAACGGATACCAAGTATAACACGTTCGCCTTCTCAAACAAGGCAACAGGTCAGGAGGTATTTATGGCTCAGCGTGGTAATCCTTTCCAAATGGGTGTTGATGTAAATATCCATTTTTAATTAAAACGCAGCAAAATAGTTAAAGACGTTAAATTTAACGGAAATAATTAACGAATTGGCTTCTTCATATCAGAAAAAGTATTAACTTTGTCGCTGATATGAAGAAGTCAACTATTTGGGCAATAGCCATCATCATGGGATTCTCATTCCTGGCACTGCTCTTCCTTCAGTTCTCCTACGTTGAGGAGATGGTGAAGATGAAGAAAGAGCAGTTCGATGAGAGTGTGAACCGCTCTCTCTATCAAGTCTCCCGTAATATGGAGATGAATGAGACACTCAGATATCTGGAAAAAGATGTCAACGAAACCGAGCGCAGAGCCTTCAAGCAAGACTCTGTGATGGTCGATGGTCTCGACGGCACCATTAAGCATTCCCACCAGTTTGCAGTAGCTGCCGACGATGGCACCGTCTATTCGTCGTTCCAGTTGAAGACCTTCGAGATGAAGCCAGCCTCCGTCCCCAAGGCCATGATTCTCCGTAAGGACAAGAACTCGTTGGCGGATGCTGCCAAGACCATGCAGGAGATAGTCCGCAATCGCTATGTCTATCAGAAAGCTTTGCTCGACGAGGTCGTTTATAACATCCTCTATACCGCCAGCGACAAGCCTCTGAAGGAACGTGTCAATTTCCGCATGCTCGATCAGGACATCCGTACTGAGCTGATTAACAACGGAGTCAATATTCCCTATCATCTCACCGTTTCCACTACCGATGGACGTGAGGTGTTCCGTTGTCCCGACTATAGCGACGAAGGCAAGGAATACACATATCAGCAGTTGCTCTTCCGCAACGACCCACAGTCGAAGATGGGTGTGGTGCGCATTCACTTCCCCGAGATGAACTCTTACATCTTCTCCAGTGTACGCTTCATGATTCCCAGCATCATCTTCACCATCGTGCTGCTTATCACCTTCATCTTCACCATTGTGGTCATTTTCCGTCAGAAACGTCTCACGGAAATCAAGAACGACTTCATCAACAATATGACCCACGAGCTCAAGACGCCTATCGCTTCCATCTCGCTGGCTGCCCAGATGATGAACGATGATTCCATCACCAAGTCGGAGCAGATGACCAAGCACCTCAGTGGTGTCATCACCGACGAGTCGAAACGTCTGCGTTTCCTCGTGGAGAAAGTGCTCCAGATGTCCATGTTCGACAAGAAGAGCATTATCTTCAAGAAAAAGGAACTCGACCTCAACGAGATGGTGGAGCAGATTGCCCAGACCTTCGTGCTGCGTGTGGAGCATACTGGTGGAAAGATATATACGGAGATAGAAGCCATCGACTCTGCTATCTATGTCGATGAGGTACACTTCCAGAATGCTATCACCAACCTCATGGACAATGCCGTGAAGTATCGCAAACAGGAAGAGCCACTCGATATCTACATCCGCACTTGGAACGACGAGCAGAAACTCTACCTCTCCATCCGCGACACCGGACAGGGCATCAAGAAGGAGAACTTGAAGAAAATCTTCGACAAGTTCTACCGTGTACATACCGGTAATAAGCATGATGTCAAAGGCTTCGGACTCGGACTGGCCTACGTCAAGAAAGTCATCGACCTTCATCAAGGTAACATCAAGGTTGAGAGCGAAGTGGGCAAAGGCACCAAGTTTACCATCTCCCTTCCTGTCATCAAGGAAGACTAATCAATAAATAATAAAATAGTCAAATAGTAAATTGTCAAATTGTCAAATAATAAATTTTAAGGTTATGGATGAAAAATTGAAAATTCTTCTTTGTGAAGACGATGAGAACCTCGGAATGTTGTTGCGCGAATACCTTGCTGCAAAAGGTTATTCTGCAGAACTCTGCCCAGATGGCGAAGCTGGCTATAAGGCCTTCCTGAAGACCAAGTTCGACATCTGCGTACTCGATGTGATGATGCCCAAGAAGGATGGTTTCACCCTGGCTCAGGAAATCCGTCAGGCCAATGCGGAAATCCCCATTATCTTCCTCACTGCCAAGACATTGAAGGAAGATATCCTCGAAGGCTTCAAGATTGGTGCCGACGACTATATCACCAAGCCCTTCTCGATGGAAGAACTCGTGCTCCGCGTTGAGGCTATCCTTCGCCGTGTTCGTGGCAAGCGAAACAAGGAGAGCTCTGTTTACCATGTCGGTAAGTTCCTGTTCGACACCCAGAAGCAACTGCTTGTCATCGGTGATAAGCAAACCAAGCTGACCACCAAGGAGAACGAGTTGCTGGCACTGCTATGCTCTCATGCCAACGAGATTCTTCAGCGCGACTTTGCCCTGAAGACCATCTGGATTGACGATAACTACTTCAATGCACGCTCTATGGACGTCTATATCACCAAGTTGCGTAAGCACCTGAAAGACGACCCTCAGATAGAGATTATCAACATCCACGGTAAGGGCTATAAGCTCATCTCTCCGGAGGAAGATTAAAGAAAACGGGCTGACCTTTTGGTCAGTCCATTTTTTTTGTGTAATTTTGCACGCAATTTCAGAATATAACATATCATTGCAATGAATATTTCGTATAAATGGTTAAAAGAGTACGTTGATTTCGACCTCACCCCTCAACAGGTGTGCGATGCCCTGACATCCACAGGTCTTGAAGTCGATGCACTCGAAGAAGTTCAGAGTATTAAAGGTGGTCTGAAAGGACTTTATGTAGGTAAGGTGCTGACATGCGAGATGCACCCCGATTCCGACCACCTGCATGTCACCACCGTTGATTTGGGCAAAGGTGAGCCCCAGCAGATAGTCTGTGGCGCTCCCAATGTAGCCGCAGGTCAGAAGGTCATCGTGGCTGATCTGGGTTGTGTGCTCTATGATGGCGACAAGGAGTTTGTCATCAAGAAGTCTAAGCTGCGTGGTGTCGAGTCGTTGGGCATGATTTGTGCCGAGGATGAGATAGGTATTGGCAACGACCACTCCGGCATCATCGTATTACCTGAGGATGCTGTAGTAGGAACCCCCGCCGCTGAGTATTACCACTTGGAGAGCGACTGGCTCATCGAGATTGATATCACTGCCAACCGTGCCGACGCCCTCTCACATTGGGGTGTGGCTCGCGACCTGTATGCGTGGCTGAAGCAGAATGGATACAAGACGGCTACCCACAAACCTGTGGTCGAGGATTTTGTTATCGACAATAACTCTCTCCCCATCGACGTGGAGATCCAGAACACCGAGGCCTGCAAGCGCTATGCCTGTGTGAGCATCACCGATTGCGAGGTGAAGGAGTCGCCCGACTGGTTGAAGAACAAGCTGACCACCATAGGTCTGCGTCCTATCAACAACATCGTCGATATCACCAACTATGTCATGATGGCCCTGGGTCAGCCCCTCCATTGCTTCGATGCCGATATGGTGAAAGGTCATAAGATTGTAGTGAAGACGATGCCCGATGGCACACCCTTCCAGACTCTCGATGGGGTAGAGCATAAGCTCTCCGATCGCGACCTGGCTATCTGCAATGCCGAAGATCCCATGTGTATCGCCGGTGTGTTTGGCGGAAAGGGTAGTGGAACCTACGAGACCACGAAGAATGTCGTGCTGGAGTCTGCTTACTTCCATCCCACATGGATTCGTAAGTCAGCCCGTCGTCACGGACTCTCTACCGATGCCTCGTTCCGCTTCGAGCGCGGCATCGACCCAAACGGCACCATCGAGGCCCTGAAATATGCCGCCCAGCTTTGTAAGGAGTTGGCAGGCGGTAAGGTGTCTATGGACATCAAGGACGTCTATCCCGAGAAGATGCAGAATGCCGTCGTTGACCTCCAGTACAGCTATGTCCACTCCCTCGTGGGAAAAGACATCCCCGTGGAGACCATCAAGAACATCTGCGCCTCCCTGGAGATGAAGGTGCTCAGCGAGAGTGCCGAGGGCTTGAAACTCGAAATCCCTGCCTATCGTGTGGATGTGCAGCGCCCCTGCGACGTTGTAGAAGACATCCTTCGCATCTATGGCTATAACAATGTGGAGATCCCCACCCAGCTTAAGTCCAGCCTCGTCATCAAGGGCGAAGAAGACCAGAAGCACAAGTTGGCCAACCTGGTCAGCGAGCAGCTGGTAGGTGCCGGCTTCAACGAGATTCTAAATAACTCGTTAAGCAAGTCGTCGTACTACGACGACATACAGGGCAAGACACTGGTTCACATCATGAACCCGCTCAGCAGCGACCTCAACGTGATGCGTGGCACCCTCTTGTATGGTGGCTTGGAGAGCATCGAGCACAATGCCAAGCGTAAGAATGGCAATTGCCGCTTCTTCGAGTTTGGCAACGTGTACAAAAGGACAATAACCAATAACCAATATCCAGATAACCGTGATACAGCGGCTGAGGATGAGGCTATGAAAAAAGGTAATTGGTTATTGTTTAATGGTTATTGTGAAGAGAACCATCTGGGACTCTGGCTCACCGGTAAGCGCGTGGAAGGCTCGTGGGCTCATCCCGACGAGAATACTTCATTTGCTGAACTGGATGCCTTCGTTGATAATATCCTCGCCCGCATTGGTGTACAACCCGGCATGATTGTCCGTAAGAAGTCCGACAATGCCGTCTTCTCCGCAGGTCTCACCATCGAGAACCGTGGAGGTAAGAAACTCGTTGAGCTGGGTGTCATCACCAAGAAGCTGCAACGTCAGTTCGACATCGACACCCCCGTCTATTATGCCGAGCTCAACTGGACAGCCCTCATGAAGGTTATCCGCAAGCAGAAAGTGGAGTTCACCGACATACCTAAGTTCCCCTCCGTCAGCCGCGACCTCGCCCTGCTCATCGACAAGAGCGTAGAGTTCCAGCAGATAGAGGACATCGCCCGTCAGACGGAGAAGAAGTTCCTGAAGAAGGTCGAACTCTTCGACGTCTATGAAGGCGACAAGCTCCCTGCTGGCAAGAAGTCGTATGCCGTCAACTTCATCCTTCAGGATGCCGAGAAGACGATGGGCGACAAGCAGATTGAAGCCATCATGCAGAAACTCATCGCTCAGCTGACCGCCAAACTTGGCGCTCAGCTTCGTTGAATTTGACAATTTGACCATTTACTATTGGACCATTGGTATGACAGAGCTCGAATTAAAGGAAAGATTTAAACTTTTTTCCATTCGCATTGTCAAGATGGTTGATAGTATGCCAGATACAATTTCTGGGAAAGCGATAGGTTCTCAAGTGGTCAGGTCTGGGACTTCACCTGCAGCCAATTATCGGGCCGCATGTTTAGGAAAATCTGAAAAAGATTTCTTGAATAAATTGAAGATGGTGGAGGAAGAACTCGATGAAACAAATCATTGGATGGAGATTATCATGGAGACAGGTTTGCTGCCACGAAAAAGGGTAGAACCGTTACATGATGAGTGTGTCGAGTTGTTGAGGATAATTGTTAGTTCAAAAGTGAGTACACGTAAACACTTAGAAAGTAATAAATAGTAAAATAGTAAAATTGTAAAATTGTAAAATGTAAGATGGGAAGAGCATTTGAATATCGCAAAGCTGCGAAATTGAAGAGATGGGGCCACATGGCCAAGACATTCACCAAGATTGGCAAGCAGATTGCCATTGCCGTGAAGGCAGGCGGTCCGGAGCCCGACATGAACCCTGCACTGCGTGCTATCATCGCCAATGCCAAGCGTGAGAACATGCCGAAGGATAACATCGAGCGTGCCATCAAGAACGCGATGGGTAAAGACCAGAGCGACTACAAGGAAGTAACTTACGAGGGATATGGTCCTCACGGAGTAGCCATCTTCGTTGACACCCTGACAGACAACACCACACGTACTGTAGGCGACGTCCGTTCCGTGTTCAACAAGTTCAATGGTAACCTGGGCACTCAGGGCTCACTGTCGTTCCTGTTCGATCACAAGTGTGTGTTCACCTTTAAGAAGAAGGACGGCCTCGATATGGACGAGATGATTCTCGACCTCATCGACTATGGTGTAGAGGACGAGTTCGACGAGGACGAGGAAGAGAACAGCATCACCATCTATGGAGACCCCTCCAGCTTCGGAGCTATCCAGAAGCACCTGGAGGAGAACGGCTTCGAGGTGACCGGTGCCGAGTTCACTCGCATCCCCAACGACCTCAAGGACGTTACTCCCGAGGAGCGCGAGACCATCGATAAGATGATTGAGAGACTCGAGGACTTCGACGACGTACAGACTGTCTATACGAACATGAAGCCCGAGGGCATGTAATGGTGGTTAATGGTTAACGGTTAATGGTTAACGGTTAATCATTAACGGTAGTCAGATTGATGGAACGTGGCATCTAACAGCTGCGTTCCTTTTTTCTTGCCCGAATGATACACATAGCGGAAGCTATAGCCCGCCTCCTTATACAGTCGCAGGTGGGCACTGTTCTTAATCTCCTGCAGTAGCAAGTCGCGCGAATGGGCACCCTCCACCACTGCCGAGTCGTCCAGCTGTCCCGTCAGCGTATAGGCATACGTAATGGTGTGCGTCGCCTTGTCAAACGTCATGCTGTCCATCACCACATCCTTAGCCACAGGAGTAGGGCAGTGCTTCTCCGTATATTCCCTTGCCTCCCTCTCACAACGCTCTTCCAGCGACTCCTGACAACCCACTGCCATCAGAGCCGCTCCTATAAAAAGTACTATCTTCTTCATCTTTCTTTGTCTCATCTTTTTTGAATAGCCATTGCAAAGATAAACATTTTTGTTCGTTTTCAACTAAGTTTATTAAAAAAGTTGTATATTTGTACCCAAATTAAAATAGACAATCAATGAAAAGACTAGTATCATTATTCATCATTCTTCTTTCAGGGATGACCCTGTTCGCTGCGGAAGTCAGCCAGCAGGAAGCAATGGAGAAGGCTCGTGCCTTCATGCAAAAACGCCAAGGCGGCTCAAAAGCGATGCATCGTGCACAGCTTTCCCTCAATATGCAGCAAACCGATGCCGGTACACAGCTGCTCTATGCTTTTAATATAGAGGGTGGGGGATATGTTATAGCCTCTGGCGACGACCGTACCATACCCATCGTGGGCTATAGTCTGACGGGAAGTATTGACACCGACGACATGCCCGACAATATGCGCTCATGGCTTCAGAGCTATGCCGACGACATTTGTCGTCTCAGCAAAAGCTACACAGCCTTTCAGCAGAACGAAGACACCGGGTTGGCACCCATTACTCCGTTGCTCCATACTACATGGTATCAGGTGAATCCCTACGACCTGATGACACCCGTCTATGAAGGCACGGAGAAGAGCAGCTGGAAAGGCAAGCACAGT
>CACXSA010000017.1 GCA_902770195.1 uncultured Prevotellaceae bacterium
ACTGGCAAAGGATTCTGCCTATTGGTCAGACCCTTTTGTTGACGGACATGATGGCAAGACACCTTTGGTTGCTTTCCTTCAACCTATTCACGACCAGCAGGGACGTGTTGTGGCTGTCATGGGTGCCGATTTGTCACTCGACTTCATGACAGAATTTCTGGAAGAACAAGACAGCCTTACAGAGGATGCTATGTTGGTAGCTCCAACAGAGATTCCGCTGAGAAGTTATATGTTATCGCAGGATGGTACCTACCTGACACACCCTGAGTCTTGGCACATCATGAAGGGTAATTTCTTCCAACACGTAAAAGATTATGATGGTGAAGAAGGAATGGCCAAGAATGCTATCAAGGAGATGAAGGAAAAAAAGGTAAGTAATAGTGAGACGGATTATATGATGATGATCAACAGAACTCCTTCTTATCTTTTTTATGCACCTGTAAAGGGAACAGACTGGATATTGGTAGTGGTTGCTCCCAGGGTAGTGCTCGACTTCATGGGACTGGTAGTGGGTTTATTCATGCTGGTGGTGGTTCTTGTCATCATACAAGTTACCTTCTTGGTTTGCAGGTTTGTCATCAAGCGTTCTGCGAAACCTTTGAAAGTGTTGGCAGATGCAGCCGATATGGTGGCTCAAGGTCATTTCGACACACAACTGCCATCCATCAAGCACAACGATGAGATTCACCAGTTGCGCGACTCGTTTGAAAACATGCAGCAATCGTTGGCAACCTATGTGGAAGACCTGAAAACGACAACGGCGGCTAAAGCCTCGATAGAAAATGAACTGGAGATAGCCCACGGCATACAGATGAGCATGTTGCCGAAAATTTATCCCGCTTTCCCAGATCGTAACGATATTGACATCTACGGACAGGTGACACCAGCCAAGGCTGTTGGTGGTGACCTCTACGATTTCTTTATCCATGATGAGAAATTGTTCTTCTGCATTGGTGATGTGTCGGGCAAGGGTGTGCCAGCGTCATTGGTAATGGCGGTTACACGTTCGCTGTTCAGGAATATCGCTGCACATACGGCCCACCCAGACCGAATGGTAACAGCACTGAATGAGGCATTGAGCGACAATAACGAGACCAATATGTTTGTTACACTCTTTGTTGGTGTGCTCGATTTGTCATCAGGTCATCTCAGTTATTCCAATGCAGGTCATGATATGCCATTGCTGCTGACGGATGACGAGGTGATTGTCCTGTCTTGTGATGCTAATGTACCGGCAGGTGTCGTACCTGGTTGGAACTTCACTTGTCAGCAGCTGGAGATGAAGACGGGCACTACACTTTTCCTCTATACAGACGGTCTTAATGAGGCTGAGGATATTCATCATAATCAGTTCGGCATGGAGCGTATGCAGCAGACGGCAATGAATGCCACTCGTATATCAATTATGAGAGAAGAAGTGGCGAAGTTTGTGGGAGATGCAGAACAAAGCGATGACCTGACGATGTTAGCCATCCAGTATAAAAAATAACCAGCTTATCAGCGAATCATTTAAAGTCCAGTAAGATGATAAACGAGAATTATATATACGTATTGATGTTGGCGTTTGCCTTGTCCATCATCATTGTCATGGCCTCTGTCATTATCCCCATTCGTCTTTTCAACTGGAAGCGGTGGAAGGGACTTATCCTGGGACTTGTGCTGCAGCCTATTGTATGTGCCATTCTGATATTCGGTGTGTTTATGGGAATCGTTGGCTACACTGAATCCAAGGCGGATCGTCAGAGAGAATCTGCTATGGTTGCCGTGTGTACGCTTCGGGCAGATTCTGCTAAAACGGATACGCTGAGATGGTATATTAAAGCTGACGAAGAATGCTTCCAAGTAGATGATAACGACATCAAAGCTTTTGACGTTATCCGACTTGATCAAACCAGTGTGGGTGTAGAAGACAGAATTGTCGTTAAGTTTAACGTAAAGAAAAAGCAAGTTGTAGCCACTGATTTTGGTAAACCGATTAAGGTTGAAAAGGTGGACTGGGAACAGGTGAGAGACTATTTGAACAAGAAATAATATCATCATTTGTAGGTATTTTAAGGTGTAAAGTTGATAATGTTGAATTTATTTGCTACTTTTGCAGATAAATAATATAAGGTATGAATCTTTCGGAACTGAAGACAGGCGATAAAGCCTATATAGTAAAGGTTAAGGGACATGGTGGCTTCCGCAAGCGTATTGTGGAAATGGGATTTATCAAGGGACAACGTGTGGACGTCTTGCAGAGTGCTCCGTTGCAGGATCCTGTGAAATATCGGGTGATGGGATATGAGGTGAGCCTAAGGCGACAGGAAGCCGAAAAGATAGAGGTGACTGACGACGAGCGTGAAGCAGCAGAAATCAGTGAACCCCAGAATGTAGCCACTACGGCCCATTATGCTACGCATTCTGCCCGTCATACCATTAATGTGGCTTTGGTGGGTAACCCCAATTGTGGCAAGACTTCTCTCTTTAACTTTGCATCAGGCGCCCATGAGCGTGTGGGCAACTATAGTGGTGTCACGGTTGATGCCAAAGAGGGTTATGCGGACTTTGAGGGCTATCACCTGAAACTTATTGACTTGCCAGGCACCTATTCGCTGTCGGCTTATTCTCCAGAGGAGCTGTATGTTAGAAAGCAGTTGCTGGAAGATACTCCTGATGTCATTATCAACGTTATTGATTCTTCGAATATCGAGCGTAACTTGTATCTGACTACACAGCTGATGGATATGCACCTCAGAGTGGTGTGCGCGCTGAATATGTTTGACGAGACGGAGCGCCGTGGAGACCACTTGTCCATTGATACGCTGAGTTCCCTGTTGGGTATGCCGATGGTCCCCACGTCGTTTAAGACGGGTAGGGGATTACCTGAACTGCTGCGTGAGGTGATTCATATCTTTGAGAGTCAGGAGGGACATGATAACTACTATCGTCATATCCATATCAATCACGGACATGAGATAGAGGATGGTATAGCCAAGATACAGATGTTCCTGAAAGGCAATGACTTGCTTCGTCTGCGCTATAGTACCCGATGGCTGGCTTTGAAACTGCTTGAGAAGGACACAAAGGCAGAAGAGGTTATAGCATCGCTTCCTGAGAGCAAACAGATATTGGCTGCTCGTGACACTGCAATACATCGTGTGAAAGAGGAGACTGGCAACGACTCGGAGACGGCTATCATGGATGCCAAATACGGTTTTATCCGTGGTGCGCTGAAAGAGGCAGGCTACAAAGTAGGACAAATGGAGAACACGTATCATGTGACTCATAAACTTGATGCCCTTGTCACCAATCGCTGGTTGGGTTTTCCCCTTTTCTTCGCCCTGCTGTTTCTGATGTTCGAGGTGACATTCACACTAGGGCAATATCCGATGGATTGGATTGATGCCGGCGTAACATGGTTGGGAGAGTGGATAGGCAACGTCATGAGCGATGGTCCCTTGAAGGATATGCTGGTAGATGGTGTTATAGGTGGTGTAGGTGCTGTCATCGTGTTCCTACCGCAAATCCTGATTCTTTATACGTTTATCTCGTTGATGGAAGATTCCGGCTATATGGCTCGTGCTGCTTTCATCATGGATAAGCTGATGCATGGCATGGGACTTCACGGAAAGTCGTTCATTCCGTTGATTATGGGTTTTGGCTGTAACGTGCCTGCCATCATGGCTACACGAACTATAGAGAGCCGCCGTTCGCGACTGATTACAATGCTGATATTGCCTATGATGTCGTGTTCTGCCCGCTTACCTATTTATATTATGATAACGGGTGCCTTCTTTGCTGTACGTTATCAGAGTCTGGTTATGGTATCGCTCTATGCCATAGGAATCGTCCTTTCCGTCATCATTGCACGCCTGTTGAGCACATACGTCATCAAAGGTGAGGACACACCATTCGTTATGGAGTTGCCTCCCTATCGTTTCCCAACGGCTAAGGCCATCTTCCGCCATACGTGGGAGAAAGGCAAGCAGTATCTAAAGAAGATGGGAGGTGTGATTCTTGTGGCTTCGATCATTGTATGGGCATTGGGTTATTTCTCGCCCTCGGGCATTGCCGATTCGTTGGAAGATAGCTTTATCGGTATGTTGGGTAAGGCTATTGAACCCATATTCTTGGCGCAGGGCTTTGATTGGCGATTGGATGTCAGTCTGATAGCAGGTGTGGGTGCAAAAGAGATCGTGGCTTCTACCATTGGAGTGCTCTATGGTGACGGTGCTTTTGGTTTCTCGTCGTTGACGGCTTATGCTTTCCTGTTGTTTGTTCTCATCTACTTCCCATGTATAGCCACTATTGCTGCCATCAAGAACGAGAGCGGTTCGTGGCGTTGGGCAGTCTTTGGAGCCATATATACAACGGTATTGGCATGGATAGTGTCTGCTGCTGTCTATCAGATAGGTTCGCTCTTTATCTGATAGGTAGCCTATTTGATAGGTTCCATGTGAAGGGATACGTGCGTGTTGGCACCAAAGCGCTGCTTTAGTTTCTGTTCAATGGTTGTTGCACGTTCGTGAACGCTATTTAGGGGTAGTTGTCCGTCCATTCTTATATGGGCTTCAATAGCGATGCGGTTACCAATACGGCGTGTTCGCAGGTTATGAGGCTGTTGTACATCACCGAACGACTGTATAATCTGTACAATCTCCTGTTCTGTTTCTGCTGGTAATGAGCTCTCCGTCAGTTCGTTGATGCTTGTCTTCAACAACTCGTAAGCCACTTTTACCAGCATCAGACCCACCACAATGGAAGCCAAAGGGTCGAATACCGCCCAGCGGTTGCCTAACCAGATGGCTAAACCGATACCGATGGCTGCACCTACTGATGAGAGAGCATCGCTGCGGTGATGCCAGGCATTGGCTATCATTACCTGTGAGTTCAGGTCCTTTCCGCGATGAGAAGTATATTGATAGAGCATTTCTTTGATAGCTATCGACAATAAGGCAGCCCATAACGCTATCCATCTCGGTGCTTCGAGTTCTTCGCCATTTAGCCATGCGGTAAACTTCATCACGCCCGAGACCACAATACCTGTTGCTGCTGCCACTAATGCCAAGCCAATCAGAAACGAAGCAATGGTTTCAAACTTGCCGTGTCCATAGTCGTGAGATTGGTCTTGTGGCTTGGCACTGATGCTGACAAATACCAGTACCAGGATATCTGTGACAAAGTCGGATAGCGAGTGAATGGCATCAGCAATCATTGCTGAGCTGTTGCCTAATATTCCGGCTATAAACTTAAAGGTGAGCAGGGCAGCATTGCCCGCGCTGCCTACCAGTGTAACCTTATAAATCTCTTTCTTTCTGTTCATACCAGTGTAAAGGCTTGTGTTATTCGTGGTGATAAGGCTCACCTTTTATTATCGTACACGCGCGATAAATCTGTTCGGTAAAAGTGAGGCGTATCATCTGATGGGAAAAAGTCATCTTGGAGAGTGATACTTGTTCGTTGGCTCGTGCATATACTTCTTTTGAAAAACCATAAGGACCACCAATGATAAAAATAAGCCGACGGGAGGTATTGCGCTTTTGTTCCAGCCATCGGGCAAAGTCAATGCTGCGATATTCCTTTCCATGCTCATCTAAAAGAACAACAGTATCGGAGGGTTGAAGCTGTTTTAGGATTAGATCGCCCTCTGCCTGTTTCTGCTGGTCTTCTGTCAGGTTCTTTGTGTTCTTCAGCTCAGGTATGGTAAATACTTCAAATGGCATATAGTGATTGATGCGTTCCACATAATCGCTGATGCCTGCCATGAAATGCTTGTTAACGGTTTTACCGACTTGAATCAGAATCGTCTTCATCTTCGATTGCGTAAATGCTCTTGCCATGATGAACAGGGCAGAGTGTTTCATTCTTGTCGATGGGAGGATATTCGCTGCGTCGCTTGGGGTTCATAGGGAACCACCCTTTTTGGACACGTTTTTTCTGGGAGAAGAGCTCACCGATGCCCCATAGTGCAGAAGCTCCGAATACACCGATTACGGATGAGATAATGGTGTTCTCAACAAAGAGTGCTGCCACCATGCAGGCAATGCCAATGAGAAGGTAAATCCACCAAGGACGAGTACCCCAGTGGTATTCGGTTTTAATAACGATGGGATGCCAGATGCCAATGGTCAGAAATGTGCAAACGGCTATGATTAGTCCTGTAAAATACATGATTTATGTTCTTCTAGTTCGTGAAAATCGTAGTCTATCGAGTGGTATGGAATCCATCAAGGTTCTGATAACGGCGCTTCATCATACGTTGGTAGATGTTTCGCATCCAGTAGGGTTCTGTTGCGGTGAAGATGATGCCGATGATGATGAGTACCCAATAAGCTGTTGTGGCGTCAAAGGCTGCCTCAATACAGAAAACAACGACAACGGGAGCAAACATGGCCGTCATCGATAAGATACCTTGCCACTTGTTCTCCATCTGGTTCTTACCTGTAATCTTATCGTTAAGAGGTAGGGTGTCCTTGTTGAAGATTGCCAGCTGGAAGAGCATGCAATATACGGGCCCTGTAGCCGTCAGCAGGTAAGCAAGAATCATCAAGATAGAGAATTTTCCCATGATGACTGGTGGCAATTGCAAGAGCACAGGTAATAATAATATGGTACTATAATAATAGTATTTTGCGGAGAGTAATTTTAGGATGTTTTCCTCGTGAACCATCAACAGGTCAATATAATTACCTTCTGGACACATGACCTTGGTAAGGTTTGTGGCTCCGAAGAAGATGAAAGCGTAAAGACAAAAGAAGTTGCGGGAGAATTCTCCTTGGTACATATCGCCAAAGGCAATTGTCAGCGAGAAGAAGGTGATGAAGCACAACCCCTGGATAAAACGAGTACGGATGGCTTTATTACGCATGGTGCTCTTGATTTCCAGTTTCAGGTATTCGCCAATCTGTCCGAATCGGTTCAAAGACTTGAATTCCGACACATGCTTCATCTTGGTATTCTCTTTTTTCGACACTTCATCGTATATGAGGCGCATTTGCAACTTCCTGTTAATGCTGAACAGGACAATGAAAAGACCTGCTATTAATGCAAATAACAGCCACAGCGAGCCATGTTTATCTACAAAATTACCGATAAAATCTGTATATTGGTCAAGTATAGCATCAGGCAGAAAAAAGAAGGGTCCGATCAATAATCCATAGAAAACGATGGGCAGTGCCCACCAGAAAAGACTATGGTTGACTAATGTGCGGACAAGCAGATACCATTGGCTGTTGACAACCACCATCAAATGGAGCAGGAAAAGCATGCCGATGGCAGCCCAGCCCGTAACTCCTCCACACCATACCACAAAGACGTACGGAAGGAAGGTAACCATCCAAAGCAGATTGTTAAGGTCTAACACCTGCGAGACAAGGAAGCATTCGACAGCTGTAAATTTACTGATGGGAGTCAGCAGATAGGGCTTGACAAGCATCAGCGGTGTCTGTTGGACGGCAAAACGGGCAGAAAAATCCATAATCAGCAAGAAGGGCATGATATAGAATATCATCTCTGGCGTATCTTCCTTTGCAGCTAACCAACCGAAGAAAGTACCAAGGGCAAGGAATTCAATGGCCAAGAAGCCGATGACGATATAGCCAAAAAACTTGCCATACTGATTTGCTTCGAACATAGGATGGCGCTTCTCACTCAGTTTGGTGTTTTTGCGAAGCAGGAAAAATAGTTGAATCTTGTTCATAAGTACCTTAATGTCACAAAGTCAAATGTCACAATGTATCTTATCGTAAGTCTATGATTTCTGCTGATGGGAAATCTTTCGAGTTGAAACGGAACTTTCCATCAGCAATAGTTGTCTTTTTGAAATGAGAGATGTCAATGGTGCTCCATTCCTTCTGTTTCATCCGGATTTGTGATGGAATGTAGCTTTTCTGTGATACCGTGATGTACATCTCTTGAATGGCTTTTTTCTTGTCTGTCGCCTTAAGGTGCACGACATAGTTCTTTCCAGCCTTCTCTAACGAATAGGTATATCCTTTCTTATACAGGTAGATGAAATTGTAAGGATTAATGGCTGCCAGCTCTGATTCCGATGGATTTGAAACATTCACCTCTTCGTTCTGCTTCATATAGGTCCACATGGTTTTTCCGTCAAACCAGATGGTTGCCTGTGGAGTGGTGGCGTGGAATTTCCTTCCTTTAACGGCAATAGTGCCACTGGCATTCATGTTCTTACCCTTGATGGTAAATGATGCCGATACCCCAGATTTCTCGGATATGTTTGCTGCAGTCTTGTCCAACACCTCTTTAGCAGACTGTCCATACGATGCTATTGCTAAGAATAGCATCACGATAGTGATTTTTATCCTCTCCATTGTGATAATAGATTTTCAAGACTGTTTTCGTCCATGATTAATACTTCACGAGGCTTAGAACCATGAGCGGCTCCTACGATACCAGCTTTCTCCAACTGGTCCATCAATCGTCCGGCACGGTTGTATCCGATGGCAAACTTACGTTGTATCAAACTCGTACTTCCGCTTTGCTCACGAACAATAAGTCGGGCGGCATCTTCAAACATGGGATCAAGATGCTGCATATCGACATCTCGGCTTTCGCCGCCTTCTCCGTCGTCAGTGTCAGGTTCTGGAAGCTCAAAGCCACTTCTGGTGTATCTACAAAAGCACACTGCACACGAACTGGCTCGCCACCGTTCAGATATAGCATATCACCACGGCCAATCAGTTGCTGAGCACCTGGACGGTCAAGAATAGTACGCGAGTCAATCATGGCACCTACACGGAAGGCAATACGACTTGGGAAGTTAGCCTTAATGGTACCCGTGATGATGTTAGTGGTAGGACGCTGAGTGGCTATAATCATGTGGATACCCACGGCACGAGCCAGCTGTGCAATACGGGCTATAGGCAACTCTACCTCCTTGCCTGCCGTCATAATCAAATCACCAAACTCATCGATAACCACTACAATATATGGCATAAAACGATGACCATGCTCTGGGTTCAATTGGCGGTCAATGAATTTCTTGTTGTACTCCTTGAGATTACGGGCTTGAGCCGCTTTCAGTAAGTCGTAGCGGGTGTCCATCTCTTTGCACAGAGAGTTCAGGGTGCGGATAACCTTGGTGACATCTGTAATGATAGGTTCTTCGCCATCGTCAGGGACCTTTGCTAGGAAGTGCTTCTCAATGGACGAATAGACGCTGAACTCAACCTTCTTCGGGTCAACCAGCACGATTTTTAGCTCAGCGGGATGTTTTTTGTATAGCAGGGAAGTGATAATGGCATTCAGACCAACCGACTTACCCTGTCCGGTAGCACCAGCAACAAGCAAGTGGGGAGCCTTTGCCAAGTCAAACATAAACACCTCGTTGGTAATGGTCTTTCCTACCGCACAGGGAAGGTCCATTGTTGTCTCCTGAAACTTCTTTGAGTTCAAGATGCTCTCCATAGATACGGTTGATGGCTTGGCGTTAGGAACCTCAATACCGATAGTTCCTTTGCCTGGTATAGGAGCGATGATACGAATGCCGAGAGCCGAGAGACTCAAGGCAATATCATCTTCCAAATTGCGGATTTTTGAAATGCGGACACCTGGGGCAGGAGTAATCTCATACAGCGTAATTGTGGGACCTACGGTAGCCTTGATACTTGAAATTTCCACGCCAAAGTTACGGAGTACATCGACAATACGGTTCTTATTGGCAGTCTGTTCTACCATATCAATAAACGGCTTGCCGTCGTCGTCATACTTCTTCAGCAAGTCAAGGGTGGGATAGTGGTAGTTCTCCAAATCGCGCTTGGGATCATAAGGTGTATTGATGTCTCCATAATTGCCTACGAGGTCGCTTCCCTTGGCAGCTTCTTCCTCTGACGCTTCTTCAATCTGCATATCAATCCCGTCATTATCGCTATAGCTTTTAACGTCATCACGGTCGTTATTTGATGTAATAAAGGTTTCCGAATTTTTTTTCTTTGGCTCAGAAGTGTTAATGTCGTCAAACTCTACGGTTTGTTCTTGTGGGTCATCAAACACCTCTGGGTCTTCCAGTGTGTTCAGGTAATTAGGCTTCTCGTCATCTGAGTCACCTTTCCCAATATGGATTTCCATCGGAATTTTCTTCAAATAACGTAGTGGATTGAAAATTTTACGGATGAAAATAATCGTTTCCATGCTGAGGTATGAGAGGAAAGCAATGGCACATAAGGCAAGGACTGCTACCAGTCCAGGTACGCCGATGAGACCTTCTATCTGTTGACTGACGGCTAATCCGTGATCACCACCAGGATTGTAGCAGGCGTCTTCAAAGAAGGGTACTAGGAATTTTGCCATAGCGATGGAAGCCCAAATCATGATGATGGTCAGGCACATGAACCATTTCAGTAGTTTTGCCTGATAGGCACGCATCAGCCGGATGGACACCATCAGGATGAATACGGGGATGATGAATGCTGCCAGTCCGAAGCACCGCTTCATGAAGAACCATGCAGCATAAGCTCCCAGGGATCCGCATGAATTCTGGAATTCTTGGTTCTGGTTAAGTATCTCACCTGCACGTGGAGCTTCTATCATGCTCTGATCGGCCTCGCCCGTAAACAGGTAGGAGACGAAAGCCCATGCCAGGTAGCCTGCTATAAAAAGGAGACAGAAACCCAGTACAAAGTTGATACGCTCGTTGTGGAAAATGTTGTCTATGCCGATAGCTTGTTGGAAGCTCGTAGTCTTCTCAGGAGCTTTTGTTGTTTTCTTTTTTGCCATGTCTTTTATAAATAATGTGCAAAATTACGAATTAAAACTTAGATTTCATCACAATATCTGTAGTTTTTTGTTTTTTTTGCATTCCGCTTGTATTGTGTTCTTGATTCAAGATGCTCGAAAATGCTGAAATTAATTTGGCTTTTTGCTTACTTATTCGTAACTTTGTCGCCCAAATGAAAAAGATTATCTATCAAAAATACGACAAACAGAAGATTGCTGACTTGCCCAAAGTGTTGTTCGGGGGGCGGATTGTGGTGGTTCTGACGGAGTTTGAGGCTCAAAAGGCAGTTGACTATCTCTTGTCGCAGCCTGTTTTGGGGGTTGATACGGAGACGCGCCCTTCGTTCAAGAAGGGCAGGATCAACAAAGTAGCTTTGTTGCAAGTGTCCAGTCGTGAGATATGTTTCTTGTTCCGGCTTAATCAATTAGGCGTTTCACCGTCAATCAAGCGGTTCTTGGAGGATCAATCAGTGCCAAAGATAGGTCTTTCGTGGCATGATGACCTGAATATGCTTCATAAGACGGCAGATTTCGAGACAGGGAACTTTATTGATTTGCAAGATCATGTAAAAGAGATAGGCGTTGAGGACATGAGTCTTCAGAAACTTTATGCCAACTTCTTCGGACAGAAGATTTCGAAACGGGAACGGCTAACTAATTGGGAAGCCGATATCCTGACTGATAAACAAAAGCTGTATGCTGCTACAGACGCTTGGGCGTGTGTGATGCTTTACGAAGAACTGATGCGCTTGGAGCAGACGGGCGATTACGAACTGAAAAAAGTGTTAGACGATGTACAAAGAAATTCGGCTTAAACGAGGTAAGGAAGAGAGTCTCAAACGGTTTCATCCGTGGGTGTTTTCTGGTGCCATACTGAAAGTTGACGAGGGCACCGGTGAGGGCGATGTGGTGCGTGTGTTGGCTAATTCGGGCGATTTTATCGCTGTAGGACACTATCAGGAGGGTTCTATTGCCGTTCGTGTGTTGTCTTTCTCCGACGTGCTGATTGACGATGAATTCTGGCATTCCCGCCTCTCGTCGGCGTTGAAGATGCGTCAGGCCATTGGCATAGCCGACAATCCCGATAACAATACCTACCGCTTGGTACATGGCGAGGGTGATAACCTCCCTGGCTTGATAATCGATGTTTATGGTCAGACGGCCGTCATGCAAGCCCATTCCATCGGAATGCACTTGTGTCGCAAGGAGGTAGCTCGTGCATTGATTGATGTGATGGAATCGAGGATTTCGCATGTTTATTATAAGAGTGAGACTACGCTTCCTTTCATGACTGCCGATGATATGAATGGATTCCTCTATGGTAATAGTGATGATAATATCGCAACCGAAAACGGCTTGAAGTTCCGTGTAGATTGGTTGAAGGGACAGAAGACGGGTTTCTTCGTTGACCAGCGTGAGAACCGCTCTTTGTTGGAACATTATGCCAAAGGAAAGCGTGTGCTGAATATGTTCTGCTATACAGGTGGCTTCTCGTTCTATGCGATGCGTGGTGGGGCTGAACTGGTACATAGTGTGGATAGTTCAGCAAAAGCCATCGAACTAACGAAAGAGAATGTAGAACTGAATTTCCCTGGAGATGCCCGTCATCAGGCCTACTGCGAAGATGCTTTCAAGTATCTGGAGCAGGCTGGTTCTAATTATAACCTCATTATCCTTGACCCGCCTGCCTTTGCCAAGCATCGTGGAGCGCTTCATAATGCCTTGAAGGGCTACACCCGACTGAACCAAAAGGCTTTCGAGAAGATTGAAAAGGGGGGCATCCTCTTCACGTTCTCGTGTTCGCAAGTGGTCACGAAAGACCATTTCCGCAATGCGGTGTTTACGGCGGCTGCCCTTGCCAAGCGTAAGGTTCGCATCCTGCATCAACTGCATCAGCCAGCCGATCATCCCATCAATATCTATCATCCTGAGGGTGAATACCTGAAGGGCTTGGTGCTCTATGTGGAGTAAAGTAGGTGAATATATCAATAAACATAACTGATAGCGTGGCGCTGCTTCTGTTGTTAAAAGAAGCCGGTTTCAACGTGCATGCGGCGCATTGTAATTTTTGTCTTCGAGGGGCAGAGTCGGATAGGGATGAGGCATTTTGTGTGTCGCTCTGTCAACAGTTGGGCATTGAACTCCACCGTGCTCATTTTAGTACGCGGATGTATGCCGAATTACACAAAGTAAGCGTTGAAATGGCTGCCCGTGAACTGCGCTATCGGTGGTTTGAACAACTACGTGAGGACATGGGTGCGGCTGGCGTCTGTGTGGCTCACCATCGTGATGACTCGGTGGAAACGGTGCTGCTGAACCTTGTCAGAGGTACAGGATTGCGCGGCATGACGGGTATTCAACCCCGAAATGGTTCTATTTTGCGCCCGCTTTTGTGTGTTTCAAGGGCAGAAATCGAGACGTTTTTGTCGGGAAGAGGGCAAAAATACGTGACAGATAGCACCAATTTGGAGACTGACGTGCTGCGAAACAAGATTCGTTTGCAGGTGCTGCCCCTGCTTCGTGAACTCAATCCTGCCGTGTCTGATAATATCCAGCGGACGGCTGAAAATTTGGTGGAAGCGCAAGAAGTACTGGATGCGATACTGAATAAATATAAAGATAGTAACGTTCTTGAACTAAGTGAATTAGATAAATACGGTTCAAGTGAATATGTGGTATTCGAATGGCTCAAAAACTACGGTTTCAACGGCAGTCAGGTGCGTCAGATTTTAAATGCCGATAGCGGTGGAATCGTTAGTTCCGCATCAGGGTATGATGTCTTGAAGGATCGTACCCGTCTTATTGTTGAAAAAACGGATGTTACGTTTCAAGCCCATCGAAACGTAATATCGATGCCCTCGAAACGTATTGTCGTGCCTGAGGAAGGAACGTATATTTTGGACGAAAACTGTAAGGTTAAGGTGCGAAAATGTGCTGTTTACGTATCGAAAGATCCTTATGTTGCTACGCTCGATGCCGACAAGGTGGCGTTTCCGCTGACCGTCCGCAGGGTAGAGGAGGGTGACTGGATGGTGCCCTACGGTATGAAAGGGCGTAAGTTGTTGAGCGACCTGATGACCGGCCTGAAGATGAATGTTTTCGAGAAGCGGCGCCAGTTGTTAGTCGTTGATGCTCAGGGGATTATCGTGTGGGCTGTTGGTCTGCGTACAGACCATCGTGTGGCCGTCGGCGACCAGACTAAGACCGTTTTGGAAATCAGTTTCGACAGCGTCTGAACTTGTCTTGTTCATTTGTCATTGTCAAGACAAAAGGCTTACACATTGTCAATTGCGAGGTAAAAAATTTGGTGGTTCGGAAAAAAATGCTTACTTTTGCACGTCATTAAGAAAAATAGTAAGAAAATATCGATATTTATGAGTAAGAGATTTGCCGAACACAAAGGCTTGAATTTAGTGCAGACGAACGATGACGTGCTGCAGACGTGGAAGGAGAAAAATGTCTTCTGGCGCTCCGTGACGGAGAGGGAGGGTTGCCCCCAGTTCGTATTCTTCGAAGGTCCACCATCGGCCAATGGTCACCCCGGAATCCATCACGTGCTGGCGCGCAGCATCAAGGACACCTTCAATCGCTATAAGACGATGAAAGGCTTCCAGGTGAAGCGCAAGGCTGGTTGGGACACCCATGGACTGCCCGTAGAGTTGGGCGTTGAGAAGGAGTTGGGCATTACCAAGGCCGACATCGACAACAAGGAGAGCGACAAGTATATCTCGACTGAGGACTACAACAAGAAGTGTCGCGAGAATGTGATGATGTACACTGCAGAGTGGCGTGAACTGACGGAGAAGATGGGTTACTTCGTTGACCTTGACAATCCCTACATTACCTACGACAACAAGTATATTGAGACGCTGTGGTGGCTGCTGAAGCAGTTCTACAAGAAGGGTCTGCTCTATAAGGGTTATACCATCCAGCCTTATTCGCCAGCTGCAGGAACGGGACTTTCCTCGCACGAGTTGAACCAGCCCGGTTGCTATCGTGACGTGAAGGACACGACGTGTACCGCTCAGTTCAAAATGAAGAATCCTAAGCCCGAGATGGCTCAGTGGGGTACACCATACTTCTTGGCATGGACCACTACACCGTGGACGCTGGCTGCCAACTCAGCCCTCTGCGTTGGTCCGAAGATTGACTACGTGGCTGTGCAGACCTATAATCCATACACCGCCGACCCCATTACTATTGTGTTGGCCGAGGCCCGTCTGAATGCCTATCTGCCTGCTGAGGGTGCTATCACTGACGGTGGCGAACTGCCTAAATACGAACGTGGCGACAAGCTGATTCCCTATCGTATCGTAGCCCGCTACAAAGGTACTGACCTCGTCGGTATGGAGTACGAGCAGTTGATGCCCGCCATCAAGCCTATGGGCGATGCCTTCAAGGTCATTCCTGGTGATTACGTAACGACCGACGATGGTGCCGGTATCGTACATATCGCTCCTAACTTCGGTGCCGACGATGCTTTCGTAGCCAAGAAAGCTGGCATCTGTCCTATCGTGCTGATTGACAAGAAGGGTGCTGAGCGTCCCGTAGTTGACTTGCAGGGTAAGTACTTCGTCATCGATGACCTCGATGCAGACTTCGTGAAGAACTACGTGAACGTCGATGAGTGGAACAAGTTTGCAGGCCGTTACGTGAAGAATGCCTACGACGACACGCTGACCGACAAGGACGAGACGCTGGATATCTCGATCTGCATGGACCTGAAGGCTCAGAATAAGGTGTTCAAGATTGAGAAGCACGTCCACAACTATCCCCATTGCTGGCGTACCGACAAGCCCGTGTTGTACTATCCGTTGGATTCGTGGTTTATCAAGTCATCGGCTTGCAAGGAGCGCATGTCAGAGTTGAACAAGACCATCAATTGGCAACCCGAGTCAACAGGTACAGGCCGTTTCGGCAACTGGCTTGACAACCTGAACGACTGGAACTTGAGCCGTAGCCGTTTCTGGGGTACACCGCTGCCTATCTGGCGTTCAGAGGATGGTGAGGAAATCTGCATCGGCAGCGTTGAGGAGCTGTATAACGAGATGGAAAAGGCCGTCAAGGCTGGTGTGATGAAATCGAACCTTTTGAAGGATCAGGGCTTTGTTCCTGGCGATATGAGCAAGGAGAATTACGATAAGATTGACTTGCATCGTCCGTACGTGGACTATATCGTGCTGGTCAGCGAGAGTGGCAAGCCCATGAAGCGCGAATCAGACCTGATTGACGTATGGTTCGACTCTGGTTCCATGCCGTACGCTCAGGTACACTATCCGTTTGAAAATGCCGAACTCATCGACAAGCGCATCGCCTTCCCTTGCGATTTCATCAACGAGGGTGTCGATCAGACGCGTGGCTGGTTCTTTACCCTGCACGCCATTGCAACGATGATTTTCGACAGCGTTGCCTTCAAGAACGTTATCTCCTCGGGACTGGTGCTCGATGCGAAGGGCAACAAGATGTCGAAGCATGTGGGCAACGTGGTCAATCCGTTCGAAATGATTGGTAAGTACGGCTCTGATGCCGTTCGCCTCTACATGATGACCAATAGCGAGCCGTGGGACAACCTGAAGTTCGACCCTGAGGGCGTGGCAGAAATCAGCCGTAAGTTCTTTGGCACCTTATATAATACGTATTCGCTCTTTGCGATGTATGCCAACGTGGATGGCTTCGACCCGCAGACACCACAGATTCCGACGGCTATGACCCCACACGTGCCGGACGACTCATCGATGCTTTTGTCGATGAAGACCTCTCGAACTGGTATGTTCGCTTGAATAAGAAACGCTTCTGGGGTAAGGAGATGGACAACGACAAGTTGGCTGCCTATCAGACGCTGTACGAGTGTCTGATGACCGTTGCCAAGCTGTTGGCTCCGTTTGCACCCTTCTTTGCCGACCAACTTTATAAAGACCTTGGCGGTGCATTGGATAGCGTGCATCTGGACAAATTCCCCAAATTCAACGCAGCCCTTGTCAATAAGGACCTTGAAGAGCGTATGGACATTGCCCAGCGTATTACCACCGTCGTGCTGTCATTGCGTAAGAAGGAAGGCATTGCCGTGAAGCAGCCGTTGCAGACACTGATGATTCCTCCCGTTGACAATGCGCAGCGTGAGGCTATCGAGACGGTGAAGGACATCTTCCTACAGGAGGTAAACGTGAAGGACGTTAAGTTCGTAGAGGGCGCCGGCATCCTGGTGAAGAAGGTGAAGTGTAACTTCCGTACTATGGGTAAGAAGTTTGGCAAGGACATGAAGGCTGTTGCTGCTGCTGTTGCCGAGATGACACAGGAGCAGATAGCCGAACTGGAAACCAACGGCAAGCTGCAATTGGGCAGTTATGAGATTCTGGCAGAGGATGTTGAAATCATCAGTGAGGACATTCCTGGATGGCTGGTTGGCAACGACGGCAACCTGACGGTAGCCCTTGATATCACCCTGACCGACGAACTGCGTGCTGAGGGTATGGCTCGCACATTGGTGAATCGCATCCAGAACATCCGCAAGAAGAGCGGCTTGGAGATTACCGACCACATCCATGTATGCATCGAACCAAACGAGGCCTCTACGAAGGCTGTCGAAGCTTTTGGCGACTATATTGCCCGTCAGGTACTGGCAGACAGTCTGAAGCTGGAGGCTAACGATGGTCAGGAAGTGGAATTTGATGAGTTTAAACTGAATATACAAATAACTAAATCTTAATGCAATTATGGAAGAAAAAACACGTTACACGGACGAAGAACTTGAAGAATTCCGTGAGATTATCAATGAGAAACTGGCTCTTGCCAAGCGTGACTATGACCAGATGATGAGAGTACTGATGAATCAGGACTCCAATGATGTTGATGACACTTCACCTACATATAAGGCGCTGGAAGAGGGTAGTGCTACACAGTCAAAAGAGGAACTTATCTCCTTAGCTGCCCGTCAGCAGAAGTTTATTCAAGGTCTCAAGGCAGCTTTGACTCGTATTGAGAATAAAACCTATGGCATTGACCGCATTACGGGCAAGCTGATTCCTAAGGAGAGACTTCGTGCCGTGCCTCATGCTACGTTGAGCGTTGAGTCAAAAATGGCTGGTAAGAAGTAAGAGGTCTGAAGTAAGAGTTAAGTGGTGAGAGACAACTTTGGAACAGTTAAAAGAGGATGGTTGGCTACGATTATCGTAGTCGCTATTCTCCTCATCGACCAGATTATAAAAATTTGGGTTAAGACGCACATGACGCTCCATGAGCAGATAGAAATCTTCTCATGGTTTAAAATCGTGTTCATCGAAAACAATGGTATGGCCTATGGTATGGAGATTGGTTCCAAACTCGTGCTTAGCCTCTTCCGGATTGTTGCCGTCTCTATATTGGGCTATTACATCGCCCAGCAAGTGAAGCGGCAGGCCCGTTGTGGTTATATTGTCTGTCTGTCTCTGATAATGGCTGGTGCTGCTGGTAATATTTTCGACTCGATGTTCTATGGTCTTATCTTCAATGCCTCGTCAGAGTTCTATACCAGCTATTTTGTACCTTTTGGCACAGGGTATGCACCCTTCTTGATGGGTAAGGTGGTAGATATGTTCTACTTCCCGCTTATTGTCACCACATGGCCAGACTGGGTACCTATGTTTGGTGGTCAGCCTTATGTGTTCTTCAGTCCCATATTCAACTTTGCTGATGCTGCCATTTCTGTCAGTGTTGTGCTTGTTCTGCTATTTTATCGCAAGGAAATCAGCGAGATAACTCTCAAAAAAGAAACAAAGTCTGCGGATGAAGCATAGTCTCCTCTACATATTTGTCTTCCTATTGATAGTGGCCTGTACACCAACTGTTCCGAAGGAATATATCCAACCTGGTGAGATGGAGGATATTCTTTACGACTATCATGTTGCACAGGCTATGTCGAAGACAAAAGGAGGCTCAGACTATGATTATAACAGACAACTGTATTTTGATGCAGTACTGGAAAAACATGGGGTGAACAAGGCAGATTTCGATTCGTCATTGGTATATTACTACAGCCATGCAGACAAATTCAGGGAAATCTATTCCCGTGTTAGCGACCGTCTGAGCGAAGAAGCCAAGTTATTAGGAGCTTCAGTCGGTGATATTAACCGCTATTCTCAGTACAGTGCTACAGGCGATACTGCCAATATCTGGTCGGATGCCTCTGATGTATTGCTTGTTCCTCGTCCAACACAGAATCGCTTTGACTTTACCATCAAGGTTGATACCACCTTCAAGGTGGGTGATTCCTTTATGTTCCAGTTTATGACAGAATACCTCTATCAGAGTGGTACCAAAGACGCGATAGTATGCATTGTCACCAAGTATGAAGGTGACAGCATCATCCAGATTGCCAATCATGTGTCAGTTTCCGGTCTTGCGCAGATTCGTGTGCCAGCCAATCGTGAGAAGATGCTCAAGGAAATGCGGGGCTTTATTTACCTTAACGATGGCGGTGACTTGTCTGAGACGCGAAAGATGATGTATATCAGTCAGTTGCAACTTATCCGATTCCATTCCAAAGAAATATTGAAACCTGATGAAACAGCAAAGAAAGACTCCCTACAGGCGAATAGCCTGCAACGAGTTAATAACCCTGGAGGGTCAGTGCCTGACACATTGCGTCGTAGAATTATCGGAAGACGGCCGGGTGGAACGCCATTACGCCTTGAAGGAGGAGCTACCGTTCACAGAGTGGATGCAAGGCCGGTTGATCTTAAAGAAAACCGATAATGGCATTGTCCGCGTATATTATAATGATAAACAAATAAACTAAAAAGATAAGACTATGAATATGAAAGTACGTTTGGCGGTAATGAACTTCCTGGAGTTCGCCGTGTGGGGAGCCTACCTCACTTGTATGGGTAATTATCTTGGTATTGCTGGGTTAGGTGATAAGATTTCCTGGTTTTATGCTATTCAGGGCATCGTAAGTATCTTTATGCCCACCCTGATGGGTATTGTTGCCGACAAGTATATCCAACCTCAGCGTCTTTTGGGACTTTGTCATCTGGTGGCAGGCTTTTTCATGATAGGCTGCTGGTGGATGGGTGAGAATGCAGGTTTCGGACAAGAACTGACCGACAAGTCTCTCTTTATAGCCATGTACACCATGAGCGTTGCTTTCTATATGCCGACCATTGCACTCACTAATACGGCGGCGTTTACCATTCTGAAAAACAACAAGATGGATACCGTGAAAGATTTCCCGCCCATCCGTGTGCTGGGAACCGTAGGTTTCATCGCTACCATGTGGTTTGTTAATTGTGCTTATCTTGATAATAGTGGTTTTGGCTTCTCACTGGGTGAGAATGAGTATAAGTTCCAATATACTTATATGCAGTTCTTTGTATCGGGTGTATTGAGCTTGGTTTTGTTCGCCTATTGTTTTACTTTGCCAGAGTGTAAACTGGAGAAGAAGGAAGGCAAGGTGTCGCTGCTCGAAACCCTTGGGCTCGATGCCTTCAAGCTTTTCAAGCGTCGTCAGATGGCCCTGTTCTTTATATTCTCGGCTTTGCTGGGTATGTGTCTGCAGGTAACCAATGGCTTTGCCGGTCCTTTCCTGACCAGTTTCAAGGGCTCACCCGAATTTGCAGACACCTTTGCAGCGAACAATGCGACGATGTTGACTTCTATATCACAGATTAGTGAGGCTTTATGTATCCTGATGATACCATTCTTCCTGAAGCGCTTCGGCATCAAGGTGGTGATGATGATGTCTCTCTTCGCTTGGGTGTTCCGTTTCGGCTTCTTCGGTATTGGTGATCCTGCCATGCCTGGTGTTATCTTCTTCATCCTCTCGTGTGTCGTCTATGGCGTCGCCTTCGACTTCTTCAATGTCTCAGGTGGTATCTTTGTTGACCAGGAGTGCGAAGCGAACATCAAGGCTTCTGCCCAGGGGCTGTTTATGATGATGACTAACGGACTGGGTGCCACTATCGGAACATTGGCTGCTGGTGAGGTCGTGAATGCCTATTGTCAATGGGAAGGCGGATGGCTGATAGGCGACTGGCAGACCTGCTGGTTTACCTTTGCGGCTTTTGCACTCATTGTAGGCATTACCTTCACTATAGTTTTTAAACCCGAGAAGAAACCCATTAATGAGATTAAGCATTAAGTGAGGTATGATATAAGATGAAACTCTGAAGATAGATGAAAGAGATACATTCCTTTTATGTTCCCGATGCCCTGACAGTCACCGAACTGCCGTCCGATGAAGCCATGCATGCCTTGCGTGTGCTTCGTATGAAGGAAGGTGATGAGATGATGCTTATGGATGGTCAGGGCAACTACTATCGCGCTGAGGTGACATTGGCTCAGTCCAAGCACTGTTTCTATGAAATCAAGGAGCAGTTGCCTCAGGAGCGTCAGTGGAAGGGACATCTTCATCTGGCTATTGCACCTACGAAGATGATGGAACGTATGGAATGGATGACAGAAAAAGCTGTCGAGGTGGGACTCGATGAGTTGTCATTCCTTAATTGTCAGTTTTCTGAGCGCCATCAAGTGAAAATACTCCGTCTTCAGAAGATTATGATCTCTGCTGTCAAACAGAGTCATAAGGCATGGATTACTCAACTGAACGAAATGGTTTCTTTCGATGCCTTTATCCGACAGCCTCGCGAGGGTCGTAAATATATCGCACATTGTTATGAAGAGGTGCCGCGAACTTATCTTTTCGATGAGTTGCGCCAGTCTGCTGATACCGGGGATGCCACCGTGCTGATTGGTCCCGAGGGCGACTTCTCTATCGAAGAGGTCCGTCAGGCTGTTGCTGCTGGCTATATTTCAGTACATCTGGGCAAGAGCCGTCTGCGTACAGAGACAGCTGGTCTTTCAGCAGTGATGATGATGCAGTTGGCGGGCTGATGTCTTAGTGAACAGTGAACATGAATAATTAATAAAATAAGATACGATATGACCGATGAAAAAATCATGGCTACCATTAAACCCGATGGGGAGTGCTGGCAGCCTGAACTCGAGAAAATGCCTCGTAAGCAACTTGAACAGTTGCAGTTGAAGAAACTCAAGGATACTATCAATGTATGCCTCCAGTCTCCTTTTTATAAGAAGAGGCTAGGGGAGTTGGGTATTACTGCTGACTCCATTAACAGTTTGGAAGACCTGCGTAAGATTCCTTTCACCACGAAGCAGGACTTGCGTGACAATTATCCCTTTGGACTTGTTGGTGCCAATATGGACGACGCTGTGCGTATCCACTCTACCAGTGGTACTACCGGCAACCCCTGCGTTGTAGTCTATTCTGAGCACGATATCTGTTCGTGGGCCAATATGATAGCCCGCAATCTCTACATGGTAGGCTGTCGTAAGAGCGATGTGTTCCAGAACTCCAGCGGTTACGGCATGTTCACTGGCGGTCTGGGCTTCCAGTATGGTGCCGAGTGGTTGGGAGCTATGACAGTGCCTGCCGCTGCTGGTAATTCAAAACGCCAGATTAAGTTCATCAAGGATTTTGGTACTACCTGTCTGCATGCTATTCCTTCATACGCCATCCGTCTGGCAGAAGTGTTCCAGGAAGAGGGCGTCGATCCTCGTACCACCAAACTGCGCACCCTCTGCATCGGTGCTGAGCCACATACCGAGGAGCAACGTCGCCGCATTGAGCGCATGTTAGGTGTCAAAGCCTACAACTCGTTCGGCATGACTGAGATGAATGGTCCTGGTGTGGCTTTCGAATGTAAGGAACAGTGTGGCATGCACCTTTGGGAAGATAACTACATCATAGAGATTGTCGATCCAGACACCTTCGAGCCTGTACCTGACGGTGAGATTGGTGAGATGGTGCTGACCACGTTGGATCGTACCATGATGCCAATCCTTCGCTATCGTACCCGCGACCTCACGCGTATCATCCCTGGCGAGTGTAAGTGTGGACGTACGCATCGGCGTATTGACCGTATTAAGGGACGTACCGACGATATGTTTATCATCAAGGGCGTCAACGTATTCCCCATGCAGGTGGAGAAGATTCTCGTACAGTATCCTGGTTTGGGTAGCAACTATCTCATCACCCTTGATACCGAGGACGATAACGACATCATGACCGTAGAAGTTGAATTGGATGGTCTGAACACCGATGTATATCCCGAATTGCAGAAAATGACGAAGGACATCCAGCGAGCCTTGAAGGACGAGATTCTGCTTACTCCTCGTGTAAAACTTGTCAAGAAGGGATCACTTCCAGTCAGCGATGGCAAAGCCGTTCGTGTCAAGGATTTGCGTCCTGGTCGCGGATAAATTGAACCGTTGTTTCTATGAGAAGAATACTATTTGTAGTAACATTCATTTTGGCACTTGACTTGTCGGCACAAACCCCGATGAGCCAAGTGCTCAAGCAAATACCTGCCTCCATCGTGCCCTATCTTTCGGAAAACAACAAGTTAGACATGATAGATTTTCTTGACTCAAACATGAAGGCCGAGGTGACCAATATGCTTGAAGGTAAAACAGAACTCAAAAGATTGACGGAGCGTACTGCCGTTCTACAGTTAAACGAAGCCACCTGTCTGGATCTTCGCTTGCTGGATGTCTCTGAACCTGTAGATAGTGCCAGTCAGATAGTCTGTCTCATCAGTACCTATGGCACGGATGTACGCGACAGTCAACTGACTTTCTATTCTATTCATTGGCGTCAGCTGGAGACCAGCCAGTTTATCACATTACCTGATGAGATGTTTACGGCCTCCTTCTCTGAGGATGAAAAGCAGCCTGTTCTGACGTTGAGCTTATCTCATCAACTTGACTTTCCAGCCAGTGAGGAGCAGAAACCTATCGCTAAAACGCAAACATACCTTAAATGGAATGGTAAAATATTTAATAAAGATTAAAATATGGAAAATAATAGCCTAATAATATGGTATAATACGAAAAATTTTCTATCTTTGCATTGTGTTTTTCATGGTATTAGATTATTAAGGTTAATTTAAAAGATTGGTTGTCGTGAGACAATCAATTTTTTTTTGCACTCATTTTTAGGGGCAAGAAGAAAGGGAATCCGATGTGGACTCCCTTCTTTTGTTTGTTTGGAATAAATTATCTTTTCTTTGTTCTCTTAGGCCTTACGCTTCAGGAATTACTGAAACATAGCTCTTATCGCGCTTGCCCTTGTGGAACTGTACAGTACCATCAACGAGAGCGTACAGAGTATCATCTTTACCCATTGCTACGTTCTCACCGGCATTATGCTTAGAACCACGCTGGCGAACGATAATGTTGCCTGCGATGACCTTCTGACCGCCAAAAATCTTCACGCCCAGTCGCTGAGCTGCACTCTCACGGCCGTTCTTAGAACTACCTACACCTTTCTTATGTGCCATTTCTTGTTCCTCCTAATTTTAAGCGATTACTGATTTAACTTCTACCTGGGTGTACTGCTGACGGTGACCGTTGCGCTTGCGAGAGTCCTTACGACGCTTCATCTTGAAAACGATGACCTTCTCACCCTTTACGAGTGGGTTAACCACTTCGCATACTACCTTAGCACCACTTACGGTGGGTGCACCTACCTGTACTGAGCCTTCATTGTCGACAAGCAGTACCTTGTCGAATTCAACAGTTTTACCGGCTTCCACGTCTTTCATGTGGTTCACGAAGAGTTTTTTACCCTCTTCAACCTTGAACTGCTGACCGTTGATTTCTACAATTGCGTACATTGTTTATTAATTGTTTAACGGGTTTTTCTGCGTGGCGTGTCACTTCGTGCGACAGCTTTTTTGAGCCACTACAGACCAAATCGGGCGCAAAGGTACAAAAAAGTGAGCAAAAAACCAAAAGAAATATTATTTTTTTTGTTTTTTCGAACGTTAGTACCTTCGAAGTTCATCTCAAAGGTACAAAATAAATGAGGACTCGACCTTTGGTCGCTTTGACCTTTAGGTCTAAAAATGAGAAAGGAGAAATGATGCAAATAATTAGGATTGTTTAAGCTTTCGGAAAGGTGTATAAATAAAGCGGTGACCCTCACAGGCAACCGCTTCATATCTTCAATAGGTATTAGTCCTTTTTTTAAGGTAAAAAGATTGTTTTCAGGATAACGTCTGCAAAGGTAGTGCATTTTTTCATTCCCACAAAACTTTTCTAAAGATTTTTTGTAAAAAATTTATTGTGTGGGCACACAGTTACAAACGTTTGCCAAAATTTTTAATTTTTCGATATATATTAGCTGATTTGCGGTAATGCTGTCAAACCCTGCCTTATCGCGCAATAACCCTGCCTTATCGCGCAATAACCCTGCCTTATCGCACAATAACCCTGCCTTATCGCACAATAACCCTGCCTTATTCGACAATACTCCAAGAGTAATTTTGATTACTCCAAGAGTATTTTTGATTACTCCGAAAGAAAAACAAGATTTTGCTGCCACCCTGCTCCCACCAATTTTTCCTTTAAACAGGGCGTTTGACGCTATTTGGTGGCAGGGTGGCAGCAAAAATTAAAATTTCAAATATTACGGGATTCTTACATAGATCTTGGGGTCGGTTCTATTGTTTATTTTCAGACTATAAAATTTGGTAGTTTGGGAATATGTTAGTATTTTTACTTTCGACATTGAATTGGCGGTAGTAGTTTTGTAGCACAATAACTAAAATAGTTATACAACGAAACATGTATTCAATATTTCAAAGATATCAAGTCGGCACTGAAAAACCTGCTCCATGACATCAAAGCGTGTCCAGAACTGGTGGAGGCACTGGCGCATACCCATTGGAACATCAGCATTGTCGTCCAAGTGGTAAGGATTGCGAGCATTAATACTTGCAATTGCTGGGGTTAATAGAAACATTTGCGACGATTAATACTTATTATCAACTAAATAGTGAATAGTGCGCTCGACCTATGGTCGCTTTCTTGCTCTGGTAAGCGTCACCCTTCGGGATGCCGAGTCAAAGATAGTCATGCGACGTATTACCCTGTTAGTGATTCACTGCTAGCACCACAACGCCCACTCTATTGGCATCTACTATGAATCGAAAACTGCGTGTAATTCTGCGTGTAAAAACAAGAAAACCGCCCTAAATAGGCGGTTTTGAGTAGTCGATAGGGGAATCGAACCCCTATGCCAAGATTGAGAATCTTGTATCCTAACCATTAGATGAATCGACCATCCTATTAATTTTGCTCTCGCAGAGACGCCCCTCGGTGCGGAAGGAGGGGGATTCGAACCCCCGGTACGGGAACCCGTACGGCAGTTTAGCAAACTGCTGGTTTCAGCCACTCACCCTTGATTGCGGGTGCAAAGGTACTACTATTTTTTGAACCCTGCAAATTTTTGAGCTATTTTTTTTGCTTTTCTCTCATTTTTCTTTTTTAGGAGCGGAATACGGGACTCGAACCCGCGACCCTCGGCTTGGGAAGCCAATGCTCTACCAACTGAGCTAATTCCGCGTGTTTTGTAAACATGTGAGAAAAAAGAGTCAGAACAGATGGTCCTGACTCCTTTGTTGACGTTTGAGAGAGCCGATAGCCGGACTCGAACCGGCGACCCACGCATTACGAATGCGTTGCTCTACCAACTGAGCCATATCGGCAGCTTTTCAAAGATCACTTGCTCGAAAGCGGATGCAAAGGTACTTATTTAAAATGAGAAATGAGAAATGAGAAATGAGAAATGTAAGTTCATTAACATTTTTTAGCCATGTACCTCTTGTGTCAGTTTTTCTTTGAGGAATTTTCCCGTCAGGCTTTTCTCGCAGGCCGCTATTTGTTCCGGTGTTCCGCAGGCAACCACTTCGCCACCGCGATCACCTCCGTCGGGTCCTATGTCGATGATATAGTCGGCACATTTGATGATTTCCATGTTGTGCTCGATAATGAGGATGGTGTGACCCCGTGCTATCAGGGCGTTGAAGGCTTCCATCAGTTTCGCTATATCATGGAAGTGCAGACCCGTTGTGGGCTCGTCGAAGATGAACAGGGTAGGCTCTTGCTTCTCTTGTCCGATGAAGTAGGCCAGTTTTACACGCTGGTTCTCACCTCCCGAGAGCGTTGACGAGCTTTGTCCCATCTTGATATATCCCAGTCCGACATCCTCCAGTGGCTTCAGTCTGTTTACGATGGTTTTCTGTTTGTGTTCCGTGAAGAACTGGATGGCTTCGGAGATGGTCATGTTCAGGATGTCATCAATGTTCTTGTCCTGGAACTTTACGTCCAAGATGTCGTGTTTGAAGCGTTTACCGTGACAGGCCTCGCACTCCAATATCAAGTCGGCCATGAACTGCATCTCTACGGTGATGACACCAGCACCTTTACATTCGTCACAGCGGCCTCCATCGGCATTGAACGAGAAAAACTGACTGGTAAAGCCCATTTGCTTAGCCAAAGGCTGATCGGCATATAGGTCACGAATGGCATCATAGGCCTTGACATAGGTGGCAGGATTCGAGCGGGAGGATTTGCCGATGGGGTTCTGGTCAATGAACTCCACGTGCTTCACGGCCAGATAGTCACCTTCCAATCCCATGTACTCACCAGGAGCGTCGCATACTTCACCCAGATGGCGTTTCAGGGCAGGGTAGAGGATACCCTTGACGAGTGATGATTTTCCACTTCCGCTGACACCAGTGATGACTGTCATTACGTTTAGTGGAATCTCGACGTCTATGCCCTTAAGGTTATTCATGCGTGCTCCCTTTACCACTATTTTCCTGTTCCACGGACGGTGACTCGTAGGAATGGGAATGTTCTCTTCGTGAGTCAGGTAGCGAAGCGTGTGACTTTGGTTAAGTGAAGAGTGAAGAGTGAAGAGTGAAGAATTGTCAGTGGGAAGGGGACCTTCGAAGACGATTTCTCCCCCCAGTCGGCCAGCATCCGGACCAACGTCTATCAGGTAGTCGGCAGCACGCATAATCTCCTCGTCGTGTTCCACTATAATTACTGTATTGCCGATGTCCCTTAGTTCTTTCAGTACTTTGATCAGCCTGTCTGTATCACGGGAATGCAGACCGATGCTTGGCTCGTCAAGGATATACAGGGAACCTACGAGTGAGGAACCCAACGAAGTGGTCAGGTTGATGCGCTGACTCTCACCTCCGCTCAGCGAGTTTGACATACGGTTCAACGTGAGATAACCCAGTCCCACATCTAACAGGAACTGTAGCCTAGAATTGATTTCCGTGAGCAGTCTTTTGCCAATCTGCTGTTCTTGATTGGTCAATTCAACCTGGTCGAACCATTGCTTCAAGCGCACGATAGGCATCTGCACCAGATCGCTGATGCTTCGTCCTCCTATTTTCACATATTCCGCCTCAGGCTTCAGTCGCGTACCATGACATTTGGGACATGTCGTCTTACCACGATAGCGGCTAAGCATGACGCGATACTGTATCTTGTATTGATTGTCCTTCACCATCTGGAAGAAGGCGTCAATAGACACTTGGTCGTCCTTGGCACGCCCTTTGTCCGAGGGCAGTCCGTGCCATAGCTGGTCTTTCTGCTTCTGTGTTAGTTTATAGTAGGGCTCGAAAATAGGGAAGTCGTCTTTCATGGCCCTGCGACAGAATTCCTCTTTCCACATCTTCATTTTCTCACCATGCCAGCAGACGACACATCCGTCATAGACAGAGAGTGTCGTGTTGGGAATGACCAAATGCTCATCGATGCCCATCACCTTGCCGAAACCTTGGCATTCAGGGCAAGCACCCGCAGGAGAGTTGAACGAGAAAAGATTGTCGGAAGGCTCTTCGAATGCCATCCCGTCAGCTTCGAAACGCATGGAAAAATCGTAGCTAATATTAGATGGCAGGAACATCAGCCGGCACTCTCCGTGACCTTCGTAGAAAGCTATTTCTGCTGAATCGACCAGTCGTGATATGACATCCTTGGCATCATCTACAGACAAACGGTCTATCACGAGATAGAGGTCTGAGGTTTGAGGGGTGAGGTTTGAGGGGTGAGATGAGAGATAGTCGTCAATGCGCATAATATTGCCACTGACAGCAATACGTGCATAACCGTTCTGTAAAAACAATTTCAGCTGTTGCTCAATGCTTCGTTCCTTTGTAGCACGGATAGGAGCCATCACCACATATTTGGTACCCTGCGCATACTGGCGTGTACAGGCTATGATGTCCTCCGTGGAGTGTTTCTTAACCTCCTGTCCGCTGATGGGCGAGTAGGTACGTCCGATGCGGGCATACAACAGACGCAGGTATTCGTAAATCTCGGTGGTCGTGCCTACTGTCGAGCGCGGATTTCTGGAAATGACACGTTGCTCAATAGCAATGGCGGGTGGCAGTCCTTTGATGTAGTCGCACTCTGGTTTGTTCATGCGTCCCAGGAATTGACGTGCATAGCTCGACAGGCTTTCCACATAACGGCGCTGCCCCTCTGCATACAAGGTGTCGAAGGCCAGCGACGATTTTCCACTGCCTGACACGCCAGTCACTACGACCAGTTTTCCCCGGGGTATTTTCAGGTCAACATTTTTCAGGTTGTTGACCCTTGCCCCTTTTATCTCGATGCAGTCACTCATTGGCAGTTTTGTCTCCTTTATTTGTTGAACGACAATTCGTCCTTGCCTTCCACCTTATTAATATATATAGTAGAACCTGCCTCCAGGTCACCGTTAACAATCAGTTCAGAGATGCCGTCCTCGATATACGATTGGATGGCTCTTTTCAGAGGACGGGCACCAAACTGTACATCGTAGCCTTTCTCTGCTACAAATGATTTAGCCTCGTCGCTCAGTTCTATCTGGTAGCCTAAGTCACCAATGCGCTTGTACAGACCTTTCAACTCCACGTCTATGATTTGCTTGATGGCTGTCAGGTCCAGCTGGTCGAAGGTGATAATCTCATCCAAGCGATTCAGGAATTCCGGTGAGAACTGTTTCGACAGTGCCTTCTGCACAATCTGACGGGCATGCTCCTTGTCCTGCTCGTTCAGCATCAGCGTAGAACTGGAGGTGTTGAAACCTACACCGCGTCCAAACTCCTTCAGCTGACGTGTTCCCGCATTCGAGGTCATAATAATCACCGTGTTGCGGAAATCCACAAAGCGTCCATTACCATCGGTCAGACGACCTTCGTCCAGCACTTGCAGCAACAGGTTGAACACATTGCTGTGGGCTTTCTCTATCTCATCGAGAAGAACGATGGAGTAGGGACGACGGCGAACACGTTCTGTCAGTTGTCCGCCTTCCTCGTAGCCTACATATCCTGGAGGTGCACCAATCAGTCTTGACACATTGAACGACTCGGTGTATTCGCTCATATCCACTCGAATCAGTGCGTCACCAGAACCGAACATAAACTCAGCGAGTTTCTTGGCGAGATAAGTTTTACCAACACCCGTAGGACCTAGGAACATGAAAGCACCTATCGGGTGGTTCGGGTCTTTCAGTCCTACGCGATTGCGCTGGATGGCACGTACCATCTTGTCGATAGCCTTGTCCTGGGCAATCACCTGACTCTTAAGTTGCAGAGCCATGCCTTTCAGTCGGATGCCTTCCTCCTGTGCCATGCGTTGTACGGGAACACCTGTCATCATGGAAACCACATTGGCCACCTCGTCGGCAGTCACCGTCTCCCTTACATCGGTCTCGCCTTCGAGCCACTTGCGGTTCAGTTCCTGCAGTTCCTGTTCCAACACGGTCTGACGATCTCTGTAGCCGGCAGCCAGCTCGAAGTTTTGGTTGCTGACAGCCAGATGCTTCTTCTCCGTCACCTGTTTGATTTCATTCTCCTTTTCTGTGATTTCAGGAGGAATATTCGCGTTTCTCAGATGAACACGAGAACCAACCTCATCAAGAGCATCGATGGCTTTGTCGGGCATAAAGCGGTCGTTGACATACCTTGCTGTCAATTTGACACATGCCTCCAAAGCTTCATCGGTATAGCTCACATGATGGTGACGCTCATAGCGGTCGCGTAAGTTGTGGAGAATTTCCAGGGTCTCTTCGTTTGTCGTGGGTTCAACCTGAACTTTCTGGAAGCGACGTTCCAAGGCTCCGTCTTTCTCTATCGAGTTGCGGTATTCGTCCAGGGTAGTGGCACCGATACACTGTATGGTTCCCCGTGCCAGCGCAGGTTTCAGGATGTTAGCCGCATCCATCGAACCAGGTGTGGAACCAGCACCTATCAGCGTGTGTATCTCATCGACAAAGATAATGATGTCGGGGTTCTGTTCGAGTTCCTTCACCAGCATCTTCATGCGCTCTTCAAACTGTCCGCGATATTTCGTCCCTGCTACCACACCTGTCATATCCAATGTTACGAGGCGCTTGTTAAACAAGGTGGGTGAGCAATGGTGGTTGGCAATCATCTGGGCCAGTCCTTCTACGATGGCACTTTTGCCTACACCAGGTTCGCCTATCAATATCGGGTTGTTCTTCTTGCGGCGACCCAGAATCTCGATTACACGTTGTATCTCTTTCTCACGGCCTACACAGGGATCCAGCTTTCCTTCTGCAGCATGAAGGGTAAGGTCTGTGCCGAAGTTGTCGAGGACAGGAGTCTTCGACTTCGCCTTCTGCTTGGTGGCAGTCTGTGTGTTGCCTGCTGACGACTGTTGGCTGTCATTGCCTGCCTGGCCTCTGGTCTCTTCCTCTTCATAGTCCTCGTCAGGCAGTCCTATACCGTTCTTGACACTGAGCATAGTCAGTGCATCTTCATAATTTACGTTGTTCATTTCTAATACTTGTTTGGCTCCGTTGTTTCCCATGTCGTGCAGGATAGCCAGCAAGAGGTGCTGTTCCTCCACACGCGTTGTTCGTTGAAGACGAGCTTCGAGCACAGCAAGTTTCAGGATGTTGCTGGCCTTCTCGTTGAGAACGAGTTCGCTGGTGTTGATAGGCATGTTTAATTCATCCTCCCTGACACGCATCTCCAGTTCCGTCTTCATTGACAGCATATTCACATCTAACCGCTGGAGAACATCCCTTACGGGTCCATCCTTCAAGCGCATCAGACCCAACATTAGATGTTCGGGTCCTACGCTTCTGCTGGCTAGTCTGGTAGCTTCCTCTCGTGAGAAAGCGAGTATTTCGGAAACCTTTGGTGAAAATTGACTGGTCACTATTATTATCGAATTATATTGTGCATACTATGTTTTGTCCTTTCTGCATGCTACAAATTCCGTGCCAAGAATAATTTGTTCGTAATGCCCTTCGGTAATTCTGTCTCATAATGAGTTACCATAATCATGGTTTTGTTCCTACGCTGACAGAACGTCTCAATGATGTCCTTGGTGAGTCTTCGGTTCCAGAGATCCAGTCCATGTAGTGGCTCATCCAGAATCAGCAACTGAGGGTCTTTGACAAAGGCCCTTGCCAGGAGTACTAATCTTTGTTCACCACTAGAGAGTTGCAGGAAATGGCGTTCTGCCAAATGGGCAATGCCGAAAATATTTAGCCACCAGCGACATTTTTCATAGTCCTGCTCGTTGGGAACGGCATACAGACCGATGGAGTCCATCAGTCCGCTGGCTACGATGCGGATGGCCGGCAGGTCGCGTTTATAAGAGCGATGCATCTCGGGCGACACGTAACCAATGTGTTTCTTGATGTCCCAGATGCTTTCTCCTGAACCTCTCGGACGGTCAAACAGCGTGATGTCACAGGCATAGCTTTGTGGATTGTCTGCACACACCAGTGAAAGTAATGTCGATTTGCCACTGCCATTCTGTCCTGACAATGCCCATCTGTCGCCATTCATCACTGTCCAGTCCAGCTCTTTCAGTATGATTCTCTCGCCATACCTGATGCTTACATTTTTCATGTCCACCACCTTTTGGCAGTCGTAGTCATTGTCTGCATAGGGCAATTCAAGTATCGCCTTCTTTTTCTCTTCGCTCAACACCTGTGCGGGCACTTCCTGCTGTTCGGCATAGAAAGCCGCCGGGTTGGGATATTCCTTGGTCTGGGAACCTTCGATAAGCGTCACTTTTTCCACGAATTCAGGAATGTCGTCCGTCTTGGAAAGTACCAGCATGACCTCTATGTCGCGCTCGGTTGTCAGTAACAGCAGCAAGTCTTTAAGCTGGTCTCTCGTTTCCGCATCCAGTCCGATAAACGGGTTGTCCATAATGAGCAGCTTAGGATTGGCGAATAGTGTTTTCGTCAACTGGAACTTTCTCAGCTCACCGCTGGACAAGGTGATGATATACTTATCTAGAAACTCCTCCATGTGGAACAGTTTATAAAGGTGCTTTTGCAGATTCCTGCGTTCCTCCGTGTCATCACCGGCCAACCGGTAGGCTTTCTCAAGGAGATCGCCCACCGTGGGCGTCTCATGGTCTATGTCGTGCTGATTCCAACGCAGTTGAAGATAATATTGTCCATCTACATTCACACCATAGGAGTCTGTGAAGGCAATATAGCGCACACGGTCGGAGGCCAACCGCTTGCGCAGCTGGTCAATATAGAGCGTCTTTCCGCTACCATTTCGTCCTACAACGGCAGTTACTTTTTGCATGTCTTGCTTACTTTGTCTTGGTTTTTAACAATGAAATCTTTCCATCCTTTATAATGAACCTGACTCTCTGGACGGTTCATTTGCATAAAGTGGCAATAGGCGGCACCTAAGGCATCAGTGGCATCCATAAACTTTGTTAAGGCCTCTTTGTCGAATTTCAGCAGGCGTTGTAGCATACCCGCCACCTGTTCCTTTGAGGCAGCTCCGTTTCCCGTAATAGCCATCTTGATCTTCATGGGAGCATATTCATGAATAGGTACACCATGGTGGATGGCTGCCGCTATGGCCGTACCTTGTGCTCTTCCCAGCTTCAGCATGGTCTGCACGTTCTTCCCGAAAAACGGTGCCTCAATAGCCATTTCGTCAGGCAGGTAGGCATTGATGATGCCGGTCACTCGCTCAAAGATGTGTCCTAGTTTCAAGTAGCCATCGCTGAACTTACGCAAGTCGATGACCCCCATGGTAATCATCTCTGCTTTTCCGTCCGTCACCTTGATGACTCCATAACCCATGATGTTTGTTCCAGGGTCAATGCCCAGAATAATCTTTTCCATAAACAGGGTCAAAGGTACAAATTAATGGGGAAAATACCAAAATAAAAGTGTGATAAATGTTGTGGATAACATTTTTTTATTATCTTTGCATCCAAAACTCAAAAGTAAACTAGCTATGTTTCATAAGAAGTTTTATTTTTATTTCCCATTTTTGCTTTTGGTGTGTGTGTTATCGACACCTGTATATGCTGTAACGAGTACTGCGGATAATTTTCCAATGGATTCGTTGCAAATTGATGAGGTTGTAGTTACAGGTACTCGTAACGCTACGGATATACGTCATTTGCCCATGACGGTCAATGTGATAGGTCGTCAACAGCTGACAGAACAGCACCAGATAAGTATTCTTCCCACCGTGATGCAACAAGTCCCAGGACTCTTTGTGACATCACGTTCCATGATGGGTTATGGCGTCTCGACAGGTGCAGCAGGAGGCATTAACCTTCGCGGTATCACAGGTGGTGCTGGTCAATTGTTGGTGCTCATTGACGGTCATCCCCAATATCAGGGAATTTTCGGACATCCTATTTCCGACAGCTATCAGACATTGATGGCTGAGCGTGTAGAGGTGCTGCGTGGACCAGCCTCTGTGCTTTATGGCTCTAATGCGATGGGTGGTGTCATCAATATCGTGACTCGGGCAACACATGAAGATGGTGTCAATACAATGGTCAATATAGGTGCAGGAAGTTATGGTACCATTCAGGCAGAGGCCACTAATCAGGTGAGGAGTGGTCGTTTCAGCAGTACCGTTGCCGTGCAATATGGACGTAGTGACAACCACCGTCCCAATATGGGTTTTGAGCAGTATGGAGGTTATCTCAAGCTGGGGTATGATTTCAATAGCCATTGGAATGCCTATGTGGATGCCAATATCACCCATTTCAATGCCAGCAATCCAGGAACTACAGACCAGCCCAAAATAGAGAATGATCAGTGGATAACTCGTGGCGTTGTTTCTGCTGCTGTGGAAAACCATTATGGGAACACATCAGGAGCATTGAGTGTATATAGCAATTTCGGACGTCATAAAATTAATGACGGCTATAATGCCAATGGTGGAAAGCCACAGACAGACCTTTTCCGTTCGAAGGATGCGCTGACAGGTGTCTCATGGTATCAAAGTATCCGGTTCTTCGAAGGGAATCGCATTACTGCAGGTGTTGACTATCAACACATTTATGGCAATGCGTATTATACGGATCGTGAGACGGGTAATACTGTCACGACACCACAGCGTATGATGCAAAGTTGTCATTCTCATGCCAATGAGATTGCTGGTTATGTTGACTTCAGGCAGGATGTCTTCTCATGGCTTACATTTGATGCAGGGATGCGCTATGACCATCATTCGAAAGCTGGTGGGGAATGGATTCCACAGGTCGGGCTGGTTGTACGCCCCTTAGCAACAGGTGAGTTGAAAGCGATGGCGAGCAAGGGCTTCCGCAATCCCACTCCTAAGGAGATGTTCCTTTATAAGCCAGCTAACGAGGAGTTAAAAGCAGAACGTCTTTGGAACTATGAACTGTCGTGGCGTCATAGGATAGATGCTTTGTCTTATGGAGTTAACCTTTTCTACATAAAAGGTGATAATATGATTCAGACGGTTACCGTCGATGGTAGTCCTAAGAATGTCAACACAGGGGAAATCAAGAACTATGGTGCAGAATTGGAGGCCAAGTATCGTATGAATAAGTACTGGAGCCTGAACACTAATCACGCCTTTCTCCATATGGAAAATCCAGTAGTTGCTGCTCCCAAGTATAAAGGTTTCTTGGGTGTTGACTACCATTGCGAGAAACTAACGGTCAATGGTGGATTACAGTATGTCAATAGTCTCTATACTGCTGTGGGGAATGTTGAAAAGAAAGAGAACTTCTGGCTTCTGAATCTTGCTGCGACCTATGCTATTACTGACAATGTGTCACTATGGGCGCGTGGCGAGAATCTGTTAGCACAGCGTTATGAAATCAACCTTGGTTACCCCATGCCCCGTGCTACGTTTACGGGTGGTGTGAATATTCATTTTTAATTTTATACAATATGGAAACAACAGCAAGACTTTACAATCTCAATTACGATGAGGCAAGAACCTATCTGTGGACTGCTCTTTTTGTGGTTTGCAACATGCTGCTGCCTCATTTGTTTCATCTCATTCCTCAGGGCGGTATTATCTTTGCGCCCCTTTCCTTTGTGATACTGGCTGGGGCATATAAGCTAGGATGGCGTGTAGGCCTGTTGGCTGCTTTGGCTTCACCGCTGGTGAATCATCTGCTGACTGGTATGCCTGCATGGGGTGTTATGCCGGTAATGACACTTAAACTGGTCGTTTTGGCTTTGGTGGCAGGTCTTACTGCCCAGTATTTTAAGAAAGTTTCTGTCATCCTGCTTGTGGGTGTCGTTCTTGCTTCTATACTGATAGGCGGATTAGGTGAGCTTATTATTACCGGGGGGCTTGTGGCAACCATTCAGGATGTTACGGTAGGATGGCCTGGACTCTTGCTGCAAATCGTAGGAACCTATTTGGTTTGTAAATACTTGTAATTTTTTTGACGGAAAAAGAACAACGTAACGGGATATTTCGTATATTTGCATCGTAAATGTTTAACAAAAACCTAAGAGATTTATGAAAGTAGGAATTCCCAAAGAGATTAAGAACAACGAGAATCGTGTAGGCATGACTCCAGCAGGAGTGGCAGAGCTGACAAGAAGAGGTCATCTGGTATGTGTACAGCATACTGCTGGTGAGGGCTCTGGTTTCACGGATGAAGAATATGTCAAGGCTGGTGCAAATATCTTGCCTGGAATAGACGATGTGTATAGGGAGTGTGACATGATAGTGAAGGTAAAAGAGCCCATAGAGCCGGAATACAAACTGGTGAGAAAGGGACAGTTGCTTTTCACCTATTTTCATTTTGCCTGCGAAAAGGAATTGACCGACGCGATGCTGAAAAGTGGAGCTGTTTGTCTGGCTTACGAGACGGTACAACTACCCAATGGAACATTGCCCCTGTTGCAACCGATGAGTGAGGTGGCAGGTCGAATGGCCACACTGAATGGTGCTTATTATCTGCAGAAGACAAAGGGTGGAAAGGGCAAGCTGATTAGTGGCGTTCCTGGAGTAAGCCCCGCCCGAGTACTGGTGCTTGGCGGTGGTGTGGTTGGCGAAGCTGCCGCACTGATGGCCGCTGGATTGGGGGCAGATGTGACGATAGCGGATGTCTCGCTTCCGAGGTTGCGCCAGTTGGATATAGAGACACCTGCCAATGTGCATACGTTATACTCCTCGGAGCATAATATCCGTCAGCAGTTACCTTCCGTTGACATCGTGGTGGGCAGCGTGCTGGTGCCTGGCGATAAGACTCCCCATCTGATAACCCGTGACATGCTGAAATTGATGGAACCAGGAACCGTACTGGTGGATGTGGCGATAGACCAGGGAGGATGCTTCGAGACGTCGCATCCCACCACACATAGTGAACCCGTATATACATTGGACGGTATCGTACACTACTGTGTAGCAAATATCCCTGGCGCAGTACCCAACACATCGACACTGGCATTGACCAATGCCACATTGCGATATGCTGTTGCGTTGGCTGACAAGGGATGGCAACAGGCATGTCGGGATGATGAGGCTTTGGCGAAAGGCCTGAATATCATAGACGGGAAAGTGGTGTATAAAGCTGTTGCTGACGTGTTCGGACTGCCGTATGAGGCGTTTTGCTAGTGAAAAGTTAGAAGTGAAAAGTGAAGATTGAGAAGAAAATGGGGCTGACGTTTGGCAGTCCCATTTTTTATAGGTAACTTTGCGGCGATTATGAAAGAAGTGATAATAGAAGATGCCGAGTTGCGACAGGTCGCAGCTAAAGGTATGGATGCATTTGTAGGTGCATTCATACAGGCTATCAAAGACGCCATAGGTGGTGAATTGACGGCAGAAACGCTGGGCGAGCTGAATAGCGATCAGGTTACTCTGCTGGCATGGGATGTGCTGCATGAAGAGGTGATGGACGGTGGTTTTGTACAACTGATACATAACGGCTATGGTCCGTTTATTTTCAAGAATCCGTTTGCTAAAGCTGTCAAGTTGTGGGGCATGAGGGAATTGTCCAAACTGGTTTATGATGCCCACACATTGTATAATAAATACCACGAGCAGTTGGAACAGGAATGCACAGACGAAGAGTTTATGGCGTTGTTTGAACAATTCCCAGAATTTGACGATATGGACGATGAGTTCGTGGAGAAGGAAGAGGAATGGACGGAAATGATAGCACGTTATATCGATGAACACATTGAGCGCTTTGCAAGTGTTCGCTGAGTATTGAATAGAAACAATGAACAAGGAAGAAGAACTGATCAGGAAGAAAAGTCCTGTAAATATAAGAAACAAGAAAGCCTCGTTTGAATATTTCTTCATTGAGACTTATACTGCCGGTATCGTATTGACGGGTACGGAAATCAAAAGTATCCGACTGGGAAAGGCCAGTTTGGTGGATACGTATTGCATCATTACCAATGGAGAACTATGGGTAAAGGGCATGAATGTATCACCGTATTTCTATGGCTCGTACAATAACCACGAGATGAAACGCGACAGGAAATTGCTGTTAACGAGGAAAGAGATACAGAAACTGGCTGCTGCTACGAAACAGACAGGCTATACCATCATACCCCTGCTGGTATTTATTGACCAAAAAGGCAGGGCAAAAATGGATATTGCACTCTGTAAGGGTAAAAAGGAGTTTGATAAGCGCCAGACATTAAAGGAAAAGGAAGACAAGCGTGAGATGGATCGCGCCATGAAGGTATTTAGATGATAACAACACTGGAAGACTTAGCGAAGAAGAGAATTCTTATCCTGGATGGTGCTATGGGCACTATGATTGGTGAGATGACGGGCAAGACGGGTAACTCTGATGAGTTAAACCTGACGAACCCTGATCTTATCAAGGAGATACATCGCAGATATCTGAAGGCTGGAGCTGACATCATTACCACCAATACTTTCAGTGCTCAGCGCGTATCCCAATCAGACTATCACCTGGAGGAAAAGGCACGTGAGATAGCTTTGCAGGGAGCCCGTATAGCACGCCAGTGTGCCGATGAATACGCTTCGTCGGACAAGCCACGCTTTGTGGCAGGCTCTATCGGTCCTACGAACAAGACATGCTCTATGTCGCCAGACGTGAGCAACCCTGCGCTCCGAGACCTGACCTACGATGAGTTGTGGGATGCCTATTATGAGGAGGCAGACGCGCTGATAGAGGGTGGGGTGGATGCCCTGTTGATAGAGACTGTTTTCGATACGCTGAATGCTAAGGTGGCTATTGACGCCTCTATGCAAGCGATGGAAAAATACGGAAAGAAACTGCCCTTGATGTTAAGCATCACCGTGAGTGACCTTGCAGGTAGAACGCTTAGTGGACAGACTCTCGATGCCGTATTGGCGAGTGTAAGCACATACCCCATATTCAGCATCGGCCTGAATTGTTCGTTTGGTGCAAAGCAGATGTTGCCCTTTTTACGGCAACTGGCACGTAAAGCACCCTATTACGTCAGTGCCTATCCGAATGCTGGATTGCCTAATGCTATGGGACTCTACGATGAGACAGCGGAGAGCATGGCACCACAGATGGGACAGATGGTCGAAGAAGGACTGGTGAATATTATTGGCGGATGTTGTGGAACAGACGACCGCTTCATTGAGAAATACCAGTCTCTCGTGGAGGGTAAAGTACCCAGGAAACCGGCATCAAAACCTACAACCATGTGGCTCAGCGGTCTCGACCTGTTGGATGTGACCAGTGATGTCCGCTTTGTCAATGTCGGAGAAAGATGTAATGTGGCAGGCTCGAGAAAGTTCCTCAGGCTGATTAAGGAAAGACAATATGATGAGGCAGTCTCTATAGCCCGTAAACAGGTGACTGACGGGGCTTTGATTATTGACATCAACATGGATGACGGATTGCTGGATGCAAAGAAGGAAATGGTAAACTTTCTGAACATGATAGCATCGGAGCCTGACATTGCATCGGTTCCTGTTATGCTCGACTCATCCGATTGGGATGTGATTGTTAGTGGACTGAAATGTGTACAGGGAAAGAGCATCGTAAACAGCATTTCGCTAAAAGAAGGCGAAGAGGTCTTCATCCAGCATGCTAAGGATGTGAAACGTTATGGTGCTGCCGTTGTGGTGATGTGCTTTGATGAAGAAGGACAGGCTACTACCTATGAACGTCGAATCGCAATAGCACAAAGAGCGTATAACATCCTAACTCAGAAAGTCGGACTAAATCCACTCGATATAATATTCGATCCTAACATTCTGGCTGTGGCAACTGGAATGTCTGAGCATAATGCCTATGCTGCAGACTTTATCAAAGCAACAGCATGGATAAAAGAAAACCTACCTGGTGCACACGTCAGTGGAGGTGTCAGCAACTTGTCGTTCTCGTTCCGTGGAAACAATTATATCCGCGAGGCGATGCATGCTGTATTCCTCTATCATGCCATACAGGCAGGAATGGACTTTGGTATCGTTAATCCTGCGACAAAAGTTCTTTATACAGATATTCCCCAAGATCAGCTTGACATCTTAGAAGACGTTATCCTTAACAGGAAAGATGACGCGTCAGAGAAGTTGATTGCATTGGCTGCTGATTTAGCTGCTCAGGCAGAGCAGTCCACGAAGGAGACTACGGGGAATAGTGACGCTGGTATGACGGGTAACACTAGTTTAAATAGAAAAGTAATATCTGTCGATGAGCGTCTGCAACAAGCTTTGATAAAAGGGGTGGGCGATTATCTGCGTGAAGACTTGGAAGAGGCCTTGCAGAAATATCCGAAAGCAGTTAACATCATTGAAGGACCTTTGATGACAGGTATGAATAAGGTGGGAGAAATGTTTGGGGCAGGAAAGATGTTCTTGCCTCAGGTGGTGAAAACTGCCCGGACCATGAAACAGGCCGTTTCCATCCTGCAGCCGTATATAGAAGCAGGCCAGTCCGAAGGTGCCAAAAAAGCCGGAAAGGTGCTGCTGGCTACCGTAAAAGGCGATGTTCACGATATTGGAAAGAATATAGTCGGTGTGATACTCGCCTGTAACAACTATGAAGTCATAGACATGGGTGTCATGGTACCCGCAGAGCAGATAGTGCGTAAGGCGAAGGAAGAGCAAGTAGATATGATAGGACTATCAGGACTTATCACCCCATCGCTTGAGGAAATGGTAAATGTGGCGCACGAGATGCAGCGAGCAGGACTCGACATTCCCATCATGATAGGTGGTGCTACCACTAGCGAACTGCATGTAGCCTTGAAAATAGCTCCTGTCTATGGTGGGCCTGTGGTGTGGATGAAAGATGCCTCACAGAACGCTTTGGTTGCTGCCAGGCTGATGAACAAAGAGGAGGAACAACAGATGGAAAAGGAGTTGGATGCGAAATATGAACATCTGCGCCATACCTATGAGACAGAACAGCAGCAGTTGCTGTCACTGGAGGAGGCGAGAAAAAAGAAACCTAACTTGTGGGAATCATAATAATTATAATAATGATAATACGAACAAAATTTCTATTAATTGCGTTGTTGTTGACGGCTCTGACTATAACGGCTCAACCTAAACGAGAGTTCCGTGGTGCGTGGATTCAGTGTGTCAACGGACAATTTAGGGGTGTTGGCACAAAAACCATGCAGGAAACGCTGACTTACCAATTGGATGAATTGCAGAAGGATGGTTGTAACGTTATCATCTTCCAAGTGCGTCCAGAGTGCGATGCCCTTTATCAGAGTGCCATTGAGCCTTGGAGCTACTATCTGACAGGTCAGCAGGGAAAGGCTCCCCAACCTTATTGGGACCCTTTGGCATGGATGGTAGAACAGTGTCATAAGCGTGGTATGGAGCTCCATGCCTGGATTAATCCCTATCGTGCCAAGACGAAGGTGGCTCATGCAAATGCTGTGAATCACGTGGTGAGTCAGCATCCTGAGCGTTGTTTCGAATATGACGGACTGACGCTGCTCAATCCTGCACTGAAGGAGAACCGTGACTATATCTGCCAGGTGGTGACGGATATTCTTGAGCGTTACGATGTCGATGGACTTCATATTGACGATTATTTCTATCCCTATCCGACACCAGGCATTAGTCTTCCTGATGATGCGTATTTCAGGGCCAACCCTCAGGGATTTACTGACAAAGACGATTGGCGCAGAAACAACGTCAACCTGTTTATTGAACAGTTGTGGGCCACTATTAGGACTGTCAAGCCTTGGGTAAAGTTTGGTGTATCGCCATTTGGCATCTATCGTAATGAGAAGAACGATCCCAATGGAAGTAAAACCAATGGCTTGCAGAACTACGACCAGTTGTATGCCGACGTTTTGCTATGGGTGAAGAATGGTTGGGTAGATTATTGTGTTCCCCAGATTTATTGGGAGATTGGCAACAAGGCCGCCGATTATGACGAACTGATACACTGGTGGGACAAGTATTGCACCAAGACCACGCTGGTGATAGGTGAGGATGTGGAGCGCACTGTTAAGTTTAACCAGATGGCTCGAAAGATGGCTTTGCATGCAGAACTGCCTAATGTGAAGGGTACAGTTCTGTGGTATGCTAAGGCGGTAGTAGATAATGTGGGCAACTATGGCACACGGCTCAGGGAGTTGTATTGGCGCAATCCTGCTCTGCAGCCTGTCATGAAGCATATCGACAACAAGGCTCCCAAGAAGCCTCGAAAGGTACAGGCTGTTGATGTTGAAGGTCAGAAAGTATTATTCTGGACAGCTCCGAAAGGCGAGGGGTGGAAGGATGCTGCTGCCAACTATGTGGTATATCGCTTCAATCAGGGTGATAAGGTGACTGTTGACGATGCGTCGAAGATAGTTGCTATTACCAGCGATACCCACTATGAGATGCCGCGGGAGACTCCAGGCACCAAATGTACCTATGCAGTAACAGCCCTCGACCGTATGCAGAACGAGAGCAGCTATAAGAAAGTAAAGGTGAAATATTAGGCCTTCAGATAAGGTTGCTCTTTGTCCTGGCTAAAGACATTTAATGCCTAAGATAAGGGTTATACCTCAATTCTTCCTCTATCGTGCTTTGGGGACCGTGTCCTGAGAGCACGATAGTTTCTTTCGGTAGGTTGGCAACCACGTTTGACAGGCTCTGTTCCATCTGTTCCCACGATCCTCCGTCAAAGTCGGTGCGCCCGATGCTCATGCGGAACAAGGTGTCGCCAGTAAAACAGGTGTGCTCTTCTTCGCAATAGATAAGTGCAGAACCAGGGGTGTGTCCAGGAGTTTGCACCACCTTCAGGGTATGGCTTCCGAAGGTAATGGTGTCGCCGTCTTTCAACCATCGCCCTACTTCTGGCTGATCTTGGTTTATGTCGATACCAAAGAGATCGGTGGCTTGTTTCGGCAAGTCCTCAATGAGATAATCGTCTTCGCTGCACACTTCAACTTTCAGCCCAAATTCATTGAAAATGGTACTGTTGCCGAAGTTATGGTCCAAGTGGCCATGAGTGGCAATGAGGTGAACAGGTCTAAGATTTCCCTTCCGTATATAGTTGATAATAGCATCTTTCTCTTCATGATAGAAAGCACCACAGTCAATGATGACACATTCCTGCGTGTCGTCGCTCACCACATAACAATTCTCCTCCAAAGGGTTACACGTAAATCTCTTAATCTGAATCATAACCATTAATAATTAATCATTCACCATGAACCTTGAACCACGAACCACGAACCACGATTTATACAGGAACATAGATGCAATGTTTCTCCTTAAACCATTCCTCATCGAACCATGCGCTGATGTCTTCATTCTCTACTATGCGGTGGAAGGGCTGTGTCTCGGCTTGTATATCACCGCCTTTCAGACAGATCACCCCGTTGGGCATGGCATTGTGCTGCTCTTTAGAAACATTCTTCCGCACTATCTTCATAAGGTCGGGTAGCGGCATGACAGCACGGCTGACCACGAAGTCGAACTTTCCCTTCTCGTCCTCGCCTCGTAGATGTTCGGGATGGCAGTTCTTCAATCCGATGGCATTGCTTACCTCTTGAGCCACCCGTATTTTCTTTCCCGTTCCGTCAATCAGTTTGAAGTCGCATTCAGGAAAAAGAATGGCCAGAGGAATGCCCGGGAATCCACCTCCCGTACCAAAGTCGAGGATGCGTGTCCCTGGTGTGAACTGAATCATCTTGGCGATGGCCAGCGAGTGGAGTACGTGATGTTCGTAGAGATTGTCAATGTCTTTGCGGGATATGACATTAATCTTTGCGTTCCAGTCACGATACAAAGCATCGAGAGCAGCAAACTGTTCTTGCTGCCCGATGCTTATGTGTGGGAAATATTTCAGGATGATGTCCATCATTACCAATAACCGTTAACCAATAACCGTTAACCGTTCATGCTGAGCAGGAACTCCTCGTTGGAGTGTGTCTGCACCAGTCGGTCGTGAACAGTGTTCATAGCCTCGATGGGGTTCATTTCGGCAATGAACTTGCGGATAATCCACATGCGGTTGAGCGTGGTCTGATCCTGCAGCAGGTCGTCACGACGCGTAGAGCTTTGTACCAGATTGACTGCCGGGAAGATTCGCTTGTTGGCCAGCATGCGGTCGAGTTGCAGCTCAGAGTTACCAGTACCCTTGAATTCCTCGAAGATAACCTCGTCCATCTTGGAACCAGTATCTGTCAGGGCTGTGGCAATGATGGTCAGCGAACCGCCTCCCTCAATGTTACGAGCAGCACCGAAGAAGCGCTTGGGCTTCTGCAGGGCATTGGCATCGACACCACCGGTGAGCACCTTGCCACTGGCCGGGGCTACCGTGTTATAGGCACGGGCCAGACGGGTGATAGAGTCGAGGAAGATGACCACGTCGTGTCCGCACTCTACCATGCGCTTGGCCTTCTCCAATACGATGCCGGCAATCTTCACATGGCGGTCGGCAGGTTCGTCAAAGGTCGATGCAATGACCTCGGCATTTACGGTGCGAGCCATATCGGTCACCTCCTCAGGGCGCTCGTCGATGAGCAGCATCATGATATATGCTTCCGGATGATTGGCAGCGATGGCGTTGGCAATATCCTTCATCAGGATGGTCTTACCCGTCTTTGGCTGGGCAACGATGAGGGCACGCTGACCTTTACCGATGGGTGAGAACAGGTCAACGATGCGGACGGAAGGATTGGTGGTTGCCTTGTCACCGCAAAGTGTGAACTTCTCGTCGGGGAAGAGTGGGGTGAGGTGTTCGAAAGCCACACGGTCGCGAACTTCCTGAGGCTGGCGCCCATTGATGCTGTTCACCGTGCACATGGCGAAGTATTTCTCGTTGTCGTGTGGAGGACGAACGGTGCAATCCACTACATCGCCCGTCTTCAATCCATAGCGCTTGATTTGCTGAGGACTTACGTAGATATCGTCGGGAGACGACAGGTAGTTGTAGTCGCTGGAACGCAGGAACCCATAGCCGTCCTGTAATATCTCCAGCACACCGTTGCCTGTTATTAAATCGTCGAAGTTGAATTTCTCGGCGGCGTATGGCGCATTGTATGCAGGACGCTCGGCCAGAGCAGCATGCTCTTGAGCCTGAGCGACGGGGCGGTCGAATATGTCGAGGGTGGGAATGGCCTCACCGTCTTCAATGGGCAAATCCACCACGGGAATGAAGTCGGTGCCGTCGCCGGGATCACCTTCCCAGACACCTTCCATGGATGCTTCGGGCTCCTGATGCTGCATATTCATTTTTTCCTGCAACTGGTTCAGCAGAGTTGGATCGACGGTCTCTGCAGCGGCAGTATCCTCTGCTTCGGGGATTACGGCCTCTGCGGCAGCATCTTTAACTTGCTGCTCTGCTTCTGCTGCTTCCGCTCCTTCTGCTTCTTCTGCTTTCTTGGCAGATTCTGCGGCAGCAGCCTCTTCCAGTTCCTTCTTCGATTTGCGTCCGCGCTTTTTGGGTGCGGGCTTTTCCTCTTCTACTGGTGCAGGTGCTGCCGGCTCGGCTTTTCCCTGCTCAGCGGCTTCAGCGGCCTCTGCTGCTTCTGCTGCTTCCTGTTCGGCAAACAGCGAATCAAGGGTTTTCTTCTTTTCTGGTTTGGAAGCCTTGGCATTCAGGTTCTCGCCATCACTTCCGTTGACGGTATAAACTTTATCGGTGTCTTTGGCAATGCGAGTGCGTTTGCGCTTGGGTGCTGTTTTTCCTGCTGCAGAATCTTCTGCTGCCTTGTCTAAGATAGCATAAATGACAGTCTCCAATTCGTCATCCTGAGAGACATTCACACCTAACTCTTTTGCTATCCCCATCAATTCAGGGATTGACAATTTTGATAATTCATCTTTTGTGTACATGATATATACAGTAATTCGTTATTAATCTTCGAAAATGTTGAAATTGATTTTGGAAATAAAATGCTTCACGGACGGAAGCACGTTTTTCTGAAATTCGAGGGCAAAGGTAAGCATTTTCCTTGAACTATGCAAATTTTAGTGTACTTTATTTGCGAAGTCTGCAAGAAACTATGCTCTCTCTTTATATATAAATAAGGTGTAGGTGGTTTTATTTGACAAATCCCTTCGTGCGCCACTTGCCCGACCGCCAGCGTCGCACAAGGATGACGCCGCGGATGTTCTCGTCGAGGGCAAAGCCTATCCACATGCCCACCAGGCCGTAACCAAGCGGAATGCCGATGACGTAGCTGAGGCCGACGGCTACGCTCCACTGGAAGATGATGCCGACGACGAAGGGATAGAAGGTGTCGCCCGTGGCGCGCAGGGTGCTGCCGGCAAAGATGTTCGACGTGCGCCCGACTTCCAGGAAGACATCGACTACGAGTACCCAGACGCCCATCGCGATGATTTCCGGATTGTCGGTGAAGGCTGTGAGGATGGAACGTCCGAAAATGGCGAGGGCGACAGAGCCTGTCAGCGTGATAATCATGGACCAGCGGAAGAAATAGTTGCCGAGGATATAAGCTGCCTGCTGGCGTTGCTGACCGACAAGATGTCCCACGAGAATGTCGCCGCCCTGTGTGATACTCAGGCAGAAGAGATAGACGAACATTATCATGTTGTGGCAGTAGGTTCGGGCGGCCAGTGCCTCGTTGCTAATCTGGTTGATGAAGAAAGTGATGACTACCTGTGACAGGCAATAGGAGATATTCTCGCTCATGGCTGGTATGCCGATGTACAGCAGGTTGCGCAGCTCCTTCCAGGGGATAGGGCGGAAATAGTGGACGGGGAAGCGGGGTATATGCACGCGGAAGTGGATGACGGCCAGCAGAATCATGGCGACGGCGCGGCTGGTGGCGGTAGCGATGGCCGCACCCTCGACACCCAGTTGCGGACAGCCCCAGTGACCGAAGATGAGTGCATAGTTGCCCAATATGTTCAGCACGTTAACAATGCCCGTGACCACCATCGGATAGATGACCTTGTCGGCACTACGCAGCGAGGCGGAGAATGTCAGCGACAGAGCCTGGAAGAACGACAGGGCTCCCGTCAGCCGCAGATATACCAGTCCGTCGTCCATCAGCTCAGGGCGGAGTCCCATGAGCAGCAGCAGGTGCTCGGAATAGAAGAAAAGAAGCAGGCTGACTGCGAGTCCAAGTATCAAGTTGATGACCAGTGCCATACCCACCACCTGTACCAGTCGTTTGCGAAGTCCGGCACCGATGTATTGTGCACAAAGTATGGCGGCACCCATCGAGAAGAACTGATAGACCAGGAAAACGAGCGAGATAAGCTGGTTGTCCAGTCCCACGGCAGCCACGCTGTTGTCGCTGTAACGGCTCAGCATCACGGTATCTACGGCACCGAGCAGCATGACCAGTGCCATTTCGATAAACACTGGGATGGTGAGCACTTTCAATTGTCGTTTCAGGGACTGTTCTGCCATTTCCTCTTGCTTGATTTTCGGTAAAACGGCTGCAAAGGTACGAATAAGTCGGAAAAAAAACAAAGAACTTCCGGCAATTATTATATTAGCATGACCACTCGGTGCGCCGAGTGCCGCAAAAAAGTCGTTGGAACGACCACTCGGTGTGCCGAGTGATGGCAAAAAAGTCGTTGGAACGACCACTCGGTGTGCCGAGTGATGGCAAAAAAGTCGTTGGCACGACCACTCGGTGCACCGAGTGATGGCCACAAAGTCGTTTTCTGACTACTCGGTGCACCGAGTGGTGAAAAAAAATAGGGGCTGAGGTTTGGCAGTCCCTATTTTTATGCTTAACTTTGCAGTCAAAATGTGAATACGTATGGAAATCAAGCAAGCTGAATTTTCGCTGTCGGCACCGATGGTGTCGATGTGCCCGAAGGATACGAAGCCTGAATATGCGTTCATCGGACGGTCGAATGTCGGTAAGTCGAGCCTGATCAATATGCTGACGAATAACAGGAAGTTGGCCAAGACGAGTGCAACACCGGGTAAGACGCTGCTCATCAACCACTTTATCATTAATAAGGAATGGTATCTGGTGGACCTGCCGGGCTATGGTTATGCCAAGCGCTCGAAGAAGGAGGTGGACAAGCTGGACCAGATGATTCGCGGCTATATCCTGCAGCGGGAACAACTGGTGAACGTGTTTGTGCTGGTGGATATCCGGCTGGAGGCGCAGAAGATAGACCTGGAGTTCATGGAGTGGCTGGGTATGTCGTCGATTCCGTTCAGCATCGTGTTCACCAAGGCCGACAAGCTGACGCCTAATAAGTGCCGTCAGGCTGTTGAGGCGTATAAGAAGACGCTTTCGGAAACGTGGGAGGAAATGCCCCCGATGTTCCTGACCTCTGCAGAGAAGAAAGAGGGTAGGGACGACGTGCTGGACTATATAGAACAGATTAACCAAAATTTGAAGAACGATGAATAGTGATGCTGGTTTTGAGAAGTTGAGACGGCTTATAGGAGCTGTAGTGGGACCCGTCCTTGCAGTTTTGGTATGGGTCATGCCCATTGACGGGCTGGCGGGAGATTCCCACCGCTTGCTGGCGGTGATGTCGCTGGTGGCTACATGGTGGATAACGGAACCCGTACCCATCCCTGTAACGTCGCTGCTGGGCCCCACGTTATGCGTGCTGTTGGGCATTGCACCGATGAAGGATGCGTTTTCCAATTTTGCCAATCCTATGATATTCCTCTTCATGGGCGGCTTCCTTCTGGCCAAGGGAATGATGGTGAACGGTCTGGACAAGCGTATAGCCTACGGCATCCTGTCGATGAAATGGGTGGGCGATTCCCCGCGGCGCATCTTCCTTGCCATCGGACTTGCGTGCATCCTCTGTTCCGGATGGATCAGCAATACGGCCACGGCGGCCATGATGTTCCCCATAGCCTTAGGACTGTTGGAGGCTATCCGCGAGATGATGGCTGCTAACGGTAAGATAATAGACCTGAGCAGCTACAAATACGCTACAGGACTGATGCTGATGACGGCCTATGCATGTAGTATAGGTGGTGTGATGACTCCCATCGGAACACCTCCGAACATTATCATGCTGGGATTCCTCGACCAGTTGGCTCCCCAGGCTCCTACGGTGTCGTTCTTCCAATGGATGATTTGGGGCACGGTGGCTATGGTGCTTTACTTCATAGTGGCATACATCGTGCTCTCTCGGATGTTCCCTGCTGACGTGAAGCATATAGAAGGTGCCCAGAAGTTCATTAGCGACTATGTGGCATCGTTAGGAAAATGGACACGGGCACAGAAGAATACGCTGATAGCTTTCTTTGTTGCTGTCTTTTTGTGGGTGGCACCAAGTATATTGAGCGTTTTCTACGGACCACATTCTGCCGTGATGACATTCTACGATGCTCACTTCCCCGAATCTATTGCTGCCATGGTGGGTGGTCTGTTGCTGTTCTTCCTGCCTGTCAACCTGAAAACGGGCGAGATGACGATGAAGTGGAAAGACGGAATAGAGGGTATAGAGTGGGGCACGCTGCTGCTCTTTGGCGGCGGTCTCTCCATGGGTGCCTTGATGTACACCACCGGACTTTCCGACTGGATAGGTCATGGACTGAAGGAGGTTATGGGCGGCCAGCCGTCTGAATGGGTCTTCGTTGCCGTGTTCTGCGTGGCAACACTCGTGCTTTCAGAATTTACCTCGCATACGGCTTCTGTCAACCTGATAGGTGCTATCGGTATCACAACAGCGGTCTCGATGGGCTTCAGTCCAATCCCCGTTGCTGTAGGCATTGCCCTGGCATCATCGTTAGGATTCATGATGCCTGTGTCAACGCCGCCTAACGCTATCGTCTATGCATCGGGCTATGTGCCCATCACTAAGATGATTAAGACGGGCTTTATCATTGACTTTGTAGGCATCTTACTGATAACCCTCCCGGTAGTCATCTTGTTGGTTAAGTTAGTTATGGGCCTATGATTCCCTATCTGGACGTACAACACCTCAGCAAGTCGTTCGGTGCCTTGCAACTGTTCAGCGACATCAGTTTCTCCATCGGTGAAGGTCAGAAGGTGGGACTGATAGCGAAAAACGGTACGGGTAAATCGACGCTGCTCTCCATCCTTTCCGGCAAGGAGGGCTACGACGCTGGCGATATTGTATTCCGAAAAGACCTGAAGGTGGGATTCCTGGAGCAGACACCACAGTTTGACCCTGAGGAGAGCGTGCTCGATGCATGCTTTAATCACGAAGGAGACCCGGAGAAAGTGCTGAAGGCCAAGCAGGTGTTGACGCAGTTGAAGATTCGCAACCTGGAACAGCCCATGGGACAGCTCAGCGGTGGACAGCAGAAGCGCGTGGCGTTGGCCAATGTGTTGCTGACGGAACCCGACCTGCTGATATTGGATGAGCCGACAAACCACCTGGACTTGGAAATGATAGAATGGCTGGAGGGTTTCCTGCAGCGGGGCAACCGCACCTTGCTGATGGTGACCCACGACCGTTTCTTCCTAGACCGTGTGTGCAGCGTGATACTTGAGTTGGACGACCGTACTATCTATACCTATCGAGGCAACTATGCCTACTATCTGGAGAAACGTCAGGAGCGAATAGACAACAAACGCTCGGAAATAGCACGTGCCAATAACCTGTATCGCACGGAACTGGAATGGATGCGCCGCATGCCCCAGGCCCGTGGTCATAAGGCCCGCTACAGGGAAGAGGCTTTCTACGAACTGGAGAAAGTGGCCAAGCAACGTTTGGAGGAAAGACAGTTGCGACTGAAAGCTTCCAACGTATATATCGGTTCGAAAATCTTTGAATGCCAGTATATCTCGAAACGCTATGACGATGTGGTCATCATGAAGGACTTCTACTACAATTTCTCTCGTTTCGAAAAGATGGGAATTGTAGGTAGCAATGGCACCGGCAAATCGACCTTCATCAAGATGCTGTTGGGCCAGATTCCTGTAGATGAGGGACGCATTGTCATTGGCGACACCGTGCGCTTTGGCTATTTCTCACAGGAAGGTCTGCAGTTCAACGAGCAGCAGAAAGTCATTGACGTGATAACGGAGATAGCAGACTATGTTGATTTGGGCAGCGGCCGCAAACTGAGTGCCTCGCAGTTGCTGCAGTATTTCCTGTTTACGCCTGAGCAACAATATAATTATGTATATAAGCTCTCGGGTGGCGAGCGTCGGAAACTTTACCTCTGTACGGTGCTGATGCGCAATCCGAACTTTCTGGTGCTGGACGAGCCTACCAACGACCTGGATATCGTAACCTTGCAGATTCTTGAAGAATATTTGCAGGATTTTCCCGGCTGCGTCATCGTAGTGTCGCACGACCGCTATTTTATGGATAAGGTGGTAGATCATCTGCTGGTGTTCAAAGGACAGGGAGAAATCAAAGACTTCCCAGGTAACTACACCCAGTATAGGGAGTGGTCGGCGCTGGAAGAAAACAAGGCTAGTCAGACCGGTAAGATAGGTATTTCGGATAATTCTAACCAGACAAAGGTCAGCTATCGCCATGATGACCGGCGCCGTCTTTCGTATAAGGAAAAGCGCGAAATGGAGCAACTGGAGAAAGACATTGCCTTGCTGGAGGCTGAAAAGAAACAGATTGAGGAAGCACTCTGCGGCGGAACAACTTCTGTCGAGGAGATAACGACGATGAGTAAACGACTGCCTTTGCTGAACGACGAACTGGATGAGAAGTCGATGCGGTGGCTGGAACTTAGTGAAATTGAAAATTGATGATACAGGCACAATATCCATCACAACTATTGGAAAGGACAGTACAGGAGTTTTCCAAATTGCCTGGCGTAGGGCGCAAGACTGCCTTGCGGCTGGTTCTCCATTTGTTGCGCCAAGATACGGAGGACGTGCTGCAGTTGACAGCAGCTATCAACAAGATGAAACAGGAGGTGAAGCGCTGTCGCATCTGTCATAACATCAGTGATAGCGAGGTGTGTCCTATCTGTAGTGATCCCCGGCGTGACGAGACGACTATCTGTGTGGTTGAGAACATACAAGACGTGATGGCTGTGGAGAATACGCAGCAGTTTCGTGGGCTCTATCACGTACTGGGAGGTGTCATTTCGCCTATGGACGGGATAGGACCGTCGGATTTGGAGATAGACTCTCTGGTGGAACGGGTAGGCAAAGGCGGTGTTAAAGAGGTTATCCTGGCCCTGAGCTCAACGATGGAGGGCGACACCACCAACTTCTACATATTCCGCAAACTGGCACCCTTTAGCGATGTGAAAATCAGTATTATTGCACGCGGCATCCCTGTGGGCGATGAGTTGGAATATGCAGACGAGGTGACGCTGGGACGCTCCATCCTGAACCGTACTCCGTTTGAAGGAAAGTAGGGTGTGAATGGAGATAAGTAGTTGTTGGGAAAAATAAATGACGAGATAATAAAGAAGTAAATTCAAGATGAATAACGATGTGTTTCAATTTTGGTTGACAACGGCGGTAGAACTGTTAACGCTGTTGTGCGCCTATCTGGGTGTCCGACTCTATAAGAAAAACTGGAAGCTACGGATGGCACTTGTCGTGGTGCCATTGGTGGTAAATGTAATACTATACCTTATTTATAGTTCTACCATCTTTTTCTATCTGGGTGTTGTACTGCTTTTATGTATTCCGTTTGTATGGCCGAAAAAGTCAGTATAATCATAGTCAGCTATAATGTGCGCAACCTGTTGACGGAGTGCATAGATAGTGTCCGTAAGGCTCTTGGCGAGCTGGACGGTCAGATTGTCGTGGTGGACAATTGCTCAAAGGACGACACGGTAGATTACCTATCGAAGCACTATCCTGACGTAAGGTTGATCATCAATAAGGAGAACGTAGGATTCGCCAAGGCCAACAATCAGGCTATCAAGGCGTGCATGTCGGAATATGTGTTGTTGCTAAACCCTGATACGGTAGTAGGAGAACAGACCATACTCAAATGTATAGAATTCATGGATGCGCATCCCGAAGCGGGTGGGGCAGGAGTGCGCATGCTGACACGTGAGGGGGTTCCGGCACCTGAATCGCGACGTGGCATCCCTACGCCTTGGGTGGCTATGCTGAAGATGCTGGGCTTTACGCGTCGCTATTACATGAGTGATTTACCATGGGATAAGCCTTGTCAGATAGAGGTGATTAGTGGGGCGTTCTTTATGCTGCGCAAAAAAGCTCTTGACGAGGTGGGACTTTTGGATGAAGACTTCTTTATGTATGGCGAGGACATCGACTTGTCCTATCGCTTGTTGAAGGGTGGCTGGCAGAATTGGTATCTGCCTTACGATATCATTCATTATAAAGGGGGCTCTACACAGAAGACTTCGTTCCGTTATGTGCATGTGTTCTACCAAGCCATGCTCATATTCTTCCGCAAGCACTATCAGCATCTTAGCTTCTTTTTCTCTGTTCCCATCCAGATAGCCATTTACATCCGTGCTTTTCTGGCCTTGATACACATACAGTCAGCCAGATTGCGTCGTTTTATCAATCCTTCGTCACGATGCTTATGAACAAGATTAGGCTGAGAGCCATAGAGCCGGAAGACCTGGAACTGCTATACAAAATAGAAAACGACACTCGCTTGTGGAATGTCGGAGTGACTAATGTGCCTTATTCGCGTTATACGTTACACGACTATATAGCCAACTCGTCAGATGACATCTATGCAGACAAGCAACTGCGTATGATTGTAGAGAATATGGAAGGCAAGGCAGTGGGAATAGTGGATCTGATGAATTTCTCACCCCAACACCTGCGAGCTGAAACGGGTATCGTCATCTTGGAGTCAGAGCGCAGGAAGGGATATGCCACAGAAGCGTTGCATGCTTTGTGCGACTATGCTGTTAACGTGTTGCATCTGCATCAGCTTTATGGTGTGGTGGGAAAAGACAACCTTGCTGCCATAGCGGTTTTTGAAAAAGCGGCTTTCGAGTGCCGGGAAACACTTCGAGATTGGCTGTATGATGGGAAAAAATATGCCGATGCCGTATTGATGCAAAGATTTTTATAAACTTTTCCCCAAAAAGTTTTGTATTTTCAAAAATTCTATTTACCTTTGCACCCGCTAAACGACAAAAGAGACTATTTTGGTGCGTTAGTTCAGTAGGTTAGAATGCCTGCCTGTCACGCAGGAGGTCACGAGTTCGAGTCTCGTACGCACCGCCAGAAAAGGTCTCAGAGTCACCAAGCAAAAAGGTGCGTTAGTTCAGTAGGTTAGAATGCCTGCCTGTCACGCAGGAGGTCACGAGTTCGAGTCTCGTACGCACCGCAACAAGAATGCTCACCGAATCACATGGTTCGGTGAGTTTTTGTTTATACAGTACTTAAAAAATCGGAATGCAGTATGGTTAATTGAGAATTAATTCGTAACTTTGCCGAAAATTTTAAAGATATAAAAAATGGAAAAGACAATTCTTGTTACTGGTGGTACTGGATTTATTGGAAGCCACACCACGGTTGAACTCCAAAATGCAGGCTATAATGTCGTTGTTGTTGACAATCTCTCCAATTCAAATGAGAAGGTGCTTGATGGCATCGAGAAAATCACGGGTATTCGTCCCGCTTTCGAGAAGGTAGATTGCTGTGATTATGCAGGCATGGAGCGTGTGTTCAAGAAGTACCCGGGAATCCAAGGCATTATTCACTTTGCAGCCAGCAAGGCTGTGGGTGAAAGTGTGGAGAAACCGCTGATGTATTATCGAAATAACTTGATGTCATTGATTAACCTGCTGGAGTTGATGCCAGTCTATCATGTAAAAGGTATTATCTTCTCCAGTTCATGCACAGTCTATGGACAACCCTCACAAGAGAACCTGCCGGTCACGGAGAATGCTCCCATTCAGAAGGCGCTGTCGCCTTATGGTAATACCAAGCAGATTAACGAGGAGATTATCCAGGACTATATACACAGCGGGGCTCCTATCAAATCGATTATCTTGCGCTATTTCAATCCAATAGGCGCACATCCTTCAGCACTCATTGGCGAATTGCCCAGTGGTGTACCTATGAACCTGATACCCTTTGTCACACAGACAGCGATGGGTATTCGTGAGCAACTGAAGATATTCGGCAACGACTATAACACACCTGATAAGACATGTATCCGCGATTATATCTATGTGGTTGATTTGGCCAAAGCTCATGTGAAGGCAATGGAACGTATTCTGGATCATCCGGAAACCGATGCCGTAGAGGTGTTTAACATTGGAACAGGACGTGGCCTTTCCACCCTGGAAGTGGTAGAAGGCTTCGAGAAAGCTACAGGTGTGAAAGTGAACTGGACTTATGCTCCACGTCGTGAAGGCGATATCGAGCAGGTTTGGGGTAATGTTGATAAAGCCAATAAAGTGCTTGGCTGGAAGGCAGAAACACCGACTGATGAGGTGTTGAAGAGTGCCTGGAAGTGGCAACAGAAACTTCGTGAGGACGGAATTCAATAACAAATGAGTATAAGGGTATTTAAAAGATTATTTTTCAGTATAACGGCGGTAACGTTGCTAGCCGGTCATGTCTGTGGTCAGTCAACTCCTAAAAAGGTGAGGATGGACATAGACAAGGCTAAGACTTATATTAAGAGCGGAAAGGATTTTGACAAGGCAGAGAAGTTGATGACGGACTTGTTGAAAGACTCTGCCAACCATGATAATATCAAGATCTACTCCACATGGTATGAGTCCGTTCTAGGCCAGTATAATGCTGCCAACGAGAAATTGTATCTCAAGCAAAAATACGATACGGCAGCTTTCTACAATCTGATTAGCCATTTGCAAGAGGTTGCTGTCGAGCTGGATAACCTGGATGCACGGCCTGATAAAAAAGGTCGTGTTCATCTTTCATATCGCAAGGAAAATGCTGCCATATTGAATATGCTTCGTATTAATATTTATTATGGTGGTACATGGAGCGTCCGCAAGGGTGATTACGAAAAAGGATTTGATTATTTTGACGATTATCTGGACGCAGCCCATCAGCCTTTTTATGAAGAATATAACTATCAGCTGAGAGATTCTCTTCTGCCTGCAGCTGCTTATTGGGCCACCTTGTGTGGCTACAAACTGCAGGATGCTGAGCGCACGTTGAAACATTGTCAGCTGGCGATGAAAGATGAGTCAAAGACAACCTTTGTCTTACAATATATGTGTGAGGCATATCAATGGCAAAAGAATGATAGTGATTATCTTCGGACATTGGCAGAAGGCTATGAGCGTTATCCTGAATATCCTTATTTTTTCCCCCGTCTGGCTGACTATTATTCTGAAAAAGGACAATATGAAGAGGTGTTGCAATTGGCAGACAGGGGACTTGACATCAAACAAGACGGTACGTTGTTCCTCTTGGCTAAGTCAGTAGCCCTCCTTAACCTGGGCAGGTATGAGGAATGTATAGAAACCAGTCGTTTGTTGATGGAATTGAAGGATGCTTCGCCGGAACCGTATTTTAATATTGCGACATGTTATCTGAATCAGGCCTTGACTATTGAGCAGGAACGGGAACCTCGGAAAAATTATCAACGGCTACAGAAATTGTATCGGGAGGCTCGCCCTTTTATGGAGGATTACAGGAGGTTAGCTCCAGAAGACAAGCAAAGATGGGCTCCGGCTTTGTATCGCATCTATCTGAATTTGAACATGGGAAGACAGTTCGAGGAAATAGACCGATTGATGCGTAAGTAATTAAAAATGTTAAAAATTTGGCTAAAGATACTGATTTTGAAAATAAATCAGTATCTTTGCGTATTGTAAATAATTAAATCTAAAACAAAACCTCTCATTTAAACAATTATGGAAAATAATGCTCAACTTATTGCTCAGTGCGAGGCACGTGCAAAGGAATGGCTTGCTCCGGCCTTTGACGAGGAGACACGTAAAGAAGTACAGGCCATGCTTGATGCTGATGACAAGTCGGCCCTTATCGACGCATTCTATCAGAACCTTGAATTTGGTACGGGTGGATTGCGTGGTATCATGGGTGCTGGTACCAACCGCATGAACAAGTACATCGTAGGTATGGCTACTCAGGGCTTTGCCAACTACATTAACAAGGCATTCCCTGGCAAGAAATGCTCTGTTGTTGTTGGACATGACTGCCGTAACAACGGACGTATGTTTGCAGAGACTGTTGCCGACATCTTCTCTGCTAACGGCATCAAAGTTTATCTCTTCGAGAGCCTTCGTCCTACACCGGAGATTTCTTTTGCCATCCGTCAGCTTGGATGTCAAGCTGGTGTTAACGTTACAGCTTCTCACAATCCACGTGAGTACAACGGTTACAAAGCTTACTGGGACGATGGTGCTCAGGTACTCGCTCCACACGACAAGGGTATCATCGACGAGGTGAACAAGGTTTCTATCAACGACGTTAAGTTTGAAGGTAACAAGGAACTCATCGACATCATCGGTGGTGAGATGGACTGGGATTACCTGCAGGCTGTCAAGGAGGCAATGGTTGATCAGGATGTTATCCTGCGCCAGAAAGACCTCAACATTGTTTACTCTCCAATGCACGGAACTGGTCGCGTGATTATTCCTGAGGCTTTGCGCTCTTGGGGCTTCCAGAATATCCACGTTGTTCCTGAGCAGATGGTGATCGACGGAAACTTCCCGACAGTGGTATCTCCAAACCCGGAGAATGCTGAGGCTATGACCCTCGGAATGAAGCTCGGAACACGTCTGAATGCCGACCTCGTAATCGCTTCTGATCCTGACGCTGACCGTCTGGCCATCGTTTGCCGCAATGCAAAGGGTGAGTGGGAGATCCTGAATGGTAACCAGACATGTATGATGTTCTCTTGGTACATCATCGCCAATAAGAAGAAGCTTGGCCAGCTGAAGGGCAACGAGTTCCTCGTAAAGACCATCGTGACCACCGAGGTCATTGCCGAGATTGCCAAGAAGAACAATGTAGAGTACATGGACTGCTATACAGGCTTCAAGTGGATTGCCAACGAGATTCGTGTTAATGAAGGCAAGAAGAAGTATATTGGTGGCGGTGAGGAATCGTTCGGTTTCCTGCCATTCGATAAGGTTCGTGATAAGGACTCCCCCGCATCTATCTGCCTTATCTGTGAGATTGCAGCATGGGCTCGCGACAACGGCATGACCCTCTATGATCTGCTCATGAACATCTACAAGGAGTATGGATTCTCGAAGGAGGTAACCATCAACGTGGTTCGTCCTGGTAAGACTGGTGCTGACGAGATCAAGCAGATGATGACAGACTTCCGCGCCAATCCTCCGAAGGAATTGGGTGGTGCAAAGATCTGTCTGTGGAAGGACTATAAGACACTCCAGGCCAAGAAGGCTGATGGTACTGTTACAAAACTGAACATGCCGGATACCTCAAATGTGCTCCAGTGGTTCTGCGAGGATGGCACCAAGGTTTCTGTCCGTCCTTCTGGTACCGAGCCAAAGATTAAGTTCTACACAGAGGTCAAGGATGCCAGCTTCGCAGGTGCTGCCGACTATGAGCGCTGCACGAAGGCTGCTGAACAGAAGATTGAGGCTATCAAGAAGAGCTTGAATCTCTAATATTTTGATTTGAACATAATATCGAACATAAAAAGAAGGGCATTCCAATCGAGTGCCCTTCTTTTTTGATCACTTCAATACTTCTTCAGTTCCTCCACCACTTCTTTGTCTGCCGGTAGCCACTTCACGCTACCCAGCTCGTCCTTCGTGAGCCATCGTGCCGCCTCGTGTTCGTTCAGCGTCAGACTGCCACTTTCAATATGACACCAATAGCAATGCATCGTCAGGTGAAACTTCGGATAATCATACTCCACAGTACACAAGAACTCATCCACACATATCTCCGTTTCCAGTTCTTCCTGTATTTCACGCTTCAGCGCTTCCTCCGGCGTCTCCCCAGCCTCAATTTTCCCGCCAGGAAATTCCCACCAGTCCTTCCACTCACCTAATCCACGCTGAGTGGCAAAGACGCATCCTTCCTCATCGCGAATGATCGCTGCTACGACTTCTATCTGTTTCATATTTCTTCCTCCGCAGCTTTCAGGCAATTGTCACTTTCTTCATCCAACTGAGGATACATCTTAACATCAGCCACCTTACATTTTCTGTCTTGCAGAAATATGTGGTTCAGCGTAAACGCTATCGATTCCAACGTCTCTTCCCGTTT
>CACXSA010000018.1 GCA_902770195.1 uncultured Prevotellaceae bacterium
CCATCACGTGGTGCTCTTGCGTCAGCGATTACGATGCTGTAGAAAGCATAGCTCTTGCGACCGCCGCGCTGCAATCTGATTTTTGTTGCCATTGTAATTTTTTAATTTTTAATTGTTTATTAATGAATTTCATGCTACTATCTCGTAATAGCGGCTGCAAAGGTACATATTATAAATGAGAAATGAGAAATGAGAAATGAGAAATGCCTCGTTCTTAATTTTTTTTAACTCATTGTTTTTTCATCGTAATGCCTGCCTGCATGCCGTTCACGCTCTTCATCAGCGAGGCAACGGTCTTGATGCTCGAGTTGTTCGACTTGGCACCGATTGTCTTAAACAGGTTCAGCAGCTTGGTGGCATCGGTCACGAACTGCAAGTCCTTGCCGTCTATCTGCGTGGTGATGGAGATGGCCTTCAGTCCCACTACCGACAGGACGAGCTTCGAGTCCTTCACCTCCCATTTTCCCTTGGTGGTCTTGCCCTTCAGTGTCTCCGAGAACGTGCCGTCCTCGTTGAAAATCATCGTGAACGAACCGGGCTTGATGCCATATTTCGACAGCTGCTCCTGCAGCTTTTTCTCCACCTTGTTAGCGGCAATCTTCGAAGCCGCCTTGGCCAGGATGTTATCCGACGTGAACACGATGGCGGGTTCCGTATAGCTCCATGTTCCCACTAACTTCTCCGCCGTGGCCTGCTTGCTGCTGGAGAACACGCTGGTCAATCCCTGAGCAACATTGCCACCCTGCTGCGAACCGATAGCATTCAACACATCACCTAAACTTTGGGCCTGGCTCTGGCCGGCGAACAGCATCATTACGCTCAGAGCAGCCACTTTCCATAAATTCTTTTTCATATCCTTTTCTGTTTTTAATTGTTAATTCCCGATATTTCGGCACAAATTTTACTGATAATCCCGATATTTCGGCACAAAATTAATTGCTGATTCCGAAAATTTCGGCACAAAATTACTACTTTTCAGTCAAAACGGGCAAATAAAACAGACAAAACTCTCATTTATAACTTTTTTTTGAGTAATTTTGCACACATATTTCTTATGATTACAGAACTGTCCATATTGATTCCATGCTACAACAGCGTCTGCCTCGACACCGTAAAGCGACTGCAGCAGTTATGCGAACGTGTAGCCCACGATGCACCCAACGGATTCACCTACGAAATCATCGTTGCCGACGACGCATCCACCGACACCCGTTCCATTGAGCGGAACAATGCCATCTCACTGCTCCAACACTGCACCTTCCTTCGCAAGGAGCACAACACGGGCAGCGCAGCCACCCGCAACTTCCTCGCCGACCACAGCCATTACCCCTGGCTGTTGTTCCTCGACAGCGACATGCAGATTCCGGGCATGGACTTCATCATCCGATACCTGCCCTACGACCACTACGACGTCGTCAACGGAGGCATTGCCGTCGGAGGCACCCACGACCCCTCCAACCTGCGTTATCTTTACGAGAAGCACTGCGAGCCCCAGCACACCATCGACCGCTGTAACGCACACCCCTACCAGCAGTTCCGCTCCACCAATTTCCTGATTTCACGAGCATGTTTCACCCATTGCCGTTTCGACGAGCGCTTCACCCGCAGCGGCTATGAAGACGTACACTTTGGCAAGCAACTGTGCGAAGCCAAAGCCTTCATCCTCTATATCCACAACCCACTTATCCTAAGCAGTTTCGAAACCAACGACGAATACATCAGCAAGTGTGAGCGCAACCTGCAGACGCTCCACCGATTCCGCAACGAACTCATAGACTACTCCCCCCTCCTCGCCCTCGCCCGCCGCCTCGCACCCGTAGCCCCCCTCGTCCGCTACTTGCACTGCCACATACGGCTGTGGGAGCGCCGCCTCCTCGTGCTCCACCCCAACCTTTTCCTCTTCCACCTCTATCGTCTGGGCTACTACCTCTCCATCCGTGCCTAATTAAAAAAGTCCGTGTCCATCCGTGTCCCGCTCGACCCTGTCGCTTTGACCTCGGTCAAAGATCCGTGCCTAATTAAAAAAAATCCGTACACAACGGGGTCGGTTCCGCTGTGTACATTGTTTAAAATTCAGGTCATAAAATGACATGAGTATTGATGTTGCACATGTCATGAGTATTGATGTTGCACATGTCATGAGTATTGATGTTGCACATGTCATGAGTATTGATGTTGCACCCCCTCGCCAAAGGCTTTTTCCGCCTTTTTTTTATGTACACAACGGGGTCGGTTCCGCTGTGTACAAGGCCGCCAGTTTGAAAGCAAACCAGCGGCCAAGGGTGTTTACTAGTAATTTTTCAGCAGGGCGATGATGTTCCTGATGAGTTCCGGTGTAGCGTATGGCTTTGCGGGGTGCATGCCACGGACTACGGCAAATGCGAAGTTGTCGGCCAGGCACTCTTCCGGAGCAATGACATAGTCGGTATTGCGCCCTACCACATCCCAGAAGTCACTGGCATCCTCTATAGTGTATGTACGGCTCATGTCGTCGATGGGCACAAGGAAAGTTTTCGCAAAATCGAAGAATTCGATGTCGTCACCATGCTCTGCATGAGCCTCTGCCCACGTCTTGGTATAGAATGCTACTATTTCGCAACGGGTTTTCTTGCCGCCAATGGTGAACTCGGCATAGTTGTCCATGTGCTCAACGTCAGGATTGATTAAGATTCTATTGGCGATGACCTCGGGGAACACGATATCCTGAGGCATCACCGTAAATCCTATCAGGTCATACATCTGCTGGCGGAATGCAGGCGAGTTACGCGTGGTGGTGTGGAACAGCTCATGCGCTACGGTCACGGTGAAATCCATCAGCGCTGCCTGGTTCTCTTCAGCAGTCTTCCCAACCTGGGGCATTTTTTTGGCAATAAATTTCTCGCCAAAGAATATCTGGTTCTTGATGGTGTAGGCTGCAGGACCGCCCTCCTCCTTCATGGTCGTCTTGATGAACACAATCTCGGGCGGTATGGGCAGACTGCAACCCATTTGGCGCAAGCTGTCCTCGATGATGCCGATAGCCGTGGCGAAGAGCTGTTTTTCGCTCTCTGTGAAGTCAAGCGTCTGCTGCCAGGCCATTTCCTGCAGTTCGCTCAGCGTGCCGCCCGTCTTCTCCAGTCGCCAGTCAATGTCCAGCTGGCTCATCTTGGCATAGTGCTCCGTATTACCCTGCATCAGCGTCCGTGCCTCGTCGGCTGTAGCCAGGTGATAATTGATGGTGGTGCCTGAAGGCGGTGCGGGAGGCACTACGGGCTTGTCACCCTTGGAACATGCTGCAACCATAACAGCCAACAGCAGCATCATAAATACATGGTTTCTTTTCATAGTTTCACTGTTTTTGTTTGTTGCCGGCAAAGGTAGTGCAAATCGGGTGAAATGCAAAATAAATCCTCAAAAAAAAAAATTCCGCAGGCTCATCACGGCCTGCGGATTTCATTTGTTATTTTACACTTTCTTTTTTCTTACTTTAATAACATCTTTGCATTCTTGCAGATGTACATTGCCTCGATAGCTGCTACAGCTACAACGGCCATTGAAATAATTGTCAACATCATAATCTTTTCCTTTCTCAATTTTTTAAACCTAAAATGTTATCCTAATCTCTTTTTTTATTCCCCTACTCTTTAGGGGTTCTGTTATCCTTTTGACGATGCAAAGGTACGGCATATTCCGATACGCTGTATCTTCTTTTCATCATTTTCGAAAGAAAAAGCCTCTAAATTTGACAATAATCAATACTTTGACATAGGTCAAGCCAATATCCATGTTTTAATGTTGGGGCACACCGTACAAAAAGGAAACGGTTCTTTTGCGCCTTTTATTATATGAAAACTAGCGGAACTTCTGAAATCAGATAATCTTTTCGTTCATCGCTATTCTGACGAGGCTAACGGTATTGTTGACACCGAATTTAGCAAGAAGCCGTTTCCGATACCAGTTTATCGTTTCTGTACTAAGTCTCAGCTCGGTAGCTATCTGTGGATTGGTCATACCGCTGCATATCATTTTTAATATGTTCTGTTCGACCTCCGTGAGTATGACGCTTGACAATTTACCTTTATCCAGTATTTCGGCAACAGCAGGCGAAACGTATTCATGACCCTGCCATACATGACAGATGGCATCCAACAATTCGCCGGACGATGAATTCTTGAGCACGTAGGCATGTGCGCCACAAGTCATCATACGCTGTATCATGGAGTACTCGTCATGAATGGTAAGTGCTATAACCTTAACTTTAGGATAGTGCTTAAGGATTTTCTGACAGAAAGATATGCCGTCGCCATCTGGCATCGATATATCGAGCAGCAGAATGTCAGGTCTCCGCTTCTCGAGCATCTGCCAACAAGTTTCCAACGTGTTGAAGCTATAGCTGACGTGACCGATTTCGCTCTGGTTAATGATATTGGCAATGCCTTCACACACCATACGATGATCGTCAACAATATAGATGTCTATAATATATTTTTTCATAGTGGTAGTATGACGTTAATGTCTGTCCCCTTCCCCACGACCGATGCTATATCAACACGACCATGACAGGAGCTGATACGTTCCCGGATATTACGCAATCCCATTCCGGAATCAGCAGCAACTGACGAAGCATCAGGCGTAAGAGGAATTCCCTGCCCGTTGTCGCTAACTGTCAGCATCACCTCTGAAGCATCCTGCATCAACTGAATGTCTATACGATTGGCATTCGTATGTTTGAGGACATTGTTCACCAGTTCATAGGCGCAACGGTATAACACGAGTTCCTTGTCTTTTGGCAGCTGAATATTGCCAATGGCTTGAAACTGAGCACCAGGAACAGAAACGGCAAAGTCGCGCAAAGCAGATTCCAATCCGTTCTTCAGGAGTTCTTCCGGCATGAGGTGGTGAGCAGTACGGCGCAGCTCCGTGTGAATATTGTCAATCATTGGCAGCACTTCCTCTTGCTGTCCCTGCTGTCCGATTTGCCGTTTATAGTCTTCCATTTTCAGTCGCAATAATGACAGCATGCCACCAATACCGTCGTGCAGGTCTTGAGCCAAGATACGACGCTCCCTGGTCTCAGTCTCCAAAGCGACATTGGCTGCCAACAGTGCTTTTTTGCGACGTTGAACAATAACCATCAAAATACCACCTGCAACGAAAGCGGCAATGGCAATTGAAGCTGCCAACAGCAACCATCGGTATAAAGTGCGCTCTTTGCCCAAAGATGCAATCTGTGCCTCCTTCTTTTCCGTTTCGTAGAGCACTTCCATCTGTGACAGTCCGCTTTGATAGTGGTCTGTAGAATAACGCGACATCAACTCATACATCTTATTAATATACAGTCTGGCTTTGTCTTTCTGTCCCAATTGCATGTATATTTCAGCAAGAAGACGATAGCAGCTTGCATCGGCACTTGTTGCCAGTGAATCAGGATGGATGGTTCGTTGTGCATAGAAAAGAGCCTTTTCCCACTGATGCTCAGCCATAGCCAGTTCGCTACATGCTGCAAAGATATCGCTCTGGTGCTCGAAAACCAAGCTGTCCACCAACAAGAGAGCTTCTTCTGCATATTTCTTGGCAGCGGCAATGTCTTGATACCCTTTCATCAAATGGAGGCGTGTCAGCGAAGCCAGAACCACGGGATAATCTTCTACCTCCTCCGCTTTGTGAGCCCGATAGTAGGCATAGCAAGGCTCAGCCACCCGTAATGCCTTTGAATAGTCGTCCTGTCCTACATAGAGACGAAGAAGTCCCTTGCGTCCCATTGCAATCATCAGCGAATCACGAGCAGCAGTCCCTTTCTCAATCGCTTTCAGGTAGTTCTGCTCAGCTTCTTGCTCATTACCCATCGTGTAATACAGTTCTCCGATATTGTGAAACAGGACAGCCTGGCTCTCAAGCCAGTTATATTTCTCGAAAATTGGAAGTGCCATCTGATAGTAATGAATAGCCAAGTGGTGTTTGTCCTGCAGGTTGTAAACATTGCCGATAGCACCATAGATACATGAGCGGGCGTCATCGATGTCTTTCTGTGTGTATCGGCTGTCATGCTTCATTGTATCTACAACTGCCAAAGCCAGACTGAACAGTCGAATGGCTTCGTCAAAATCCTCGCGGGCATAGTACATCTGAGCAAACAGACGAAGCACGTTCTGTCTGATTCTCAGTCCGTTTCGCTCGTAGCTCAGGGCTAAAGCCTTCTTTCCATAATAACTCGCTTTCTGTCCGTCAATAGGCAACCACCCTCGCATCAGCTCGTCATAGGCTCGCAATAAGTCATCTCCCGTAGGCGGATGCTTACTCTTCAGCAATGCTTCGAGCGAATCAACCTTGGCATTACGATGATCATTATAGGCCATCGCTGTAAAGCTGACCATCAAAAAGAGAATCAGGAGTTTTGTCTTCATATCGACTACAAAGATAAACATTTCTTTTCAAACACACCACCTGTTTGGGTGGAAGAATGATTTTAAACGCCAACTCGCCACCCAAAAGGGTGGAAAAACAGGTATATTCCAATTATTTTGGTGGATTTTAGAATACAAGTTGACCTAAAATGCCTAATTTTGGGAAAGCTTTTAAAATAAACTATTAACAAAAACTATTAAGGAACTATGAACATGAAAAAATGGACTATTGCTCTTGCTCTGCTCCTTACCATGAGTATGGACGCTAACGCTCAAGGCTTTTTAAAGAAGCTAAAGGACAAAGCCGTAGAAAAAGTGAAGGACAAAATCGAAAACAAAGTAGAGCGCGAAACCGATGAAGTAATGGATGACGTGCTTGACGGCAAGAAGAAAGAGAAAAGTTCCAAGAAGAATCGCAACGATGCTGACGACAGTTCAGCGAGTGCTTCTGACGAACAGCCACAGGCCACCACCTCCTCCGATTTCAAGCGTGGCTCCGTTATCATGTACCAAGACGATGTGACGGCTGAACAGGTGGGTGAGTTTCCATCCAAATGGGATTTGTTTCAAGGTACGGTAGAGACCAAGACCCTGGGCGGCGTAAAGGCTATCAATCCTACTGACAATGCACAGATACAGCCGCTGATTAAGGAACAGGGTGCTTATCTGCCGGAGGAATTTACCATCGAATATGATTTCTATTACTGGAACAGCAAGGACGATGTTGGCTTAAACGACATGAAGCTGATTCTTGCCGTTACCAAAAACCGTTCCGAGTTTCCTGGCGAGGGATATGATTCTGGTGACCTGACAGCCTTCGTCCTGAAGCATGGTGTCTGCGATACCAGAGAACATGGCTATACATTCAATGGAAACAAGGAAGGCGCATTCGAATACAGCTTCAAGAAGGGCTGGAACCACGTAGCCCTGTCCTTCAACAAGCGCGCCCTGAAGGTATATTTCAACGACAAGCGTGTAGTGAACCTGCCACGCGTCAACCAGCCTACATGGATGTGCTTCCAGGTTCCTTTCGAATACAAGAATCTCACCTTCATCCGCAACGTGGTGATTGCCAAGGGTGCCGTTGCGCTCTACGACCGTAATGCTCAGGATGTGTCTGCTGTAGAGAAAGCCATTCAGGAGACGGGTAAGTTTGTCACCAACAACATCCTCTTCGACACTGGAAAGGCGACCCTGAAACAGGAGTCGATGATTGAAATCATGAAAGTTGCCGACTATATGAAGAAGAACCCCAATGTCCGTTTCGAGGTTCAAGGGCATACGGATAATCAAGGATCAGACAAGATTAACGACCCTCTTTCCCAGCAGCGTGCAGAAGCAATCGTAAAAGCATTAGAAGGACTTGGTGTCGATGGTTTCAATCTTCGTGCTGTAGGTAAGGGCTCTCACGAACCCGTTGCCGACAACAAGACGGAGGCAGGACGAGCCAAGAACCGCCGTGTGGAATTTATCAAGAAATAGTATATGCTTATGAAAAAGATTGTCATGATGATGACGGCACTGCTGATGCTCAGCACGGCAGACGCTAATGCTCAGGGCTTCCTGAAAAAATTGAAGCAGAAAGCTCAGCAGGCTGTTTCGGGGAATCAGGAAAATCGTAAAGATTCTCAAGATGAACAGCAGACTGACAGTGACGAACCCGCTGATGCTTCGAAACTTTCCGTTGCGCAAGGCAGTGATATTGTCCCCAAGCGTAAAACTGTAACGATCACATGGGATGGGGTCATAACACCCAGTAAATCGTCATCGGCTACGGCCTTGATGAACGAACTGCCCCCATTGCCCTCTGCAGAAAAGATGGCTCGCAGCACCATGGAAGAGCGCGATGCCTACACCCAGAAAATTGCTGCCGTGCTGGCTCGTGCCGAGCAGTTGCAGGCTGGTGCCAACGGCTGTTCTGATGCTGAGATAGAAGCACTTCGTCAGAAATGGGAGCGCAAGATTCAGGATTTGTTCGGTCTGACCAAAGAGGAATTGGCTATGCTGAATGACGAGAATGTGCCCGACTCGAAGAAAGAGCCTCTCCGTCAGAAGATATTGATGAAGATTACCGGCGACAACGTTGATCAGGCAGAGATGCAACGTTTCGAGAAAATGAGCGAGAAGGAGCAGGAAGCCTATATCCGCCAACATCCTGAGTTTATGCAGAAAATGCAGAAAATGGCAATGAACGCCAGCAACTTCAGCAAGCAGACAACACAGATGACTGCTGCTCTTAACGGCTATGAGGCTAAGATTGGCAAACTGATGCAGGACTACATAAAATTCATGGAACGCGAGGAGCAGCATAGCTATACTGGTATTTCCAAGAAATATGAAGGAAAACTGCAGAAATTGTACGATGATGTATGTGCTATTGACGATGCCAGTCAAATTGACGCTCTCTACGACGATGCCGATAAGCTGCTCTACAACTATCGTCTGGAAGCTGCCAAGGAATACCGTGCTTCGCTGGAGCGCCAAATATCTGAAGTGAAAAAGATGGCTGCTAAATTCTCCAGTTTGTCGCGTGAGGTCGTGGCAAGCGGTGATCTGCCTGAGTGCGCTTTAGTACGTATGGATCTTAATGCCGTTATCATGGTGGGCAACCTTCTTGACAAGGCATATAAGGAGTTGCCTAAGCTGAAGGCATCGCCTGTCTGCACAGCGTCGCTTTACGAGCTGCCAAAAGGCTGGGAGTTCTGTGCATGGGAGTGCGGTGGACACATCGGTGGCGTCAGCGACTTCAAGACACCAGGAGGCAAATGGCCGTTGTTAGCCCATAACGAAGACACAGAGGAATATGCCGTCGTTGAGAATGGCAAGTTCCGCAAGATTGGCGAAGACGAGCTTCAAACCATCAATAAGGAGGCTGATGCACGACTGAAGAAGGGAGCCAATCAAGAAAATATTCCTTATGGAACCTATAAGAGCCGCAGTGGCAAGCGTACCGTAGAGTACAGCAAGTCGGGCGAACTCATCGTCCACGGCATGACAACTTACGTTCCTGCTGCTTTTACGTCTAACACTGACCGTCTGGAGTGGATTGTCTTCGACGGCAACAAGATACAGAAATGCACATACAAGAAGTGAAACATGCTATCATGCTGTGGTTATTGCTCGTGATGAGCAGTGCCACAGCTTTTTCTGTCAATTACCCCAAGGTGTTCGGCAGCAATTGGGCCATTGCAGCCAATTACGTTATTGAACACCACAGCGAATGGAAGAAGGAATTCGACCTCTTTGATGTCGATAGTCGAATAGCCGAGGCTATCATTTTCCCGGAACTCATCCGCTACAGCAAGTGGAAAGACCAGATAGAACAGGCTGCCGTCAATGGGTTATACGTCAGCCGGGGCATTGCGGGTGCCAATTTCTCCATTGGTCGTTTCCAGATGAAGCCTTCGTTTGCAGAAGAAGTGGAAACAGCTTGGAACGTGTCTGCACTATCGAAAGAATACGGATTCGTATTCAACCTGCAAGACAACAATGAGGTACGTAGAAGTCGCATTAGGCGACTCAGCACAGAACAAGGGCAATGTCGCTATCTTGCCCTCTTCATCAGACTTTTACAACAACGCCATCCGCAACTTCTGAAACTACCGAAAGAAGCACAGGTTCGTTTTCTCGCCACTGCCTATAACCGTTCGTTCACAGATTCTTGGAACGCAATCCTGAACATGCAGTCACAACGCCATTACCACACAGATATTATCAAGACACATAGCACCCCACTCTACTGCTATGCCGATATCGCCTTGGTTTTCTACAAAACCATTATTGAAAAATAAACGATTTTTGTTTTGCATTGTGCTCACTTATTCGTACCTCTGACCTGCGGTCGAAGGTACTCACGCTCGAGAAAACTCAAAATTCTTTTGGTTTTCTTCTCGCTTATTCGTACCTTTGTCAGCGTTTTTTAGATAACAAAGTATGTACAAACCAATTTTCAATCAGCGCAAGGCCCTCCGCTTCCGACAGTTTACACGGAAGGGATATGCCCTGTTTGCCTGTTTGGGACGCGTTGTCACCATCGGCGTGCTGAGCATTGCGACACTGGAGAGTGCCAGTGCTGCAACGGACGACATCAGCACCAAGACGGAGAAGACGAGCGACGATGAGCAAACAGACAAGGAGGCAACGCTCGACGGGGTCGAGATAACGGGTTCGCGCGCACCGCTTGCCTTGGGGCAAGCCGCGAGAATGGTCACTGTACTGAGCCGTGAAGATATTCAGGCGGCGCCAGTACAAAGTATTAACGATTTGCTGAAAATGGCGGTTGGCGTGGATGTGCGCCAGCGCGGTCCTATCGGTGCTCAGACGGACGTGAGCATCCGAGGTGGTACGAGCGAGCAGATAACGATTCTGCTGAACGGCATTAATATCTGTGACCCGCAGACGGGACATAATGCCTTCGACTTGCCTTGTGATGTAATGGACATTGAGCGCATTGAGGTGTTGGAGGGACCGGCTGGGCGCGTGTATGGCACGTCGTCATTGGTTGGAGCGGTGAACATCGTTACACTCCGGAATGAGAAATTAGATAATAAAAATGAGAAATGGACAGGAGCGGCACGGGTAGAAGGTGGCTCGTATGGTTATCTGTCAGCAGCTGGGCGTATTTCTCATTACTCATCTCTCATTTCTCATTTGAGTGCGTCCATGACACGTTCCGACGGTTACAGTCGTGCCAAGTCGGGAGCACTGAACAGCGACTACTCGGGGGGCAAAGTGTTCTATCAGGGGGGCTATGCGAATGCAGACTTCAACATCGACTGGCATGTGGGATTGAGCACCAAGGGCTTCGGTTCCAACACGTTCTACAGCGCCAAGTTCGACGAGCAATACGAACGCACCACCAAACTTTACACAGCCATTCAGGGTGAGACCAAAGGACGGTTTCACTTCAAGCCCGCCATCTACTGGAACCGCTCACATGACCGCTTTGAGCTCATCCGAGGCTCAGAAGACAAGGTGCCCTTCAACTATCACCGTACCGACGTCTTCGGCATCAACCTGAACAGCTATTTCGACTGGTCGTTAGGTCGTACAGCCTTGGGAGCTGAGTTCCGCAATGAAGACATAGTGAGCGGAAATTTGGGAGAGCCCCTGAACAACCCCATACACATCAGCGGGACAAACCGCGACTACCTGTACGGACTGAACCGCACGAACCTGTCGTTCCATCTGGAGCATAACATCCTGCTTCGCCATTTCACGCTCTCCGCCGGTTTCTTAGCCATTAAGAACACGTGGAATGAAATGCCGTTTACCATCTATCCGGGTATCGACGTCAGCTACAGGATTGGCGACCACTGGAAGGTATATACTTCGTATAACGAGTCGTTACGCATGCCTTCGTTCACCGAACTGTATTACAGCGTGGGAGGACACAAGGCCGACAAATACCTGAAACCCGAGGAGCTGCGAGCCGTGGAGGGTGGTGTAAAATACAGTTCGAGGGTGTGGAACGTAAAGGCCTGCATCTTCTACCATCATGCCAAGAACATGATTGACTGGGTCATGGACACGCGTGAAGCCGACCCTATTTGGCAAAGCGTGAACCATACGAAAGTGAACACCTTCGGACAGGAGATTTCTCTCACCTCTCACCTCTCAACTCTCACCTCTTTTCTCATTTCCTACTGTCATTTACATCAGAAGAAAAATGAGGCGGACTATCTGCAGTCGCAATATTCGCTGGAATACCTGCGCCACAAGGTGACATCACAGCTGACCATCAACCCGATGGCGAAGCTAGAGGTGACCGTAGGCTACCGCTTTCAGGACAGAATGGGAAGTTACACCAACACAGCAGGCGAGGTGAAGAACTATCACCCCTACTCCGTCGTTGATGGAAAGGTGACCTGGAAAGAGGACACCTATTCTATATATATAGAAGGAAATAACCTGACTGGTCACCGATACATCGATTACGGCAACGTGCCGCAACCAGGCGCATGGGTGATAGCAGGCGTTAAGATAGCGTTAAACTAAACAGAAGTCAAGGTCGGCAGTAAGCTGTTCCTTGTCCAGATGTTGGCCTATGAACACCAGTTTCTGCATACGGTCGCCGTACTGGTCGTCCCAGTCGCGACGCAGCTGGTCGTTCTGGGCCATCATCATTTCCAACTCATCCTTAGGCATCGTGGCATACCACTGACCGGCATTGGTCAACGACACCTGACGACCCGCCTGTTCAAACAGGTAGCAAGCCTCTTCCTCGCCTTTGAAATAGCAGATGCCTTTGGCGCGGATAATATTTTTCGGCCATTTGCGAGCCACAAAATCATCGAAGAATCCCAGGTTGAACGGGCGACGGGCATAATAGACGAAGGTGCCTATGCCGTATTCCTCAGCCTCACCCTCGTCGTGGTGATGGTGGTGATGATGGTGTTCATGTTCGTGATGATGATGCTCATGCTCGTCATCATCATCATGATGATGGTGTTCGTGTTCGTCGTGGTCATCGTCGTCGTCATGGTGATGGTGGTGTTCATCTTCTTCATCTTCATCATCGTCGTCATCGTAATCATGCTCCAACTCATGAATCCAAGTGGCCGATGTAGCCACCTCTTCAAAGTTGAACTTCTCGGTATGCAGAATCTTGTCGAGGTCGATATTGCCATAGTCACACTCGATGATGTCGGCTTTCGGTTGGATGGCACGGATAATCTGCTTCACCTCAGCCAACTCCTCCTTCGACACCTCAGAAGCCTTGTTCAGCAGAATGATATTGCAGAACTCAATCTGCTGAATCACCAGATTCTCGATATCCTCTTCGTCTATGTTCTTACGCATCAGGTCGTTGCCGTTCTTGAACTCGTCGCGCATGCGGAGCGCATCGACCACGGTGACGATGCAGTCCAACTGCAAATAACCGTCCTTCACATAATCGGGTCCAAGCGACGGGATGTTGATGATGGTCTGCGCAATAGGCGCCGGTTCGCAAATGCCACTGGCCTCGATGACGATGTAGTCGAAGCGGTGCATGCGGGTAATGTCACGCAACTGCTCCACCAAGTCCATCTTCAGCGTGCAACAGATGCAGCCATTCTGCAAAGCCACCAGCGAGTCGTCCTTCTGCCCCACTACTCCGCCCTTCTCTATCAGGTCAGCATCGATGTTCACCTCGCCGATGTCATTGACGATAACGGCAAACTTAATACCCTCCTGATTTTTCAGGATGCGATTCAAGAGCGTGGTCTTACCACTGCCCAGATAACCCGTCAACAACAGGACGGGAATATTCTTGATTGGTTCCATTCTAATTATACATTTTATATTTTGACGTGCAAAGTTAATAGTTTTCTTTGAGTTTTGCAAACTCTGTATTACATTATTAATATCAGTTCGCAAAAAAGACTTAAATAATGCATCATTCATAATGCATAATTCATAATTAATTTGTAACTTTGCGGCGCAAAAACCGCGATACTGCTCACGTTCGGCCATTCAAACGAGTTTGATGGCACTTACTTAATCGCAGCATTGCAATCGATTTTCGAAAGTTAAACTTTTTAATACATATAATTATGACAATCAACGAATTCAACTTTGCCGGTAAGAAGGCAATCGTACGTGTAGATTTCAACGTACCCCTGGACGAGAATGGTAAGATTACTGACGACACCCGTATCCGCGGTGCCCTGCCCACGCTGAAGAAGATTCTGGCTGACGGTGGTGCTGTCATCATCATGAGCCACAAGTCACTGGGTCAGATTCGCGAGGCTGTAGAGAAGGCTCTGGGTGTTCCTGTTGCTTTTGCTCCCGACTGCGCTAAGGCTCAGGATGCTGCCAAGGCTCTGAAGATGGGTGAGGCTCTGTTGCTGGAGAACCTGCGCTTCTATCCTGAGGAGGAAGGAAAGCCCGTAGGTGTTGAGAAGGGTACTCCTGAATTTGACGAGGCTAAGAAAGCTATGAAGGCCAGCCAGAAAGAGTTTGCCAAGACATTGGCTTCTTACGCTGACTGCTATGTCATGGATGCCTTCGGTACTGCTCACCGCAAGCACGCTTCTACTGCTGTTATCGCCGACTACTTCGACACTGACAACAAGATGCTGGGTCTGCTGATGGAGAAGGAGGTTCAGGCTGTTGACAATGTGCTCAGCAACATCAAGCGTCCGTTCGTTGCTATCATGGGCGGTTCTAAGGTTTCTTCTAAGATTGGTATCATCGAGAACCTGCTGGGCAAGGTTGACAAGCTCATCCTCTGCGGTGGTATGACCTACACCTTCGCAAAGGCTCACGGCGGTGAGATTGGTGACTCTATCGTTGAGATGGACAAGCTGGACGTAGCCTTAGGCGTTGAGGAGCTGGCCAAGAAGAACGGCGTAGAGCTCGTGCTGGGTTCTGACTGCACAGCTACCAACGGCCTCGACTTCGACACCATGAGCGTGAAGCCCGGTGCTGAGATTATCAACTGCCCTGCCAACAAGGTTCCTGCTGGTTTCGAGGGCGTTGACGCTGGTCCTGAGAGCCAGAAGGCTTTCGCAGATGCTATTGCAGGTGCTAAGACTATCCTTTGGAACGGTCCTGCCGGTGTATTCGAGTGCGATACTTTCACTCCGGGTTCTCGTGCCATTGGCGATGCTATCGCTAAGGCAACTGCCGAGGGTGCTTTCTCTTTGATTGGCGGTGGTGACTCAGTAGCTTGTGTTAACAAGTTCGGTCTGGCTGACAAGGTGTCTTACATCTCTACTGGCGGCGGTGCTCTGCTCGAAGCTATTGAGGGTAAGGTGCTCCCCGGTGTGGCAGCTATCAAAGGTGAGTAAAATATGAAGAAAACATATATCTATATCCTGATGGCCGCACTGCTGACAACAGCGTGCGGCCATCGTGCTAACAATGGCACGAATGGCGACGGCGATTCTACAGCCGTCAGCACCAGTTTCCAAACCGACGACATCAGCGTGGAGAGCGAAGACTCCATGACCAGCATCAAGGTCAGCGTCCAATGGCCCACCAGCGGAAACGACTCGTTGGTGACAGCCATCCGCCAGTACGTGTGCGAAGAGTTGCAAACCAGTCTGATACAGGAGGGACAGCCCGAAATCAAGTATTATGACGACGGACAGGAAGCCGTCCAGGCACTGGTCGACACCGCGTATAACGAACTGACCGCCTCGTGGAAAGAAGCAAAAAAAGACGGCATTCCTAACGACATGACTTATTCGTGCTACGTGAAGATTTCCAAACTGGAAGAGACCGACCTGTATATCACCTACCTCTCCAACCACGAAGGTTTCCAGGGCGGTGCCCACGGCTATGCCACAGCCTCCTACCAAACCTTCCGCAAGCGCGACGGACTGCGCATAGGCTATCAGACGAAGTTCAACCGAGAGGCGGAGCAGTTCGAGAAGCAGAACCAGAACCTGTTCAAAGACCCTCAGTCGCCCGAGCTCGCCCAGCTCATCAAGGAGGGCGTACGCAGCTACTTCAAGGACGGTGAACAGGATGTCGCGACCGACGAAGCCCTAAAGGACATGCTGATTGGCGTGGACGACGTGAACGCCATCCCCCTGCCCAGCAATGCTCCCAGCTTCACCAAGCAGGGACTCACCTTTGTCTACCAGCAATACGAGATTGCACCATACGCTGCAGGCATGATCAACTTCGACATTCCCTACGACAAGATACGCCCCTTCCTCACCCCAGTGGCAGCAGACCTTATTCCCTAGTAAATTTTTGTAACCATTTATTTGGTTGTTTAAATTGAATTTGCTATCTTTGCCAAGAATTTACTAAACCCCAAAAGAATAGACAATGAAAAAGCTGTTATTCATCGTAGGTCTCGCCTTGACTAGCGTGGCAGCATCAGCACAGGACGAAGTAGGTCTGCCTGCCGGGCTTTTCACACTGGAATGGAAGTTTAACCCCTTTGACTACGAGTCTAAACCCGTGAAAGTAGCACAGTTGAACGGACGTTTGTTCCTCAACGACAAGAGTGCTGTCCGCATGGGCGTTGGTGTCGGATTCGACAGGGACACTGACGAGAAGATCATCTCAGAAACTGAAGAAGCCAGTAAGACGGAAGGCATCAGCAAGATTACCAACGATGCTTTGACGCTCAGGTTCTCGTTAGGTTATGAGTATCATTTTGCCAACACGGGGCGTCTGGATTTCTACGGTGGACTGGAAGGAGGTTATCTGGGACGTTTCTATTCGGGTACAAAGGAGATAAACACCACGACCATTCAGACTTCATCATCGTCATACATCGCAAGCGAAAACTTCCAGAACACGGAGTATAACAAGCGTAATTCGGATGGTGACAAGTTGAACGAGAATGGCATCTTTGGAACCATTTTCACAGGTATTGACTTCTATGTTTACAAGAAACTGTATATCGGTGCCGAACTGGGTGTTACCTTCAATACGGGGAAGAAAAAGAACGGCAACTATACGGAAGTGACAGGCAACAAAGAAATCATTGGCGATACTGTTATTCCCGGTCTGACCACCAAGTATTCTTCGGAGACGGGCATTTACACAGACTCTACCGGAAAAGTGGAAAACCGACCTGTTTACGAAACAAAAGGATCATATACTAAAGTTTATATCGAACCCGCCATTCGCATTGGTTGGATGTTCTAAAAAAATAACTATTATACTTATGAGTAAGAAATTCATTATTGGAGATCGCACCAAGGATGAGTGGATCTCTGTTCTCGACACAGAGAAGAAGAAACTGGAGTTTACCAACCACATTGCAACAGCCAAGGAGTTCCACGGCTTCGAGGATACCAAGGCCGAGCTGAAAAAGTTGCAGGAGACTGGTTACTTCACCGACCTGCAGGTTTATGTGAAAGACGAAGACGGTAAGGCTTATCGCCCCAACGAGAGTGACGCTTTCCACATGTAAGCTTATGCAATACAGAGAATTAGGTAAAACAGGAATGAAGGTGTCGGAGCTAGGCTTCGGCGCTTCTTCTTTGGGTGGTGTATTCCATTCTTTCAACGAGAACCGTGGCATCGACGCCGTTTTTGCTGCTGTCGATGCAGGCATCAACATCATCGACGTATCACCATACTACGGTCATTATAAAGCAGAAATCGTACTGGGTAAGGCACTGAAGGACATCCCTCGCGAAAAATTCTACCTTTCTACCAAGGTAGGTCGCTACGGCAAGGATGGTGTTAACACTTGGGACTACTCGGCCAAGCGTGCCAAGGAGAGTGTCTATGAGAGCCTGGAGCGCCTGCACATCGACTATATCGACATCATCAACGTTCACGACATCGAGTTCCAGGGACGTATGGAGGGTGGACTGCAGAAGGTGGTTGACGAGACGCTGCCTGCCCTGCATGAACTGAAGCGTGAGGGTGTCGTGAAGCATGTGGGCATTACCGACCTGCAATTGGAGAATCTCCGCTGGGTGATTGAACACGCTGAACCGGGTATGGTGGAGAGCGTCATGAATTTCTGCCACTACTGTCTGTGCGACGATAAGCTGGTGGATTTCATGGATTTCTTCGACGAACGCGGCATTGGTGTGCTGTCTGCCTCGCCTTTCAGCATGGGTTTGCTTACCGAGCGTGGCGTGCCCGACTGGCATCCAGCTCCCAAGCCTTTGGTAGAGGTTTGCAAGCAAGCCGCCGAGCACTGTAAGCAGAAAGGCTATCCCATCGAGAAGCTCGCCATGCAGTTCTCATGCTCTAATCCACGCATTGCCTCTACTGTGTTCAGCACGACGCGTCCGGAAGCGATCAAGACCAACATCGCTTACATCGAGGAACCGATGGACGAGCAACTGGTGAAGGAGGTTCGTGAAATTATTGGTGACCAACAACGCGTCAGTTGGGCAAACACTTAGTACCAAATGAGTAATGAGAAATGAGAAATTAAAATGAAAATGAAAATGAAAAATGCTGTGTGTACCCGCTTCAGCGAAGCTTTCATTTCTAATTTCTCATTTAGGACGAAGTCCGTCATTCCTCATTTCTCATTCCTCATTTCTCATTTAGAATAACGTAGTTATGAAAATTATTGATGCACATGCGCACCTGTGGCTAAATGTAGATACGGTGGTGAATGGACAGCCCATCCACCCTCTTGAGCAAAACCGTAGCCGTAGCATCTTCTTCGGCGAGGAGCGCCAAATGCTGCCGCCCTACATGACGGACGGGCAAAACACTGCTGAGCGTTTTCTGTCCAACATGGACTATGCACAGGTTTCTGCAGCTGTCATTACTCAGGAGTTTATCGACGGACTGCAGAACAGCTATCTGATGCAGGTTCAACAACGCTACCCCACCCGTTTCTTCTGTTTCGGAATGCCGGACACACGTAAGACAGGATTCTTCGTTGAAGGCCAAGATCTCATTCAACAGGGCTTCCGTGGGTTGAAAATTCCTGCTGCCAGACTGCCACAGCAGTTCCTCAACGACGAGATGATGCAACTGATGCACCTGATGGAAGACCGCGGCATCATTCTCGGCATCGAACTCGCCGACGGCGACGCACAGGTGGGACAGATGGAAGAGATTATCAGTGAGTGTCCACAATTAAAGATAGCCATAGGCCATTTCGGCATGGTGACTCGCCCTAACTGGATGAGTCAGATTCGTCTGGCTCGCCATGAGAATGTCTATGTGGAGAGTGGTGGTATCACATGGCTTTTCAACGACGAGTTCTACCCCTTCCCATCTGCCATCCGCGCCATCAAAGAAGCTGCTGATGCCGTGGGTATCGAGAAACTGATGTGGGGCTCCGACTATCCGCGTACCATCACTGCCATTACGTATAAGATGTCCTACGACTTCGTTACCAAAAGCAAAGAACTGACTGACAACGAGAAAACCCTGTTCCTTTCAGAGAATGCCAAGCGCTTCTTCGGCTTTGGCAAACTCATCGAACTTCCCTACATCAAAAACATGAGCGAATAATATTTTTGAATCAAATAAGATGAAAGCAATACAAATTACCGAACCTTCCGTGATGAAGGTCGTTGACATTGAGAAACCTCAATGCGGAGCAGACGAAGTGCTGCTGAAGATACATTACGTAGGATTTTGCGGAAGCGACCTTAACACCTATCGCGGATTGAACCCGATGGTGAAAATGCCCGTGATTCCTGGTCATGAGATTGGTGCCGAGATAGCCCAGACGGGAGCAAACGTACCTGCTCACCTAAAGGCAGGAATGGCTGTCACCGTCAATCCATACACCAATTGCGGACATTGTCCGTCGTGTAAGAACCGTCGTTATAACGCCTGTCAGCACAATGAGACACTGGGTGTTCAGCGCGATGGTGCCATGCGCGAATACATTGCCGTCCCCTGGCAGAAAGTCATCCCCATCGGCAACATCACTGTGGAGCATGCTGCCATCATCGAGCCCATGTCTGTTGGATTTCATGCCGTCAGCCGCGCTCAGGTGGTTGACACCGATACCGTCATGGTCATTGGTTGTGGCATGGTGGGCGTGGGTGCCGTAGTCCGTGCCATCATGCGTGGTGCCAAGGTCATTGCCTGTGATATGGATGACGAGAAACTGGCCATTGTGCGTGGCTTGGGAGCTGAATACACCATCAATTCTGCCAAGGAGAATGTTCACGAACGCTTGCAGAAAATCACACAAGGTGCCGGTCCTGATGTCGTCATCGAGGCAGTAGGTGCTCCCGTCACCTACCAGATGGCAGTCAACGAAGTCGCCTTCACAGGTCGCGTAGTATGCATCGGTTATGCCAAGCAGGACGTACAGTTCACCACCAAGCTCTTCGTACAAAAAGAGCTTGACATCCGTGGCTCTCGCAATGCACAGCCCGAGGACTTCGAGGGCGTCATCCGCTATCTCGAGAAGAACAACCCACCCTACAACATCCTGATTTCCAATGAAGTAAACCCGGAACAAGCCGAAAAGGCTATGAAACAATGGATGGAAGCACCTGCTAAGGTGTTTCGCATCCTCGTAAAATTCACATAATAACATGAGAAAACAGCTATTCATTACAACAACTCTGTGCCTTCTCTCCTTCGCTGGTCTGATGGCTCAGACTCTTCATGTGGCTTCACCAGACGGGAAGCTACAAGTGAACATTGCCTGTGAACAAGGACGGGCCAGTTATAGTGTCAACTACGATGGTAAGAGCATGGTAACAACCTCTGCCCTCGGACTGAAGGCAGACATTGGCGACTTCACCAAAGGACTCACATTAAAAGACAGCAAGCAGAGTCGCATTGACAGAAGCTACACCATGACGCGCACCAAGACATCGTCGTCGCACTTCATTGCCAACCAATTGGACATACAACTGGAGAACAACGAAAGGCTACCCATTACTATTACCTTTGTGGTAAGCAACAACGACGTGGCTTTCCGCTACACCTTATTAAAAGGAAAGGGCGAGTTCTGCGGCAGCGCCGTCATCAAGAAGGAGGCTACCGCCTTCAACTTCCCGGAGAAAGCCACCAGCTTCATCTGTCCACAGAGCAAGACCATGGTGGGATTTGCCCAGACCAAGCCTTCGTATGAGGAGGAATACACGGCTGACGCACCCCTTGCCAAGCCCTCAGCTTTCGGTGAGGGATATACCTTCCCCTGTCTCTTCCATATCGCAGAAGACGGATGGGTACTGGTCAGCGAGACAGGCACCAACGGACATTATGTAGGCTCCCACCTGAGCGACTATCAGCCAGGCAATGGATATAGCATCACCTTCCCCAATAAAGACGAGATGAAAGGAATGGGAAGCCACTATGCTGCCATAGCCCTGCCCGGTCATACCCCTTGGCGCACGCTGACCATTGGCTCCACCCTTGAACCCATTGTCGAGACCACCATTCCCTACGATGTGGTTGAGCCTCTGTACGAGGCTTCCACCAACTACAAGCCAGGGCGTTATACCTGGGGTTGGATACTCTGGCAGGATGCCTCCACCAACTACGATGATCAGGTGAAGATGATAGACGTTGCCTCTGCGATGGGATATGAATACACCCTCGTCGATGCACTGTGGGACACACAGATAGGTCGCGAGCGGCTGGAGCAGCTCTCCAAGTATGCACAGAGCAAGGGCGTCAAGCTCTTATTGTGGTACAATTCCAACGGCACATGGAACGATGCTCCACAAGGCCCACGCCACGGCATGAGTACCGCTATTGCCCGCGAACACGAGATGGCATGGATGGAGCGCATCGGAATAGCTGGTATCAAAGTTGATTTCTTCGGAGGTGACAAACAGGAGATGATGCAGCTATATGAAGACATTCTGGCCGATGCCAACCGTCACAAGCTACAGGTCATCTTCCACGGATGCTCCCTGCCTCGCGGATGGGAACGCATGTATCCTAACTTCGTAGCTAGCGAAGCTTTCCTCGCCTCGGAGAACATCTTCTTCTCAGAATACCATGCCAAGAAAGAAGGCTTCGAACTCACCATGCACCCCTTCTCACGCAATGCTGTAGCAGCTGCCGACTGGGGCGGCGTCCTCATGAACCGCTACATGAGTCGTGACAACAAGAGCCGTCACCAGCGCTATACCAGCGACATTTTTGAAATGGCCTCATCTATTGTTATCCAGACTAGCGTTAACTGCGTGGCTATCTATCCCAACAACCTCGAGGAACTTCCTCAGTTCGAACTCGATTTCCTGCGTGAGATTCCTACCACATGGGACGAGGTTCAATACATAGACGGTTATCCAACCCAATTCGTAGTACTTGCCCGTCGTACAGGCAATAAGTGGTACGTCGGTGGACTCAATGGAACCCAGGAGAAGAAGGTACTCACCCTCTCCCTCCCCATGTTCGCAGGTAAGACTGTCAGATACTATACCGACAAGCCACAGAAGAAGGGCGAACTGCTCCCCACCTCTGAACTAAAAAACCTGAAAGTTGGAGCGGACGGCAAGGCAAAGGTGACCATTCAGGCTATGGGTGGAATTATCCTCGCCGATATTTACTAAAAATGGCGTGGAAACTGAAATATCGATGCACTACGTGCGGCTATGAAGCCGAGGTGTATGAGGGGCGTGGTCTCTTCCGGCAAGAGATTACGCCCATTTCTTGCTGTGATTGCAAGACCATCCAAAACATCGTTGTGGGCGGGATCATTGCCGATGTTGCTCCCTCCTACCGAAGCGAGGTAGGTAGGCTGTGCCTACAATGCGGAAGCGCCAACATCAAGATATGGGATAAACGCACCTGTCCAAAATGTCAGGGTGAGATGCAGGAAACTGGCGAGAAAGAATTCTGGACTTAGCGATGAATTCAAGAGAGAACCGACGATAATCTTACCATGATAAGCATTTACATCAAGTGATATAATAATAAAAAAAGAACAATTCTTTTGCGTTTTCCATTTTTTATGTTAATTTTGCATCGCCGATGGATGAAGCCCCACTTGTCAAGGGGTACCGTTAGGCAAGAAAAATAGCATAGAAATATGAAAGTATTAAAATTTGGCGGAACGTCCGTAGGTTCCGTAAAAAGCATTCTTAGCTTGAAAAACATTGTGGAGGCAGAGGCTCGGACGCAACCTGTCATAGTAGTAGTAAGTGCACTTGGCGGCATTACCGACAAGTTGATTGCGACCTCGCAAATGGCTCTCAGGGGTGATGATCGCTGGCGTGATGAATTTGATGCTATGGTTACCCGCCATCATCAGATGATAGACACTATCATCACCGACGACAAGAAACGAGTAGATTTATTTAATAAGGTTGACCAGCTTTTCGATCAGTTGAAAAGTATTTATTATGGTGTCTTCCTCATTCACGACTTAAGCGAGAAGACGCAAGCTGCCATTGTAAGCTATGGCGAGCGCCTGTCGTCGAACATCGTAGCTTCCCTCATCAAGGGTGGCGTTCGCATGAACAGCCGTGACTTTATACGTACGGAGCGCAAGAACGGCAAGCACACGCTGGATAGCGAACTGACGGTTCATATGGTCCGTGAGGCTTTCGCTCCCTTCTTTAGTGACACAGCAACCAGCAACAAAATGGTAGCCGTTGCGCCTGGCTTTATTTCCCGTGACCGTGATACTGGCGAAACCACCAATTTAGGTCGCGGTGGTTCTGACTATACTGCTGCCATCATTGCGGCTGCATTGGATGCAGAGGTTTTAGAGATTTGGACTGATGTTGACGGCTTCATGACTGCCGACCCTCGTGTCATCAAGACTGCATATACCATCAACGAACTATCGTACATCGAGGCTATGGAGCTTTGTAACTTCGGTGCCAAGGTAATCTATCCGCCAACTATCTATCCTGTCTGTGTCAAGAATATTCCCATCAAGGTGAAGAACACCTTCAACCCCGAACACCCAGGAACTCTGATCAAGGACCATATTGAGAACGATCAAAAGCCGATTAAGGGTATTTCCTCCATTAAGGGCACGACGCTCATCACGGTGACTGGTCTTTCGATGGTAGGTGTGATTGGCGTGAACCGTCGCATCTTCACCACGCTGGCCAACAAGGGAATATCAGTATTCATGGTATCACAGGCCTCTTCAGAGAACTCAACCTCTATCGGTGTTCGAGACGAGGATGCGGAGGCAGCTGTTGAGGTACTGAACGAACAATTCGCCAAAGAGATAGAGACAGGTGCCATGTTCCCCATGCATGCTGAGAGCGGACTGGCTACTATCGCCATTGTAGGTGAGAATATGAAGCACACACCTGGTATTGCAGGTAAATTGTTTGGAACGCTGGGCCGTTCGGGTATCTCAGTAATAGCCTGTGCACAAGGTGCCTCCGAGACCAACATTTCGTTTGTTGTCGATGGGCATTTCCTACGTAAGTCACTCAACGTTCTGCACGATTCGTTCTTCTTGTCAGAGTATAAGGTGCTCAACCTTTTCATCTGTGGCGTAGGTACTGTGGGAGGTAAACTTATCGAACAGATACGCTCTCAATACGAAGAACTAATGCAACGTAACGGTCTAAAGCTCAATGTTGTAGGTATTGCATCCTCAAAGAAATATTTACTCGATCGTGATGGCATTGACCTCTCCACCTATAAGGAACAGTTGAGCAATGCTCCCCTACCAGAACAGAAGCTGGGCGATGCCATTATTCAGATGAACATCTTCAATTCCGTTTTTGTGGATTGCACGGCAAGCAAGGATATTGCAGGGTTGTATCAAACTTTCCTGGAGCACAACATCAGCGTCATTGCAGCAAACAAGTTAGCCGCTTCAAGCGATTACGACAACTATATCAAGCTGAAGAAGACCGCTCGCAACCGAGGTGTATGGTTCCGCTATGAAACCAACGTAGGCGCAGGACTACCTATTATCGGTACTATCAACGACCTTCGCAACTCTGGCGACAAAATCCTGAAGATTGAGGCCGTGCTCTCGGGAACATTGAACTTCATCTTCAACGAGCTCAGCGCCTCTGTACCCTTCTCTGAAACGGTTCGCCGCGCCAAGGAACAAGGCTATTCCGAACCTGACCCACGTATAGACCTTAGCGGAACTGACGTTATCCGAAAACTGGTGATTCTAACTCGAGAAGCAGGCTACAAAGTAGAACAGCAAGACGTAGAGAAACACCTCTTTGTGCCCGACGACTATTTCATGGGATCTGTAGATGACTTCTGGGCTAAGTTGCCAGCACTGGATGCCGACTTTGAGAAACGCCGTCAACAACTGGAGACCGAAGGTAAGCGTTGGCGCTTTGTTGCCACGATGGAGCATGGAAAGACCAATGTCGCCTTGAAAGAAGTGGACAATAATCATCCCTTCTACAATTTGGAAGGCTCCAACAACATCGTGCTTCTTACCACCGAACGCTATAAAGAGTACCCCATGCAGATTCAAGGCTATGGCGCAGGCGCCTCTGTTACGGCTGCCGGAGTGTTTGCCAATATCATGTCAATAGCCAACATCTAGAAGAAGCGTCTTATGAAGCATATAATTATTTTGGGAGACGGAATGGCAGACCACAAGGTGGCTAGCCTTGGTAACAAGACCCTTTTGCAATATGCACGTCCGGAATATATGAATCTGTTAGCTAGAGAAGGACGAACGGGACGACTAATAACCGTCCCAGAAGGCTTCCCTCCTGGTTCCGAGGTTGCCAACACAGCTATTCTCGGCTACGACCTCAATCAGGTTTACGAAGGACGCGGTCCTCTGGAGGCAGCCTCCATCGGCTATGAAATGGCAGACGACGATTTTGCCATCCGTTGTAACATCATCACGCTGGAGGACGGCAAAATTATCACCCACAATGGGGGAAACCTGGAAACTGCTGATGCCGACGTGTTAATAAAATACCTGAACGAGAAACTTGCTAAACCCATCAATGAACGGGAAAGGCTACGGGTAGGCGCGCCAGCGGGAATGGGATGTGAACGCGTGAAGTTCATTACAGGCATACAGTATCGTCACCTTTTAATAATAAAGGGAGGCAATAAGCACATCACATGCTATCCTCCACACGACCATCCTAACGAACCCTGGCGTTCCCTGTTGGTCATCCCTGAAACGGATTACGTGAGCGATACTATCGCTGACGACAACCGTCTTACTCCTCAGCAAACAGCCGACTTACTGAACTACCTGATTATCAGTTCACAGGAACTACTAGCCAACCATCCTTATAATTTGGCTAAGGCCGCCAAAGGGGAGCGTCAAGCCAACAGCGTATGGCCTTGGAGCGGTGGTTATCGTCCTTCTATGAAGACACTGATGCAGCAATATCCCAATATCAAAAGTGGAGCCGTCATCTCTGCCGTTGACCTGATTCAGGGCATTGGCAAATATGCTGGTCTTCGCATCATCAAGGTGCCTGGTGCTACTGGACTGGCCAATACCAACTACGAAGGCAAGGCCCAGGCAGCTATTGAAGCCCTGAAGCAGGACGATTTCGTCTTCGTACATGTAGAGGCTACTGACGAAGCGGGTCACGATGGCGACACCGACCTAAAGCTGAAAGCCATCGATTATCTGGACAAACGGCTCATCAAACCCATTTTGGAAACTATCAAAAAAATGGATGAGCCTGTCTGTATCGCCATATTGCCCGACCACCCTACTCCCGTCGAACTTCGCATCCACGTCAACGAGCCCGTACCTTTCATTATCTGGTATTCAGGCATTACCCCCGATGACGTGCAATACTACGATGAGGAATCCTGTGTAAGCGGAGGCTATGGACTCTTGCGACTGAATGAATTTATGAACGAACTCATGAAAATTAATTAAGGATATGAATTATTATAGCACAAACGGAAATGCACCGCTTGCCAGTTTGGAGAAAGCGGTGGTGAAAGGATTGGCAGAAGACCGCGGACTCTATATGCCAGAACGTATTGAGAAATTACCCAAGGCTTTCTTTGAGGACATCAGCAGCATGTCGTTTCAGGACATCGCCTACAACGTTGCTAGCAATTTCTTTGGTGAGGACGTTGATGAGGACGCCTTGCAGGATATCGTGTACGATACTCTAAGCTTTGACTGCCCCGTGGTGAAGGTGACGGATAACATCTACACCTTAGAACTGTTTCACGGACCTACCCTCGCCTTCAAGGACGTAGGAGCCAGGTTTATGGCACGACTGCTTGGTTATTTCTTGCGCCGGAAGTCCTCTGGAAAGACTGTAAACGTACTAGTGGCGACCAGTGGCGATACCGGATCGGCTGTTGCCAACGGATTCTTGGGCGTAGAGGGCATCCACGTATATGTACTCTACCCAAAAGGCAAAGTGAGCCCCATTCAGGAGTGCCAATTTACGACACTGGGCAAGAACATTACAGCCATCGAGGTGGATGGTGTGTTCGACGACTGTCAGACACTGGTGAAGTCTGCCTTCATGGACAAGGAACTGAACAATCACATGATGCTGACATCGGCTAATTCCATTAATGTGGCACGCTTCCTGCCTCAAGCATTCTATTATTTCAATGCGTATGCCCGTCTGTCCACTCAATTATCAACATCGAACTCAGATCTCGTCATGTGCGTCCCCTCTGGAAACTTTGGCAACATCTGCGCAGCCCTGTTCGGGCATGAAATGGGACTGCCCATCAAGCGATTCATTGCTGCCAACAATGCCAACGATGTATTCTATAACTATCTGCAGACAGGGAAATACGAGCCCAGGCCAAGCATCCAGACATTGGCTAATGCAATGGACGTAGGGGACCCCTCTAACTTCGCACGCATATACGACCTGTACGGTAAGTCACACGAGCGCATCAGCACACTCATCAGTGGTGCTAAATACCAAGACGAACAGATAGCAGAGACTATGCGCCAATGCTATAGCGAAACCGGCTATATACTTGACCCTCATGGTGCTTGTGGATACAGGGCACTACAAGAAGGATTGAAAGATGGCGAGATTGGCGTATTCTGTGAAACGGCTCATCCAGCCAAGTTCAAGGAGAAAGTTGATGACATTTTAGGCATTGACATTGAGATTCCCGCCCGCCTGAAAGCCTTCATGGAAGGTGAAAAGCAAAGCGTGGAGATGACCAAGGACTTTACTGATTTCAAGCGTTTCCTGATGCAGCAATAGAAAAATTTCGCAAACGTTAACGTGTTAATTTTGTGAAAAGTGACACTCTTTACAAAAATAACAACTAACTTTGCAACTGAAAAAACAAACTATTACAAAAATACAAATTAAAAGTATGTTGAAACCGTTAAACAAAAATTTCGCTCCTAAGAGCGTAATGCCTGAAAAAGTGATTCAGTTTGGTGAAGGTAACTTCCTTCGCGCGTTTGTTGATTGGATTATCTGGAACATGGACCAGAAGACCAATTTCAATGGCTCTGTAGTTGTTGTTCAGCCCATCGACAAAGGCATGGCAGAATGGCTCAACGGCCAGGATTGCCTGTATCACGTAAACCTGCAAGGTCGTGAGAACGGAAAGCCCGTAAATACGTTGGAGCGTATTGACGTGATTAGCCGCGCCCTCAACCCCTACTCTCAGAACGATGCTTTCATGGCTTTGGCCGATCAGCCTGAGATTCGTTTTGTTATTTCTAACACTACTGAGGCTGGTATCGCCTTCGATCCTAGCTGCAAACTGGAGGACAAACCTGCTTCAAGTTATCCCGGAAAATTGGTTCAGCTGCTTTATCGTCGTTTCCAGACCTTCAACGGTGATCCTACAAAGGGCTTGATTATCTTCCCATGTGAACTCATCTTCCTGAATGGTCATGTGCTGAAAGATTGCATCAACAAGTATATCGAACTGTGGCAGTTGCCTGCAGACTTCAAGAAGTGGTTCGACGAGTGCTGCGGTGTTTATGCTACGCTGGTTGACCGTATCGTACCCGGATTCCCCCGCAAGGAGATTGCCCAGATTCAGGAGAAAGTGGGCTATCGCGACAACTTGGTTGTACAGGCAGAAAACTTCCACCTGTGGGTTATTGAGGCTCCCAAGGAGGTTGCCAACGAGTTCCCTGCAGACAAAGCTGGATTGCACGTGCTGTTCGTTCCTTCAGAGGAGCCGTACCACAAGCGTAAGGTTACCTTGTTGAATGGCCCGCACACCGTACTGAGCCCTGTTGCCTTCCTGAGCGGTGTTAACATTGTTCGTGATGCATGTAACCACGAGGTTATATCAAAGTATATCCACAAGGTACAGTTCGACGAGCTCATGCAGACCCTCGATTTGCCAATGGAAGAACTGGAGAAATTCGCTGGCGACGTACTGGAGCGCTTCGACAATCCATTCGTAGATCATCAGGTTACTAGCATCATGCTGAACTCATTCCCCAAGTTCCAGGCTCGCGACCTGCCCGGCGTAAAGACGTTCTTGGAGCGCAAGGGCGAACTGCCTAAGGGTCTGGTATTCGGTTTGGCTGCCATCATTACCTATTACAAGGGTGGAAAGCGTGCCGATGGCGTGGAGATTGTTCCTAACGACGACCAGAAGATTATGGACTTGTTGAAGGACCTTTGGGCTACCGGCGACACTCAGAAGGTAGCTGACGGTGTACTAGGTGCTGAGTTCATCTGGCAGGAAGACTTGAACAAGATTCAAGGTCTGAACACGATGGTTAAGCAATTCCTCGACCTGATTCAGGACAAGGGCATGCTGGAAGCTGTCAAGACCATTCTGTAATCAGTCATATTACGAATACTATTTGCGGAGAGTACTACACGTACTCTCCGTTTTTTGTTATGTATCTTTTACTTCTTTTTTCGTTACTTATTATATAATTATTGTGAAAAACCGCAATTATATAGATTTTTTTTGTAAATTTGCAAAACATTTTGAACTCGAACTATCAAATATCTAACAAATACATTATTAATTATTTAGTTATGAAGAACGACAACAAAATCATGAATCGTGCAGCGGACAACATCCGTATCCTCGCTGCTTCGATGGTTGAGAAAGCTAAGTCTGGTCACCCAGGCGGTGCTATGGGTGGTGCAGATTTCATTAACACCCTTTACAGTGAATTCCTTGTTTACGACCCAGAGAATCCCGCTTGGGAGGGTCGCGACCGCTTCTTCCTCGACCCTGGTCACATGGCACCGATGCTCTACAGCCAGCTTGCCCTGATTGGTAAGTTCTCCTTGGAAGATTTGAAGAACCTGCGTCAGTGGGGCTCTGTTACTCCCGGTCACCCCGAGCGCGAAATTGCCCGTGGCATTGAGAACACGTCTGGTCCTCTGGGACAGGGACACTGCTTCGCCGTAGGTGCCGCTATTGCCGCCAAATTCTTGAAGGCTCGTCTGGGCAACGTGATGAACCAGACCATCTATGCATACATCTCTGACGGTGGTGTGCAGGAGGAGATTTCACAGGGTGCAGGCCGTATTGCTGGTAATCTGGGACTTGACAACCTTATCATGTTCTACGATGCTAACGATATCCAGCTTTCTACCAAGACTGAAGTGGTTACCAGCGAGGATACCGCTAAGAAATACGAGGCTTGGGGCTGGTTCGTACAGAAGATTAACGGAAACGACGTTGATCAGATTCGCGAGGCTATCAAGAAGGCTCAGGCAGAAAAAGAACGTCCTTCACTCATCATCGGTCACTGCGTAATGGGTAAGGGTGCACGTAAGGCTGACAACAGTTCTTACGAGAGCAACTGCGCTACTCACGGTGCTCCTCTTGGTGGCGATGCTTACATCAACACCATGAAGAACCTGGGTGCAGATCCTGAGAACCCATTCCAAATCTTCCCAGAGGTTCAGGAGTTGTATGCTAAGCGCGCTGAGGAACTGAAGAAAATCGTTGCAGAGCGCTACGCTGAGAAAGCAGAGTGGGCTAAGGGACATCCCGAGCAGGCCAAGCAACTGGAGGAGTGGTTCAGCGGCAAGGCTCCAAAGATTGACTGGAGTAAGGTAGAGCAGAAAGCTGGTTCAGCTACTCGTAGCGCCAGCGCAGCCGTTCTCGGTCAGTTGGCAGAGCAGGTGCCCAACATGATTTGTGCTTCTGCTGACCTTTCTAATTCTGATAATACTAATGGCTTCCTGAAGAAGACCCACGACCTGGTTCGCGGTGACTTCAGCGGTGCCTTCTTCCAGGCAGGAGTTGCCGAGCTAACGATGGCTTGCTGTTGCATTGGTATGGCTCTTCACGGTGGTGTGATTCCCGCATGCGGAACCTTCTTCGTATTCTCTGACTACATGAAGCCTGCCGTTCGTATGGCTGCCCTGATGGAGCTGCCTGTGAAGTTCATCTGGACCCACGATGCCTTCCGTGTTGGTGAGGACGGTCCTACCCACGAGCCTGTAGAGCAGGAGGCACAGATTCGTCTGATGGAGAAATTGAAGAACCACCACGGCAAGAACTCTGTATTGGTGGTTCGTCCTGCCGATGCTGAGGAGACCACTGTCTGCTGGCGCATGGCTATGGAAAATGTCGATACCCCGACTGCTCTCATCTTCTCTCGTCAGAACATCGAGATGCTGCCTGAAGGCAACGACTACAATCAGGCTACCAAGGGTGCTTACGTTGTAGCAGGCTCTGACGAGAACTACGATGTCATCCTGTTGGCTTCTGGTTCAGAGGTTAGCACGCTGGAAGCTGGTGCCAAACTGCTTCGTGAGGACGGCGTGAAGGTTCGCATCGTCAGCGTTCCTTCTGAGGGCCTGTTCCGCAGCCAGAGCAAGGAGTATCAGCAGAGCGTACTGCCCTGTGGCAAGAAGAAGTTCGGTCTCACCGCCGGTCTGCCTGTCAACCTCGAAGGTCTGGTAGGTGCCGACGGCTGCGTCTGGGGTCTTGAGAGCTTCGGTTTCTCTGCTCCTTACAAAGTGCTCGACGAGAAACTGGGCTTCACCGGTCAGAATGTTTACGAACAGGTGAAGAAGTTACTTGCATAATTAAGTATTTAATCTTTAAGATTTATATTATACATGGATATTAAGACAGTTGGTGTAGCCTGTGATCACGCAGGCTACCCTTTAAAGAAGTTCGTTCTCCAGTATTTGGAGGAGAAAGGTTATCCCTATAAGGACTATGGCACATGGAGTGATGCTTCAGTAGATTATCCTGACTTTGGACATGCACTGGCCGAAGGAATCGAGAGCGGCGAGGTATATCCTGGCATAGCTATCTGTGGCAGCGGCGAGGGAATATCCATCACGCTGAATAAGCATCAGCAGGTACGCGCAGGTTTGTGCTGGATTCCCGAGATTGCACATCTTATCCGTCAGCACAACGATGCCAATGTACTTGTGATGCCTGGTCGGTTCATCGACAACAATATGGCGCGTAAGATTATGGATGAATTCTTTACTGCCACTTTCGAAGGTGGACGCCACCAGAAACGTGTTGACAAGATTGCTATAAAATAACTTAAATAGGTTATTTTTAAAAATAATTGGGGTGTAAGGATTTACATCTCAATTATTTTTTTTACCTTTGCACTCCGTTATGAAAAAGATTATATTTTTATTGATCCTGCTTGGAAGTGTGATTGGTATTCAGGCACAAGAACACGAGACTCCCAATGCTCAGCAAGCTCGTCGTATGTTCATGGATATATATAACAAGGTTTATGGCGATGAAGGTGCCACCCTGCATTATAAAGTGAACATTATCGGACTCTACAAGACAGAGGGAACGATATGGATGAAGCAGAAGAAGAGCAAGTTTATCGATGAGAAATACATTGCATGGAATGACGATGTGACCTTCCACCGACTGGAACGCAAGAAAAAACGCATTGTCATCTACGATGCCCATTCTGAGGAGCGCGACAAATATGCAGCAAAGTTCAAGTTCACACCGGACAACTACACCTATAGCATCAAGGATGAAAAGAACAAAGGCATTGCCATCACGCTCAAGGCTAAGAAGGGTGTAAAGGGCATCAAGGAAGCTCGTGTTATGCTGGACCGCCAGACACATACTCCCACCAGTATCCGTATCAAGGTGGGCATATTCCACACCACTATTAAGATCAGTAACTTCAAGGTAGGAGATATTAGTGACGATCTGTTCAAATTTCCAAAAGATCAATACAAGAATTACGAATACGAAGATAAAAGATAATGAGGAAATATGCTTTATTCTTTGATATTGACGGCACACTGGTAAGCTTCAAGACCCATCAGATACCGCCATCAACTATCTTCGCTCTCACGCAGGCCAAGGCCAATGGCCATCAAGTGTTTATCGCTACTGGTCGTCCTCCCTTGATTATCACCAACCTGGGAGCCATTGAGCACCTGATAGACGGCTATATCACCATCAATGGAGCACTTTGCTTTATCAACAACAAAGTTATCAGCTGTAAGGACATTCCCCATGATGCAGCCCTCTTCGCTGTTAACGATGCTCAGGAGAAGAACTACGGACTAATCGTTGTTGGCGAAAAAGATGTTGCCGTAATAGACCCTCATGGTGAGGTTGACCGCATATTCCGTCAGGAGATTGCTGTCGAGAATCTCGAGAAGGCCAAAACCGTAGAAGAAGTCCTCGAACAACGCATTCTTCAACTCACACCTTTCTTCTCTGCCGAATACGAACATGAGTTCATGGCCCACATTCCCTGTTGTACCTCTGGACGTTGGCATCCGGCATTCACCGATGTCACCGCCATTGGCGCAGACAAGGGTGAAGGCATATTGACAATGGCACGTCACTTGAACTTAAATCCTGAGAATACAATAGCTTTTGGTGATGGAGGCAACGACACTTCCATGATTAAGAATGCAGGCATCGGTGTGGCTATGGGTAATGCTCTTGACATGCTCAAGCAAGATGCCGACTACACCACCTCCTCCGTTGACGAAGACGGCATCATGAAAGCACTCAGACATTTCAATTTAATTTAATCTTCCTTATTCGAAAAGCAACGCAGAAACTCGCTCTCAAAGTTGGGGGTCAAAATACCCTGCCCTATGGCTTCACGAATCTCTTGAATCGTCCAAAAACGACCGCCATCTAATTCATCGGCAGAAGGTGAGATGGGACCATCGTAGGTTGTGCGGTTCACATACACCAATTCACGCTCACGCTGACTCTCAAAAACATATTTGTCAACGAATTCTGCGATGAAGTCCGTTATGCCCAGTTCCTCACGAACCTCACGACGTAGGGCATCTTCAACGGTCTCACCATAGTCAATGTGTCCACCCACAGCCGTGTCCCACTTGCCAGGTTGTATGTCTTTCCACTCGGGTCTCCGTTGCAGGTAGATATCGCCTTGTGAGTTAAACACATGCAAGTGAACCACGGGATGAAGCAGTTTCGATCCGCTATGACACTCGCCCCGAGTTGCCTTTCCCACTACCCTGCCCTCGTCATCGACAAGAGGGAATAATTCTTGTTGATTGTCTGTCATCTTCTATTTTTTCTGCAAAAATACAAAATATCTTCATCATTTTTCCGTATTATACGAGCAAAGTTACTTTTACACCTCAATAAAGTTTATTATATCGCGTTCGGTTGCTTGTTAAACTAGCTTAAAGATTAACATAAATAGCTTGCGATACAAGGCAATCATCATATCTTTGCATTGGATATGTTGATTTCTCAAACAACAGATAATAACAAAAACAGTCAATATACAGCGTATGAACAAAGTTAGGATCACCGCCATTCGTCAAACCATCTATACAGACCTGATGGAACAATACGAAAACCCTATTGAGCATGCTTGTGATGTGACAGAAGGGCAGCAATGGATATCTGAGAATGGGCAGTGCCCAGAAGGCATGTGTCCTTCTGCATGGAGTTCCATGCAGAAGTTTGTAGAATCACTGGCAAAGGGCGAAGGACACTTCTTCGCACAGAAAAGCATTGCCCCTGATGGGTCAATCGATTATCATGATGGCTGGATGAAGAATCCTATGAGTGCCATGATTAGTTGCAACGACGGTTTTCGCCCCTTTAGCTTTTATATCGAAGCAATTGAAAGTTCAAAGTAACCAAGATGACAATGAATGCAAAGCCACACTCAGAAAAAAGGGCAGAGAACGGTCACAAGATGATAGCCCTAGAAGCAGAAGTTCCTATGGTGTTTGCAGTTCCTATCAACAAGGATTTCAGTAAGGGAAGGATTTTCCTTGCAAAAAACTTGCAATAATCAAAAAGATGTTGTATCTTTGCAACATAGAACAGAGGCTTATACCTCTTATTGGTTGATGAAGAGTGTATAACCCCAAAAAGCAGAATACATCTCTATACCAACTCTATACCAAGTCTATACCAAGTCTATACCAACTCTATGGTAACTCAAGGAGTTCTCTAAGGTATCGCTAAGGTATCGCTATAACAACTCCTATCCAACGCTAATCGGACGCTAATTGAACGCTAATCGGATACTAATTGAACGCTAATCCGACACTATATGTAAAACGCTACGGAATGGGATGAGTAAGGGTAGAGATTGCAATGCCACACTCTGACCAATGGTCAGAAAACACTATGACAAGGTTATTAACTGAACAAGATAAAGACAATGGCAATATACAAGAATGGAAAGATGAGCGGTAAGCTGGGTGACGTGATTCACAGTTCATGGCACGGGCGCCACTATACCCGAAGAAAACCTGAGACGGTGGCCAATCCACAGACCGAAAGTCAACAAGCGCATCGCAATGCCTTTGCCGAGATTTCGCGCCTATCATCAGCCATGAAGACAGGCCACCAGGAAGGACTACATTGGCAGGCCGTTCGCCAAAAACTCAATACTCATAGTGTTTTTAAAAAGCTGAACAAGAACTGCTATGGTCCTAATGGCATCGACTATCCACGCGTCAAAATCAGTGAGGGGTCTGTCAGCCGAGCCAACATCACCTATGCAAAGATAGATGCAGAAGGCAACATAAGCGTTCTGTTCGATGGCAGAGCAAACGAGACTGAAGACCTCAAGGACCAGTTCTTCCTCTATGTATTCTGCCCTGCCCTACGAGATGGTGCATTTGCAAAGCCCGTGAACCGTTCCGAAGAAGCCGTCAGTTGTCAGATTCCCGATGAGTGGCGCGGTCATGATCTCCATCTCTATGCCTTCATGAAGGACAAAGTCGGGCACACGTCTGATACCATTTACGTAGGAGCGTTCAAATAATAAAATAGCGGGAACCCGCACCGACATCCTCGGCCTCGGGTTCCCGCTATTTTATTTTCTCAGTTTTTCATTCCTGTTTACGTGCAATGAGGAACGGACTTGCCTGATGGGTAGCCAAAATGGTGACTTCTGCTATCTGTACATGCTTGGGTGCGGATGCCACATAGAAGCAGACATCGGCAATATCGTCGCCTATCAGCGGTTTCACACCTTTATAGACATTGTCGGCACGCTGCTGGTCACCACGGAATCGGACAACGCTGAAGTTGGTTTCTACCAGTCCTGGCTTGATGTTCGTTACACGAACAGCCGATTCGGCTAAGTCAATGCGCAGGCCGTCGGTCAGGGTCTTGACGGCAGCTTTTGTAGCACAATAGACATTGCCACCGGCATAGGCTGCATCGCCCGCTATGCTGCCGATATTAATGACATGTCCGTCATTGCGTGCAACCATGTCTGGCACTATCAAGCGCGTCATCGTCAGCAGACCCTTGATGTTGGTGTCAATCATGACCGCCCACTCATCCACATCGCCCTCGTACTCCTTGTCCATACCAATAGCCAGTCCGGCATTATTGATGAGCACGTCTATCGGTTTCCACTCGTCAGAGATGCTGTCAACCGCCTGTCGGGCAGCCTCTTTATCGCGCACGTCGAAGGTCAGCGTCAGCACCTTCGTCCCCTGCTGGGTCAACTCAGTTTGCAAAGCCTGTAGCTTAGCTGTATTTCTACCTGTCAGAATGACATCATAGCCTCCTTGGGCAAACTTCCTTGCACAGGCCTCGCCAATACCGCTGGTGGCACCTGTTATCAATGCAATCTTTTTCATTTCATTTTATATTGTAATTCGGTAATACAAATCAGTTAGTCCATTGGATAATGAACGCCCCACTCTGCACGGAGCTGGTCCATGAGCTGCATGATGTAGAGTGTCTCCTGATGGGGCATCTCGCGGGGTTCCAGCAGTCCGTCAATCAGGGCTTGACGGCAGGCAGCGAACTGGTATTCGTAGCCCGTAATCTGTTGGGGCACACGGATTTCCTCGTCGAACACGCGGTTACGCTTGTTGACGGTGACGCACTGCGGGTTGTTGATATTGTCGATGATGATGTTACCCTCGGGGCCGGCTATGACGCCGATGTTGTCGCCGACACAGGTTGCGCTGGACTGAACATTGGCCATGATACCATCCTGAAGTATCATGGTGACGGTGTTGGTGAGGTCCATGCCGGTATCGCTCTTGACGCAATAGCCTTTCATCAGCTGGACAGGTGCATCAGTGAACATACGCACGAAGTTAAGGGCATAGACACCGACGTCAAGGAGTGCCCCGCCACAGAGGTCGGGACGGAAGATGCGCTCCTTGTGCAACATGTTATAGCCAAGGGTAGCGGTGATGAGTCGGGGCTTTCCGATGCGGCCGTCGGCTATCAGCTGGCGCACGGTGCCGACCACGGGCTGGTAGCGCGTCCAAATAGCCTCTGCGAGAAAAACATGGCGGTCATGGGCCAGCGCCACTATATCTTCTGCCTGTCGCAGATTGGCCATAAAGGCTTTCTCCACCAGACAGGGCTTACCGGCGAGGATGGCCTCACGGGTGACGTCGTAGTGGTGGGAGTGCGGCGTTGCCACGTAGATAAGATCCACATCGGGGTCGGCTATCAGCTCGGCATAGGAGCCGTAGGCCTTGGGAATGTTCCACTTCTGGGCAAAAGCCTCTGCCTTCTCCAAAGAGCGGGATCCGATGGCATAGGCCTTGCAGTCGTTCATGTCTTTTAGGGTGATGGCAGCCATCTCGGCTATCCTTCCTGCGCCGATGATGCCGACGCGCATTGTTCCATTTTTATCCATAAGTCGTTTAGAATTTGTGTTTGGCTTCTTCCTGTGCTTCTATGACGCGGTCGCACCATGCATCGAAGTCGGGCTCTTCTATTTGCAGTTCGGGATGTGCCAGGATGTGCTCTACACAGCGGCGCACACCCTCATGAAAGCGTGTAGTAGCCTGGAAGCCAGGAACGACACGCTTCAGCTTGGCACAGTCAAAGACAACGGTCAACGACTTGTCACCTAACAAGTTACCCTCATAGTCCCACTCCTTCGGTGCTACAGCAGCCAAGAAGTCAGAGGCTACATAATAAAACTTGGGCGTTACGTTCAGCGCCTTGGCTACACACTCATAAATCTGTGTCCACGTCAGTTGTTCATCGCTCATAATCTGGAACGCCTCGCCAATAGCTTTGGGATTGCCCAGCAATCCTACAAACCCACGGGCAAAGTCTTCATTCCACGTCAGCGTCCACAACGAGGTGCCGTCGCCCTGAATGATGACAGGCTTGCCGTCTATCATACGCTTCAACACCTGCCAGCTGCCCTTGGGACCATGCACGCTGGTGGGCACGCCACGCTCGCAATAAGTATGGCTGGGGCGCACGATGGTGATGGGGAATCCGTTGTCGCGATATTCCTTCATCAACAGTTCCTCGCAAGCTATCTTGTTGCGCGAGTACTGCCAATGCGGATTGGCGAGCGTAGTGCCTTCGGTTATCACGTGGTTGGCGGCAGGCTTGTTGTAGGCCGAAGCTGACGAGATATAGACATACTGACGGGTGCGCCCACGGAAGAGACGGATGTCACGCTCCACCTGGGCGGGCACGAAGCCGATAAACTCACAGACGGCATCGAACATCTCACTTTCAATGTTGGCAAGCACGGTAGCCTCGTCATCAATGTCGCAGATTACCTGACGAACGTTGGCAGGAACCTCGTTTTTGCGTGTGCCACGATTGAGCAGCCACAGGTCATGTCCTGTTTCAGAAAGCTGACGGGTAATGGCACTACTGATGGTGCCCGTTCCGCCAATGATTAAAATCTTCATCCGCGTGCCATTTTATAGATTGCCTCCATGTCCTCAGCCTTCAGTACCTTGAAACAGCCACAGGTAATCTGATAGTCACGGCTGCACTTGCGTGTCATCTCCTTGATCTCTGCGTCGGTAATGTCACGACCGATGAGTTCCTTGATAGTGGTAGGCATACCGATGGCATGGTAGAAGCGCTCCATGGCCTCGATGCCCTTCAGAGCAGTGCCCTCAGGGTCGGTGAAGTCGTTGGGAACATCCATCACATTGACGGCAAAGCGTACGAAGCGCGACAGGTTCTCGTGCATCACGTAACGTGCCCAGCTAGGCCATACGGCAGCCAGTCCCGCACCATGCGTCACGTCGAACATACCGCTGAGCTCGTGCTCCAGCTGGTGGGTTGCCCAGTCGTCGTGAACACCACAACCTGTCAGTCCCCAATGGGCTACACTGCCACCCCACATAATCTGGGCGCGATGGCGATAGTCCTCCGGATTCTTCAGCACCTCGAAGACAGCGGTCTTCATCCTGCGCAGTACGGCCTCGGCCAGGTCGGTAGTCAAGTCCATATCGTCGTCCTTGGTGAAGTAGCGCTCCATGGTGTGCATCATCATATCGGTAACACCCGCAGCGGTCTGATAGGGAGGCAGGGTGAAGGTGCGACGGGGATTCATGATGGCAAACTTGGGGCGCGACATGTCGTTGCTGTAACCCAGCTTCACATCGCCATTCTCGTTGGTCACCACACTGGCCTCACTCATCTCGCTACCAGCGGCAGGAATGGTCAGCACGGAAGCTACGGGGAGCATCGTGACAGGCTCGGCCTTACCCAGATAAATGTCCCATACCTCGCCCTCGAAGCATACACCGTAGGCAATGCCCTTGGCGGAATCGATAACGCTGCCGCCACCTACGGCCAGCACGAAATCGACATGTTCCTTGCGGCATAGTTCAATACCCTCGTGAACCAATGACAGACGCGGATTGGGTACTACGCCGCCCAGCGTGACATACTCTACTCCGCCCTCGCGAAGCAACGTACATATCTTATCCAGCAGTCCTGACTTGACTGCACTCTTTCCACCATAGTGTACCAGCACTTTCGTACCACCATACTTCTTCACCAGACGAGCCACCTGCTCCTCAGACTGTTCGCCAAAAACCACCTCGGTAGGCGCATAATAATTAAAATCCTTCATGCTTTTGTTAATAGAGTTGTAAATATAATAATCTTATGACGTTTCACAGACCATTTGGTTTAAACCTTAACTAGTGACATTTTTCCACCCTGTCCGTCTTGAAGTATATGAAACAGATACTCCTTTTCGTCAGCCTGTTATGCACTGTCGGCATGCAGGCTGCAGAGATTAACATCACCCCTGACTCGTCGCTCAGCGATGCCATTCGCAAGGCGCGCGAGATGAGACGACTGGGGAAAGCCAACGAGGTGACCATAAACTTGGCAACTGGTACGTACTTTCTGTATGAACCCTTGCGACTGCGCCCGGAAGACAGTGGACTGAAACTGGTGGGTAAGGATGCCGTAATCAGTGGTGGTATGCAGATTACGGGATGGAAGAAAGAAGGAAAGCTGCTGGTGGCTGAGATACCCGACTTTAACGGAAGACCTGTTGACTTCCGACAGTTGTGGGTGAACGGACAGAAAGCCGTTAGGGCGCGCGACGTGAGCAACTTTGAACAGATGAACCGCATACGCACCTACGATAAGAAGAACCATATATTATGGGTGCCCAAGAAGGCGGTGGAGAAAATCATGAAAGCACCCTATGCAGAGATGGTGCTACACGAGATGTGGTGTACGTCGAATCTGCGCATCAAGAGAATAGAAATTCAAGGCGACTCAGCAGCAATCCGTTTCCACGATCCGGAGGCGAAGCTCCAGTTTGAGCATCCGTGGCCATCGCCCATGACACCCGACACCAAGCATCCCTCGCCCTTCTACTTGACGAATGCGAAGGAACTGATAGACGAGCCTGGCGAATGGTACCATGATATCCGAGGGCATAAGTTATACTATATGCCTCGGATAAATGAGAAATTAGAAATGAGAAATGAGAAATTGAGTGCCATCGTTCCTGTATTAGAGACCTTGATTGAGGTCATCGGTACTGCCGAGCACCCTGTCAGGAACATAACCATAGAGGGTGTGACGTTCAGCCATACCACCTGGATGCGCCCCTCAGAGAAAGGACATGTGCCCCTGCAGGCTGGCATGTATCTGACGGAGGCCTACAAGTTGCGCCCTTCGATAGACCGTCCGAACAACCACAAGCTGGACAATCAGGGATGGTTGGGACGTGCCGATGCTGCCGTGGAGCTGCGCTATACGGAGGATATCAATTTCAAGGACTGCCATTTCGAGCATCTGGGCGGCTCGGGACTGGACTACGTCATTGCCTGTCGCCGTGGAAAGACAACGAACTGCACGTTCAACGACATCGCCATGAACGGCTATGTTTGTGGCTCGTTCTCACCGGAAGGACTGGAGACACACCTGCCCTATCAGCCTACCGACTTCCGCGAAGTGTGCACAGGACAAGAAGTGAGCAACTGCCTCTTTCAGGAGGTGAGCAACGAAGACTGGGGGTGTGTGGCTGTCTGCGCTGGTTATGTAAGCGGCATCAATATCGAGCATAACACCATCCACGACATAAGCTACACGGGCATCTCGCTGGGATGGGGATGGAACCGCGACTTGGTATGCATGAAGGACAACAAGGTGCATGCTAACCTTATATATAATTATGCCCAACACATGTACGACTGTGCCGGCATCTATACACTGGGCAACCAGCCTGGCACCGTCATCTCAGAAAACGTGGTGCGTGACATTGCCACGCCCAGCTATGTGCACGACCCCAACCACTGGTTCTACCTCTATACCGACGAGGGTTCCAGCAACATCACACTGAAGGACAACTGGACACCCAGCGAGAAATTCCTGAAGAATGCCAACGGACCAGGCAATATCTGGGAGAACAACGGTCCACAAGTAAATGAAAACATCAAGCAAAATGCAGGCAGAAAATAAAGCAACGTGGATATGGTATCCGGGCGACTTCGAAGTATGGCTCGGCAACATCTTCAACAATCGTAGAACGGAGCGCGGAGCGATGTTTCCCCCGTTCTGGAAACAGGACTCACACTTTGTGACAGTAGAATTCTCGAAAGCTTTCGACGTGCCCGAGGAGGAGGAAATCACCATCTCCTGCGAGGGACTGTTCAACATAGCCCTCGACGGGAAACTACAGTCCGTTGCCACGGGGTCAGTACGTCGCAAGGACAACAACACCTTCGCGTTCACCGTTCCCCAAGGTCAGCACAAACTCAACATTAAAGTGTGGAACCAGGCCACACCGCCCACCTTATATATCAATGGCAAGACTATCAAGACAGACTCTACCTGGCTGGTAACCTACGAGGACAAGCTGTGGATTGACGAGAACGGTGTGGCACACGGCTCAGGCATCTATGTGCCTGCTGCCTCGTGGAACTTCGACAGCATTGATACCCCACCCTCTTCCTACCGCTTGGAGCGCGAGGAGCACCGTCCTGTAAGTTGCCGTTCCACTGCAACGGGAGGCACACTCTACGATTTCGGCAAGGAGACCTTCGGCTACCTGAAAGTCAGGAATCTGAAAGGTACCCTACACGTCTATTACGGAGAGAGCCCGGAGGAAGCGCAGGACAAAGAACACTGCGAAACACTGGACGTGCTCACCTCAGCCCTCAGCCATCAGACCTCAGCCCTCGGAAGCAAGGCCTTCCGCTATATCTATATAGAAAAGGAGGAAGGAGCGAGCTACGACGAGGTGCTGATGGACTACGAATACGCCCCACACGACCTCGGCCATAGCGGTTCATTTCGTTGCTCCGACGAGGAGATTAACAAGATATGGGAGGTGGGAGCCTACACCATGGACCTCACTACCCGCGAGTTCTTCATGGACGGCATCAAGCGCGACCGCTGGACGTGGAGTGGCGACGCCATCCAGTCGTACCTGATGAACTACTACCTGCGCTTCGATACGGAATGTGTGAAACGAACCATCCGCCAACTCAGGGGCAAGGACCCTGTGACGGCCCATGTGAATACCATTATGGACTACACCTTCTACTGGTTCAAATCCGTTTTGGACTACTATCAATATACAGGCGATGCGGACTTTGTTCGCGAGATGTGGCCTAGGATGGTGACACTGATGGACTATGTGCAGGGACGCACCAACAGCGAGGGGATGGCAGAGGGACAGCCCGACGACTGGATTTTCGTGGACTGGGTGGACTTCCCCATGCACAAGCGCGGCATACTCTGTTTCGAACAAATTCTGTTCTGCAAGGCATTGGAAACCATGGCACTCTGTGCCAAACTCATAGGCATCAACAAGAGCGACTACCGCATCAAGGCCGAGGAGTTGCGCAACAAGGTGAGGCAGACCTTCTGGAGCTACGAGCAAAAGGCCTACTATCACGCGCTGGAGGATGGTGTGCTGAACAAGCAGATTACCAAGTTCCCCAATATGTTTGCCATCATCTACGGATATGCCTACGAGGAACAGCGCCAGGAAATCATGAAAAGCGTCATGCTAAATCCCGACATCGACCCCATCACGACGCCCTATATGCGATTCTACGAACTGGAAGCCCTCTGCATCGACGGACTGCACACCCAAGTATTGCAGGAGATACGCAACTACTGGGGCGGTATGTTGCGCGAGGGAGCCACTTCGTTTTGGGAGAAATACGTGCCCACGGAAACGGGCACCCAGCATCTGGCCATGTATGGGCGTCCCTATGGCAAGTCGCTGTGCCACGCATGGGGAGCCTCGCCCGTCTATCTCTTAGGCAAGTATTACCTGGGCGTGAAACCCACCAAGCCCGGCTATGAGGAATACGAGGTTAGACCAGCCTTGGGCGACCTGGAATGGATGAAGGGCAACGTGCCCACCCCGCATGGCATGATACATGTGGAGATGGACCGCAAACAGATAAAAATACGTGCCACAGAAGGTCGCGGCACGCTTTATTACAAAGACCAGCAGGTGGACATCAAGCCCAACCAGGAGGTGGTACTTACTCTATCGTAGAGAACACATAAGCCGTGTGCGAACGGAATGTCTCGCCAGGACGCAGCACGGTAGAGGGGAACTGAGGTTGGTTAGGAGAGTCAGCCAAATGCATAGCCTCGAAACAGATGGCAGAACGGCGCGGATAATACACATCCTGCTTGCCGCGCGTGTTACCTTTCAGTCCGTTACCTGTATAGATGTGCAGTACAGGTTCGGTGGTATAAACCGTCATCCGCGTCTTTGTGTTTTCATCAGTAATCACGGCAGCAGCCTTCCGGTCGCTGCCTTTTGTATTCAGCACAAAGCTATGGTCGTAGCCTCGTGTAACCTTCAGCTGTTCGTCATCATTATCAATTCTTACACCAATCTTCGTCGGCTTGCGGAAATCGAAAGGTGTCCCCTTCACTTTCCTCATCTTGCCGTCCAGGTTCTTTTGGGCATCGACGGTGGCAATCTTGTCGCTGTTCACCCATAGCGTCTGAGCAGTAATCTCCTGGTCCAGATGTCCTGAAATGTTGAAGAACGAGTGGTTCGTCAGATTCAGCACAGTAGGCTTCGTGGTTGTAGCCTCATAGGAAATTTCCAAGCCGTTTCTGCTGGTGAGTGCATAGGTCACGTTGAGGGTGAGTTGTCCGGGGAATCCGTTCTCACCGTCGGCAGAGACATACTGCAATGTCACGATACTGTCCGTCTGGCTTTTCAGCGTCCATACATGGTCAGCAAAACCGGGATATCCTCCATGCGAGATCACTCCCTTGCCATTATCCTGCAAAGAGTACTCTACCCCATCAAGCGTGAACTTAGCACCCTTGATGCGACCTACATAACGCCCCACCGTAGCACCATAGTTCTGTCGGAAGCGACGGTAGTCCACCACGTTGTCAAAGCCTGTCACGCAGTCCTTTCCATTATATACCAGACTGACCAGGCGAGCTCCGTAATTGGTGATGCAAGCCTCCATACCCTGTTGATTATGAAGGGTAAAGAGTGCGGTATGCTGTCCGTCGATAACTGCGGAATAGCGCAGAGGGTCCAGCCACGATTGGGTGATGGCAGACCGCTGCTCTTCACTACATGTAAAGGTATAGCTGCCACCTGCCTGCGTGTCGATGTCATATTCATAGACAGGACGTACAGGAAGCAGGTCTAACTTCTTGAGTTCAGCAGACTGGAGGGGTTCCTTGACAGCAGCCGGTTCGAGCAATGTGTTAGGACACGGGCCACTGGCGGGTCGTAAGTCTCTGCCCTGCAAGGCCACGTAAGAACGCAGGCGAAGCGTGCCTCCTATCGTCGAACGGATAGTGGCTTCCGTGAGTTTTCCTTTCTGCCATTGAATATCCACCTCAAAACCACCACGGGCACGCAAGCCCCGAACCTCGCCTTGTTTCCAGTCGTCAGGAAGGGCGGGCAACAGATGAACAGCTCCATCGTGACTCTGTACCAGCATCTCGCAGACACCTGCCGAGCATCCGAAATTTCCATCAATCTGGAAGGGAGGATGGGCGTCGAAAAGGTTCGGATAAGTTCGTCCATCCGGATAGTTCTTAGCTTCCTCATCGCGAGGCAACAGTCGCAGCATGTTCTTGATAATCCGATAGGCATGATTGCCATCCAGCATACGCGCCCAGAAATTGGTCTTCCATCCCAGGCTCCATCCCGTAGCCATATCGCCACGTTGTTTCAACGTGTTGGAAGCAGCGGTGAACAGTTCCGGATGGGCATAGGGTGAAATCTGGTTAGAGGGATAGAGACCGTAGAGGTGAGAGATATGGCGATGCTCGTCTTTCGGATCGTCAGCATCGATGAGCCACTCCTGCAACTGTCCATAGCGGCCTATCTGCATGGGCGGCAACTTGGCGAGACATTCCTTCAGACGACTCACCTCGGTATCTGCCCTCCCCAACACCTTGGCAGCACGGATCGTATTGCTCAGCACGTCGAAGACTATCTGATTGTCCATCGTTGAACCAGCAGTAACATTCGTCCCTTTTCCCATCGGACCATGCTCAGGCGATACGGTAGGCACCGTCATCATCCACCCTGCCGCATTCTTCAATGCGCCATCAGCAGGATACTCACGCATAAAGTCACACAAGAAATCAGCAGCCCCCTTCATCACCGGGTAATAGTCAGCCAGGAACTGCTTGTCGCCGGTGAAGAGATAATGTTGCCAAAGGTGTGTGGTAAGCCACGCGCCACCCGTTGGGAACATGCCCCAAGGTGTTCCATCAACAGGACCGGCAATGCGCCAGAGGTCGGTATTATGATGGGCTACCCACCCCTTGCAGTTATACATCACCTTAGCCGTCTCAGCACCCGTCGAACTAAGGTCACGAATCATTGAGAACAGAGGTTGCTGGGTCTCTGCGAGATTGCCCACCAAGGCAGGCCAGTAGTTCATCTCCGCATTGATATTGATAGTGTATTTCGAATCCCACGGAGCATTCATCTTATCGTTCCACACACCCTGCAGATTGGCTGGCTGTCCACCAGGCTGCGAAGAGGAAATCAGCAGGTAGCGACCATACTGCATCATGAGCGATACCAAATCGAGGTCGGAACCGTCAAACTTAGCCAGACGCTCGTCCGTAGGAAGGTTGGAGAACCGAGGTGCCTTGGGCAATTCTAGAAAAACGCGGTTGTACTGTTCCTGATATTTTTTCACGTGCTCATCCATTAACTGCTGATAGCTCTTGCCTGCCAACTGCTGGAGCGAGATATTGTTCTTCTCGTCAGCATTGCCGCTGATGTCGTGGTAGTTTACGTAGTTGGTGGCTGCCACAATGTAGAGCGTTGCCTCAGTGGCTTTTTGCACCCTCACCTGCTTGTCCTTGTCAACCAACTTACCATCGGCCAACACCTTCACACGCAACTGAGCCTGAAGTTTTCCCTCAATCCCCTCTTGCGGTACATTATTTATATAAGAGGTCAACTCATGATTCTTCACCTTATGCGTAGCCTCCAAAGGACTTTTGCTTTCGACGGCAAACGACAGGGCACCCTTCTTGTCGGCAGTCAGGTGTACGATGAGGACGTTGGCAGCCTGGGAGGCAAAGACAGTACGCTCGTAGCGCACACCATCCACCGTGTAGCTCGTCGTGTTCAATGCCTTTGAAAGACTCAGCGTACGACGATAGTCCTCTGGCCTTCCCTTACCTGAATAGTTGAACGTCAGAAAAACGCTGCTCATAGGCAGATAGCGCATACCGTGAGGACCCTTGATGAAGTGCTGGTCTATCAGTCGGGCAGCCTCCTGTTCCCGTCCTCCGAAGATAAGTTTCCTCACTTCGGGCAGACTTTGCAACGACTCACGACTGTTGTTCTCATGGGGAGAGCCACTCCAGAATGTCTCCTCGTTCAACTGGATTTCCTCTACATCGGTCTTTCCATAGACCATTGCTCCTAAATGCGAATTTCCTACGGGCAGTGCTTCCAGCCAATGTGCGGCAGGACGGTTGTACCATAGGGAATGCTGCTGGGCAGTAGCCGTCATAGCCACCAGCACCAGACCTGTCAATATCATTTCTTCAGAAAATTGCAAGTTAGCGTTATTTGCTATGAATCAAAATTGACGGGAAGGAAGATTAATCCTCTGGGATATCTGCCGGACGGGGACCGCGAGGACCACGTGGACCACCATGATGTCCTGGACGTCCGTGATGTCCATGCTTGTGCTTTTCCTGGAACTTCTTGTACTGCTCGGGAGTCAGAATGCTCTTCAGCTTCTCGTTATAAGCCTTGCGCTTCTCGCCGAACTCCTTGCGCTTCTCCATCCGCTCCTTACGCTCCTTCATCTGTTCCTTGCGTTCCTTCATCTGCTCCTTCTGGTCCTTTACGAATTCCTTGTTAAGGTCCAGCACCTTGGCCTTCTGTTCAGCAGTCAGTTCCAAATCGTCAGCCATACGGTTTGTCATCTCCTCGGCATTGAACTCCTTGGGAGCCTTACGTTCCTTCTTGTCACCATCCTGTGCCATTACTGCTGTCATAGAGAGCAGGGCAACCATTGTCAATAAAATCTTTTTCATGTTGTTTGTTTTTAAAAAGTGATACATTAATTATTTTCTCTCTTGGGCTTTCGCCGTTGTCCCGACGAGCGAGACCTCTCAATTGTCAATCGACATCTATATGACGTTGCAAAGGTAGGAAAAGTAAAATCGGCAACATGAAGATTTCAGCGAACTGGCATTTTTCTTCAGCGAAATGCCCAAAGTTTCGGGAAAAAATTGTATCTTTGCAGCTGAAGACCTAACATTAATGTAATCATGAAGCCAGAGAGAAAGGAGAAAAAAGGGAAACAACCTAAACCAATACGGCACTTGCTGAACCACCAGAAGCATGTGGTTCCGCTTTTGAACATGGCACTAGGCGTTATCTCGTTCCTAGCCTATACCGCTTCTCTCTTCATGATAGTTAGTGCCATAGTTGAGTTCGGATTCCAGCTGACGGAGAAACAGGTGCTGGAACTGAACTGGTTGTATTTCTGGGTATGGATAACGTTCCTCATAGACCGCGGCAGTCATCTGCTGTTAATGAGAAAGGGCTATGCGAAGTCAGAATACAGTTTTCTGGGATGGTGTACAAACGGCTTGTTGATGCTGACGCTGATTCCCATCATCGTGAAGATGACGGGGATAGACGACAGCACAGGAATGATAAGCATTCTGGACAACCGCGTATTCCATGTGCTGGTGCTTTTCCTCGTATCCCTCATCGACCTGTCTGACGGATTAATCCGGCTGATGGGTCGTAAGATTAATCCTGCGTTGATGTTGGCCGTGAGTTTCATGGGATTCATCCTCGTGGGTTCAGGTGTGCTGATGATGCCACGCTGTGTACAGCCTGGTGTTCACCTGTCATGGATTGACTCGCTGTTCACGGCTACGAGTGCCGTCTGCGTGACGGGACTAACCACCATCGATGTGCCTACCACGTTTACCTGTCTTGGGCAACTGGTTATCATGGTGCTTATCCAGGTGGGAGGACTGGGCGTAATGACCATCACGAGTTTCTTTGCTCTCTTCTTCATGGGTAACACAAGCTTGTACAACCAGATTATGGTGCGCGACATGGTGAGCAGCAAGTCATTAGCCTCGCTATGGTCCACGTTGCTGAACATTTTCGGCTTTACGGCATTCCTTGAAACGGTGGGTGCTGTGGGGATTTTCCTGAACGTCCACGGCACGATAGGCCTTGACTTCGCCCATGAGGTGCTGTTCAGCGTATTCCATTCTGTTTCAGCTTTCTGCAATGCGGGATTCTCCATATACATGGACGGTCTGGGGTCACCAGTGCTGATGACGGGACATTGCTGGTTGTACATTATTATATCGTTGCTCATCATCTTGGGAGGCATAGGCTATCCGGTGCTGGTCAACATGAAGATTATAGTTTATAAAAGGGCACGACTGATTTGGCGATGGATGCGCGGTCGTCATTATGCCAGCCTGAGCATTCCCGTGCTCTACGACCTTAACACGAAGATAGTGCTACGAACCACCGCCCTGTTGATTATATTCGGAACGGTGTTCATCGGATATTTTGAGTGGAGCAACACCTTCGCCGGCATGATGCCCCACGAGAAAGTGACCCAGGCATTCTTCAATGCAGTAAGCCCGCGTACGGCAGGATTCATCAGTGTGAACCTGAACAGTATGTGCATTCAGTCCATCATCATCTATACCATACTGATGTGGATTGGTGGTGCTTCGCAATCAACGGCAGGTGGTGTGAAAGTGAACGCCTTTGCCGTAGCTTTCCTGAACCTACGGGCCGTGATACATGGTACCGACCGAGTGGAGTTTTCTGGTCGGGAATTATCTATCGACTCCATTCGTCGAGCCAATGTGGCTGTGTTTGCCAGTATCTTCGTGCTGTTCAGCTTTGTGTTCGCCATCACCATTATCGAACCCAACCTAGCCCTGAAAGCCATCGTCTTCGAGTGTGTGTCAGCCTTCGGAACGGTAGGCTCGTCGCTGGGCATCACCCCTGTGTTGAAAGACGGCAGCAAGGTGCTGTTAGTCATTCTGATGTTCCTGGGTCGTGTGGGTGTGGTGACGCTGGCCCAGGCAGTACTCAGACAATATAAGAACCAGAATTACAAATTACCTCAAGACAGTATTATCATATCATGAAGTGTATCATTATCGGATTAGGAACATACGGCAGGGTGCTGGTGGACGAACTGTCTGCCTTTGGCCACGAGGTTATTGCTGCTGACAATGACGCCAGCCGTGTAGAGAGAGTGAAGGACATGTGTGACGCCGTGTTTCAGATTGATGCGAACGACGAACTGTCACTATCAGTGCTACCTTTGAAGAAGGTGGATGTGGTGATAGTGGCCATCGGACGGAACCTGGGTGCCTCGGTGCGTGTGGTTGCCCTGCTGAAGAAGTTGGGTGTGAAACATATCTTTGCGCGTGCCAATGACTATGTTCACAAGAACATCCTTCAGGCTTTCGACATTGAAAAGATACTGATTCCGGAGGAGCGTGCCGCTCGTTCGCTGGTTCGCGAGATGGAACTGGGTGTAAAGGCCGACCTCTTCCGTGTGGACGACAATTATGGGGTGTTTAAATTCAGAATTCCCAAGCAGCTGATTGGCACTTCACCCAACAATCTGCATCTCTACGAAAATCACCGTTTGAAAATCATCGCCATCAAAAAGGAGAAGAGGGTTCAGAACTTCATCGGCATTGAGTATAACGACTCAGAGGTGGTGAACGTCGCTCAAGAAGACAGCCCTCTGGAGGCCGACGATGTGCTGGTTTGCTACGGCAAGGAATCGGACTTCAGAAAGCTGTGTAAGCTGTTATAGGTATTCAACCTACCTCCTCAGCGCAATGTTATAGTTATAGTATTGCGGATTGCCCGTCACGTCCTTAATCACCTTTAGGAACGGTGGGAAGTTAACACTCTCCTGTTGGGCCACACCTTTGGTCTCAAGAAGCACCAGATTGTCGATAGGCTCATGGAAGGAGTCTATCTCGAAATACTGGCCTTTCCAAATGAACGAACGGCGCGTCTTGTGAATGGTGGCACGATAGGGATCGGCCTGCTGCAGTAACGATTCGTAGAGGGCATTGCTCACCTGGCGCTCCGTCTCCAACACCTCTGTTGAAGAGATGCGTTTCTTGGTCTTGTGGACATTAACCACTTCCCCACCCCAGTCACGGCGACGAAGACGAACCTCACAGTCTGGGTCAGCCACCAGATAAGTCTGCGTAATCTCACTCTCCACGCATTCTGGCAATTCGCCCGTTATTTCCACAATATAAGTACGAACCTCCTCAATGGGCTGAGGAATCTCCAGCACATTGGATATTTCCTTTAGCACACGATGCAGCTTGGTGTCGAAATCGTTGTGGTTATTGATGACACGCAGATGGGGATGTCCCGTCCAGGCGCGGTTCACCTTCTTGTCAAGGTCACGAGCCAACTTAAGCCCTTCCTCATTAGCCTGCTCATAACGATTGGCATTGGTTGCTACTGTGTAGTACTGCTCGGCACCATCGGCAGCAGACACCAGATGGAGCACGGCATCATAGCGCTCACGAAGCTGATTGGTGCAAGTGCCACACTTGGCGGTGATGTCCTGCCACATCTCCGGAGAGATATAGGCCGAGATGTCCATTGTACCACGGTCGCACACCACGAAGGTAGGCTTCGTACAGGTTTCCGCCATCCGCATAAACGAATCCTCCAAAGCCAGCTGGGTTTGCAGAATGGCCAACTCGCCCTCGTAATAGAGCTTTGGATTAGGCGTCAGATAGCTCCAGCCTCCCTGACTATACATGGTAGGAACCTCTGGGACGGTAAACACCTTGAAGCCCAGATTCGAGAAATGCTCTACGATGCGCACCAGTGCTGTAGTCTTACCAGCACAAGGACCGCCAGTCAATACGATTCGTTTAATGTTGTTCATCGTGTTTTATGTTTTTGTTGACAAGGGACGGTGCAAGCCGGGTGCACTCAGAATCATCACCGTTTATTTTCATTAATATCCAAGGTGTTTCATCATAACCCGGCGTTTGCCGCCCTCAGGAATCTGGAATATCAGAGGAAAGGTTGTATCTCTTCAAGACCAAATTCCAGTTCAGGAGATTCGTCAATCATTACAGGAGGGGTAACGTTACCTGACAAGCCTAACAGATGTTGCTGACTACTTAGTTTTATAACTGTCAAGTCTGGCTTTATATATTTCATCCTTTTCATAATCTTTACTTCTTTAATAATTTAACATGCTTTCGAGCTCACTTAATCACGACCTTCTTACCGTTCACGATATACAAGCCCTTCTTTGGCTGGCTGACACGCTGCCCGTTCAGGTTGTAGTAGTTATTGTCTTCTACTTTGCTCAATGGCTTCATTTCCGTAATACCCGTAGTGTTGCCGCCGAAATTAATACCTAACGATGTGGCAGTTGCTGTCGTACTTGTACCCTCAAAGTATGCACGGAAAGGCAATTCTGCCACAGTACCCTTTTCAAACCTGTTGCCTGCAGCATTTAGTTTGTAGATCTCCTTATTGCCGGTATTGGTCGTCGTTCCTACAAACTTGTAATTCGAACCAGTACTACCAGCCTTGGCATTTGCCGTAAAATCGACATTAGAAGCCGTAAAGGTCAGCGTATTCTTTCCTTCCAGTGAATATTCGCCATAAGCAGCTCCTGGCAGTGTAATAATGTAAGGCGTATTGGCCTTGATGGTCGTACCTGCTGCATGACTGAAATTAACCGAAGAACCTGCATCACCACTAAACTCCATCAACCAGAAACGACGATCGGGTTCATACCAAGTCAAATCACGTTCTGCGTTGCTGACTGTAGCCTCAAACGGCAACACCAATGTTGTCCACCCTGCACCTGCATTATAATAGCTATTGAATGTACGGGTATAAGTCACATTGCCAGCATGGAAGTCAACAGGTGTGGAGAATGCGTAGCCGTCCGTCAGATTCAGTGTGCCGATAGTTCCACCCTTCACCACATTCTTGCCATCCAACGATGCCGGAGCCGTCTGGCTGCCGCCAATAATATAGAGAGTATTAGGATTGCTGTTAGGAGTAATAGCGGTATAATCGAATTCTGACAAATCGACAGCCACCACGTCCGGAGCCACCGTAACATCCGAATTGGCAGTCTTCACACGGACCAAGTTACCATTAGCATCGATCGTGTTGAATCCCATCGTCAAGTTAAGCGTATAGCGGGTGTCATACTCATTACCATTCACCTTCAATACTATTCTGTACTTTCCATAGTCATAAATACCATACCCAATTGCGTTGAAAGGTGCGGTTTTACCTGCTTGTATAGAAAGGCCGTTAGCATAAACGTTATTAATGTTTACCCATGCACTGCCATCCCATTTTTGTAGATAGAAATCTACAGTCAAACCACTATAGTTTGTATTTGAGATATTCTTAATAGTTGGAGCAACCACTATCGTCTTGGAATAGACATCCACCAGGATATTACCTTCACCATCGGTGGTCCACGATGTTTCATCTGCATCCGCGACACTCAAGGCCGAAATGATAAACGGTCCCGCTGGGGCATGAGCATTAATGTCTATGCTTACAGTTGTTTCACCGATAACATGCTCACCTGCAGCGTCTGTAGCCACCCATACATAATATGTTCCCGTCGTTTCCGGAGTCCAATCGAACCTTATAGAAGCTGTTTTGTCTTTCAGAACCGTAACTCCACCATAATTTATATATTCGCCTTTGTTCTTATTATCCGTGCTGGCAAAGAAATAAAGAACACCATAAAACTCGCCACCGGTATTGCTAAGGGTGACCTCCACGGGCTGCTCTTCGCCTATATACTTGCTGCCTGCGAAGTTGAAGTCTGTCACAGAAAGAGCCGAAGCAAGAGGATAGGATGTCAATGTCGGGTTACCTTCTGCATCATAAGCCACCTCGATATAATACTTATCATAATTCATGTTGGTAGCCCACTCGGACTCAGAAGATAGTTTGCTGACGGGTACAACCTTCAATACTTGATTGGCCTTGGTGCCATCTTTCTCGAAAGCACACGACATATTGTATAGGCCTTCATTTTCATTCAACGCCCAATTCGACTGCAGCACCTTGATTAATGAAATATTTCCTTCTGCATCGATTGAGCCAATGCCGACATCAAAAGTCTGAGGACTTCCTGTCCAGTTGAAAGCAGACAAAAGGACAGAACTTCCGCTAATAGTAAAACTCTTAATTCCTATTGTCACAGGAGTAGGCTTTACTACCTCACCCGAACCAATCTGGATGCCGACAACCGCGCCTTGACTAAAGCTATAGCCGTCGTTGCTGGTGCCTGCGCCTATACCGCTCTTGTCGTCAGGATTCATGACCGACAAGGCAAAATAGTTGTTTTGGGAACCGCCCCAGCCCCAGTTGACATGGAACAGTTCATCGCCATCGTAGCCGTCCACCACAAAAGCATGACCGCCACCCGACGACTGTCCATCGTAAAGAACAGGACGCTCAGCAGCCAATTCATCGTAAATTATCTCCGTCCAAGTTGCCAACGTGTAAGCATCTCTGGACATCTTTCTTACAGTCCCGTCATAACCGAAATAGGTAACCAGCGCACTCGGGACTAAAGAAGTTGATGCAGAAGAACCACCGTTGGCTGAATTGGCATAATTCATACGGACTGAAGCACCACAAATCTGCATCAAGGTGGCAACAGCCGTTTTCTGCACTTCTGTAGGATCGCCAGTATAATCTTCCAACATATTATCCCAGTCAAGTGTCGTCACCGGTATTTCGGCAACATGAATTTTACCTAAACCCCAGTTTGTTGAGCAATCATAAGCATCTATCGCTGCAAGAGTCTGCTCAGGAAGTTTCCCTGCTTTCATCGAACTATAATAGATGACCTGCGCCATAGCAGTAGCCACACATCCCGTTACAGATTTCCCATAGGTGAAGAAATCCGGGCACAATTGATTATAAGGAGCACTCTGATTCCAGCAAGTCTGAATCAACGGACTAATCGCTTTCTTGATTCCTGATGCTCGATGTGAAGCCGAAGCAGTAGGCTGATAGCCAATAGCCTTCAGATGCTTCATCTCATCAACATAACCCTGCAGCCATGCACGCATATTATCGGGCATGTTTGCATTGTCGAAAGTTCCGCTCTCACTATAGCCTAAGACATCACGGAAACGGTCGTCACCACTGACAATCACATAACCATGCTGGTTGTCGGGCTGAACGGCATAAAGGTAAGGCTGACCAGCCTCATCCACTGCATTCATCACAGTCTTTACATGCATCTGGCTGGCTGAGATTGTACGATGGGAAACACTCTTGCCGGACAGGAACTGAGCCGCCATCTCCTGGGCCTGCTGCTTGCTGACGGGACCTGCGAAGAGTACCGATGCCATCAGGAAGCACACTGATAATAGTAGATTTCTTCTCATAGTAATAATAAATAGTTAATTGATTCTTTTCGGTTTTTATTTTGCAAATTTAGGCATAAAAAATGAATTAAACGAAAATTATGCTGAATTTTTCTCATCAGTCACTCACAAATACACCCAGACCCTCCAAAAATCCCCCTCCTGACTCCGGCAATGCGTCGGCCTGTGCGACAAAAATTCAACGGGAGAATGCTTTGTCACTCTGACAAAGTCTTCCCACGACCCCCAGCGACACTTTGACGCGGCGTCAAAGTCTTCCCGCGACCCCCGGCAACGGTTTGACGCGGCGTCAAAGTCTTCCCGCGACCCCCGGCGACACTTTGACGCGGCGACAATAGAAAGCCCTTTTTGATACAGATTGATATGAAAAACATAATTTTTGTTGTTTCCGATGTGCTATCAATGTTTTTTTGTATCTTTGCAGCAGAAAAATAATATTGCGTACAGACTGCTATTATGAAATAACATACAAACAATAAAAAGATGAAAAGGATATTTATCATGACTATGGCAACGATAGCTACTACGGTGGCTACGGCTCAACAGCTGTCTTATCCGAAGGCGGAGAAAGACGGAACAGTAGATGAATACTTCGGTATGAAGGTGGCCGACCCTTACCGCTGGTTAGAAGACGACAGGTCGGCACAGACTGCCGCATGGGTGGAGGCGGAGAACAAGGTGACCAACGATTACCTGGCTCGCATTCCCTTCCGCCAGAAATTGCTGAAAAGACTGACGGAACTTTCAAACTATGAGAAAATCGGAGCTCCTCGCAAGCGTCACGGCAAGTGGTATTTCTACAAGAACAACGGACTGCAGAACCAGTATGTGATGTACCAGATGGACGAGCTGGGTGGCGAGCCTCGCGTGTTCCTCGACCCCAACACGCTGAGCACAGACGGAACGGTTGCCCTGAAGGGTGTCTATTTCTCGAACAACGGACGATGGGCTGCCTATAGCATATCACGCTCGGGCTCTGACTGGCAGGAGTTCTACGTCATTGACCTGAAGACGGGACAGTTGACCAACGACCACATTGAATGGGCTAAGTTCTCGGGTGCTGCATGGTGTGGCGACGGTTTTTACTACTCATCCTACGACCGTCCTACGGAGGGTAAGGAGTTCTCGAACGTCAACGAGGGCATGAAAATCTATTATCACAAGATGGGCACACCACAGTCGGAAGATGTGCTGTTCTATCAGAATCCCACACAGCCCAAACGCTTCTACGAGGTAAGCGTCAACGAGGAGGAGACGCTGATGTATCTGTTTGAGGCGGGTGCCGGTGCTGGTAACAACCTGTTTGTGCGTAATCTAAAGCAGAAGGACTCGCAGTTCATGCAGTTGACGGACAATATGGACTTCCAGTACTCGCCCATCTACGATGAGAATGGCAAACTATACATCTACACCAACTACGGAGCGCCAAAAGGTCGCATCATGGTGGCTGACATCCGCAAGCCCGGCATCAACGACTGGCAGGAGCTGATACCCGAACAGCAGAACACGCTGAGTGGAGTTGACGTCATCAACCACTTGTTCATCCTCACCTATAACCAGGATGCTTCCGACCATGCCTTCGTCTATGGCTTAGATGGCAAGAAGCACCACGAGGTGAAACTGCCTATGGTGGGTAGTGTGAGCTTTACGGGCGACGAGAAGCAACCCGAGTGTTTCTACTCCTTTACATCATTCACCATGCCTGGCACCATCTATCGCTATGATATGGCGAAGAACGAGAGCACTCTCTACGCGCAGCCGAGTGTAAAATTCCGTCAGCAGGACTATGAGAGTCGTCAGATTTTCTTCCAGAGCAAGGACGGCACGCGCGTACCTATGTTTATAACATATAAGAAAGGACTGAAGCGCAACGGCAAGAATCCCGTCTATCTCTACGGCTATGGTGGATTCAACATCTCACTGGGACCTGGCTTCTCCGCTATGCGCATCCCCTTCCTAGAACAGGGAGGCATCTATGCACAGGTCAACCTGCGTGGTGGCAGCGAGTATGGCGAAGAGTGGCACTTGGCAGGCACGAAGATGCAGAAGCAGAACGTGTTCGACGACTTCATCAGTGCTGCCGAATACCTGATTCGAGAGAAATACACTTCCAGCGACAAACTGGCCATTGTGGGTGGTTCGAATGGCGGACTGCTGGTGGGTGCCTGTATGACACAGCGTCCCGACCTGTTCCGTGTAGCCATTCCCCAGGTGGGTGTAATGGATATGTTGCGCTATCATAAATTCACCATCGGATGGAACTGGGCTTCAGACTACGGAACCAGCGAGGATTCGAAGGAGATGTTTGAATACCTGAAGGGCTATTCACCCCTTCACAACTTGAAGAAAGGTGTCGCCTACCCTGCCACCCTCGTAACAACAGCCGACCACGACGACCGTGTGGTTCCTGCCCACTCGTTTAAGTTTGCTGCCACCCTGCAAGAGTGCCATAGTGGCTCGACTCCAGTACTTATCCGCATAGACACCAAGGCTGGACATGGCGGCGGCAAACCTCTCGCCAAGGTACTGGAGGAACAGGCTGACATCTATAGCTTTATCCTCTACAACATGGGGCTGAAATGGAAATAATAAACGCAGAAGATATGTTAGTAAACACAACCATCAATGATCGCATCTGTTATGTAGAGATGCAGAATGCTGAGCATTTCAACTGTCTCAGCGAGGCTATGTGCCAGGAGTTATGCGACGCCATACAGTCGGGCTACGACAAGGAGTGTGTGGGTATCGTCATTAAAGCTCAATGTAAGAAAGGTGTTTGGAGCGCAGGACACGACATCCGCGAACTGCCTCAGAATGGTGAAGACCCTTTGGCTTACGATGTGCCGATGGAACAGCTCTTACGCTGTGTACAGGAAACAGCCATTCCCATAATAGCTTGTGTTGACGGAACTGTTTGGGGCGGTGCATGCGACCTCTGCTTATCATGCGATATGATTGTTAGTAGTGATACTGCCACCTTTGCTATTACTCCTGCCAAGATCGGTATACCATACAACGCATCGGGCATCATGCACTTCATCAACCAGTTGGGTATGAATAAAGCACGTGAGATGTTCTTCCTCGCTACACCTATTACCGCACAGGATGCACTCAACGTAGGACTCATCAACCGTGTGACGACGACTGACCAACTGGAGAACGTCCTTGAGGAGCAGTTTCTCAACCCACTGCGTCGCAACAGCGTGATGTCTATCAGTGCTATCAAACGTCAGTTCCGCATTCTCAGCAAAGCAGCCACCGTGCTATCGTCGGAAAGTTTTGAGCGTATCAATGCCTATCGCACCAAGGTCTATCAAGGCGCCGACTATCTGGAAGGTATCAGATCGTTCCTCGAAAAGCGATCTCCAGCATACAAGGGAAAAGCGTCAGATTTAGACACTAGTAAATAATGAATGAAATACAAAGATCTATTTATTGACTTTGACGATACGCTCTATGACACGCATGGCAATGCTGTTCAACCGATGGGATATCAGCGAACAGGACATCACGCAAAAACCCACCTTTATCGTGGAATGACTGCAAGACATCATGAACATCCTATAAAAAGAAAATCCCCAACCGCAACGTTGGGGACTTTCTTTATTAACCAAAAACCACAAACTACTTATCGAGCAGAATCTTCATCATCTCAATAGCAGAGTACGGAATCGGAGTGCCAGGACCGAAGATACAAGCTACGCCAGCCTTATAGAGGAAGTCGTAGTCCTGGGCAGGAATCACACCACCAGCGGTGACCATGATATCCTCACGACCCAGTTTCTTCAACTCTTCGATGAGCTGAGGAATAAGCGTCTTATGACCTGCTGCCAGGGATGAAGCACCAACGATATGCACATCGTTCTCAACAGCCTCACGGGCAGCCTCCGCAGGAGTCTGGAACAAGGGTCCCATATCCACGTCGAAGCCACAGTCGGCATAACCTGTTGCCACTACCTTTGCACCACGGTCGTGACCATCCTGACCCATCTTGGCAACGAAGATACGCGGACGGCGACCCTCCTTCTGAGCGAACTCGTCGGTAAGGCGCTTGGCCTCCTCGAAGTCTTTGTCGTTCTTTGATTCTGAACTGTACACGCCTGAAATTGTTCTGATTACTGCTTTATAACGACCTACGATTTCCTCGCAGGCATCTGAAATCTCACCTAAGGTACAACGCAGCTGAGCAGCCTTGACAGCCAAGTCGAGCAGGTTGTTCTCGCTCTTGCGACCTTCCTTGAAGTCACGCACACAATCGGTGATAGCCTTCAGGGCAGCCTGACAAGCAGCCTCATCGCGAGTAGCACGAACCTGCTTCAAACTCTCCTCCTGCTGCTTGCGAACAGCGGTATTGTCAACCTCGAGGATATCGATAGGATCTTCATGCTCCAAACGGTACTTGTTAATACCAACAATGGTCTGTGTGCCAGAGTCGATACGAGCCTGAGTACGGGCAGCTGCCTCCTCGAACCAGTTCGTTGGTCAGGGTCTCCACATAATAAGAACCTGCCCATGGGTCAATCTGCTTGCACACCTTCGTCTCGTTCTGAATGTAGATCTGAGTGTTACGAGCAATACGAGCCGAGAAGTCGGTAGGCAGGGCGATGGCCTCGTCAAGTGCATTGGTGTGGAGTGACTGGGTATGACCCAGCACGGCAGCCATAGCCTCGATACAGGTACGACCTACATTGTTAAACGGATCCTGCTCTGTCAAAGACCAACCGGAGGTCTGCGAGTGAGTACGCAGAGCGAGAGACTTCGGATTCTTAGCACCGAAGCTCTTCACAATCTTAGCCCACAGCAGACGACCTGCACGCATCTTGGCAATCTCCATGAAGTGGTTCATACCGATAGCCCAGAAGAATGACAGACGGGGAGCAAAGGCATCCACATCGATACCGGCATTCACACCAGTACGCAAGTAGTCCATACCATCAGCCAGAGTATAAGCCAGCTCGATATCTGCGGTAGCACCAGCTTCCTGCATGTGATAACCTGATATAGAGATGCTATTGAACTTAGGCATCTTCTGAGAAGTATATTCGAAGATATCTGCGATAATCTTCATGGAGAATGCGGGAGGATAGATATAGGTGTTACGCACCATGAACTCCTTCAGAATATCGTTCTGGATAGTTCCAGCCATCTCCTCCAACTGAGCACCCTGCTCCAGACCTGCAACAATGTAGAATGCCAGAATAGGCAATACGGCACCGTTCATAGTCATAGAAACCGACATCTTGTTCAAGGGGATACCGCTGAAGAGCACCTTCATATTCTCCTCATTGCAGATAGATACACCAGCCTTACCTACATCGCCCACTACACGAGCGTTATCAGGGTCATAACCACGGTGTGTAGGCAGGTCGAAGGCTACAGAGAGACCTTTCTGACCGGAAGCCAGGTTACGACGATAGAAAGCATTTGACTCCTCAGCAGTAGAGAATCCGGCATACTGGCGGATAGTCCACGGACGGAAGGGGTACATCATAGAGTACGGACCACGGAGATAAGGAGGAATACCGGCTGTGAAGTCAAGGTGTTCCATACCTTCGAGGTCTTCTTTTGTATAAACCGGGCGTACCTCGATGTGCTCGGGGGTCTTCCAGTTTTCTACGATTCCATTGTCTTTAATCCACTTGGCACCATCTTGAGCCTTGATGCCTGCATAGATATCAATATCTTTAAATTGTTTACGCATAATTCAAGTCTAAGCACATTGCACTTCACGTGGATGTAGTTCTCGATGCCGGCAGCCTTCAGATCCTCCATGCAAGCAGGAGCACCAGCCACAACAAACATCGCACGTCCATTCAAATACTTGAAAGCAGGGATGGCATACTCAGCATACTCGTCATCACTAGAGCAGATGACAATGATGTCGGCCTTTGCCTCCAAAGCAGCATCAACACCTTCTTCGACGGTCTTGAATCCAAGGTTGTCAATGACCTTATAACCAGCACAGGCCAAGAAGTTGCACGAGAACTGGGCACGAGCCTGACGCATAGCCAGATTACCTATTGTCAGCATGAAAGCAGTAGGCACCTTCGTTTCTTCGGTATGGATACGCAAATCCTCGAAGTCAGCTGCAAGGCGAGTGCTCTCAATAGCCTTGAAGGTGGGCTCGCAGTTCTCGTGTGCTGCTGTGCCACAGCAACAACCACAGCCCTGAGGACGTTTGCCCTCACTTTTCTCTGTAAAGTTGGGGAACTGGTTGGTACCCAACAGGAACTCCTTGCGCTTGGCTGCATCACCATGACGCTTCACGTTAGTAGCGTTGATGTCATCCTGGATGGTTCCAGCCTTCACAGCAGCCAAGAAGCCACCCTCCTCTTCTACCTTCAGGAAGATTTTCCAGGCTTCCTGAGCCAATGCATCGGTAAGATGCTCTATATAATAAGAACCTGCACCTGGGTCAACAATACGGTCGAAATGACTCTCCTCCTTGATAATCAACTGCTGGTTGCGAGCAATACGCTCCGAGAAATCAGTAGCCTCCTCGTAAGGAGCATCAAACGGCGTAACCACCATAGAATGTACACTACCCAACGCAGCACTCATAGCCTCGGTTTGAGAACGCAGCAGATTCACATAGCTGTCGAACAAAGTCTGGTTATAAGTAGAGGTGGTTGCATTGATAATCATCTTGCAGGCACAGTCGCACTTAGGAGCATACTGCTTTACTATCTGAGCCCAAAGCAGACGGGCTGCACGGAACTTGGCAATCTCCATAAAATAGTTCTCGGAAACACCCATATTGAACTTAATGCTCTTAGCAGCCAGGTCAACATCTACACCAGCATCGGTGAGCTGTTGCAGATATTCATTACCCCATGCCAAGGCATAACCCAGCTCCTGTACGATGTAGGCACCAGCATTGTTCAAAGCATCGGTGCTGACAGCGATGCAACGGAAATGAGGATAATCCTTCAGCACTTCAACGAGCTTTGGACCGAACTCGAGGACAGGAGTAACATCCTTACCCTTCATCACCATCTTCTGCATGGGGTCCCACTCGATAGAGCCTACCACCTTTTCCTTGTCGTAGCCCTTCTTCTGGAAGAAATCAACCAAAATCTCAGCCAACTCGACAGAGTGACGGGGACAGGTAGAGAAGTTTACCTCAATAATGTCGCAGTAGATGCCCTCAAGGAGCGTTTCAACAGTCTCCTTGGAAACCATTTTGCCGGGAAGCTTGAATCCAAGGGAGTCGATACCCTTATTCAGGATATCAAGCGCCTTGGCATTTGCTGTCTTAGCATCATCTACTACTATGTTCTGTCGAACATACCACTCGTTAGAGTCCTTCTTGTTACCACGCACGAAAGGAAATTCCCCTGGGAGGGAATCGGGCGTTTTCAGATTCGCCAAATCTTCACGGCGATAGAAGGGCTGTACATTAAAACCTTCGTTTGTTCTCCATACTAAGCGTTTTTGGAAGTCGGCACCTTTCAGATCCACTTCAATCTTGTCCAACCACTCTTGTGTAGTTGGAGCGGTAAACTCAGTAAAGAGCTTCTCTTTGTTTGTCATAAATTAAATCTGTATTATTATAATAAGTGTTTTAAGTCGCACATTTACAATTTACAATTTGCAAAGATAAGCATTATTTTCGAAACAACGAAAGATTTAATAATATTTTCATATTTATGAAAAATAGTTGCACAAAAATGATTGAGTTGTGCGGTTTTTTAGTAACTTTGCACCAATTTTCGACATAGTATATTATGGAAACGTTTCAATGGTTAACTAATTTGTTTACAACTACCGACTCGGTGGCACATATAACATTGCTCTATGCTTTAGTGATTGCTACTGGTGTTTATTTGGGTAAAATTAAGATTGGAGGCATCTCCCTAGGTGTCACTTTCGTACTGTTCGCGGGAATTGTTGCAGGACATATCGGATTCACAGCCCCCGCTCCCATTCTCACATTCGTTCAGGACTTCGGACTGATACTTTTCGTATTCATGATTGGTATGCAAGTAGGACCTGGTTTCTTTGAGAGCTTTGGAACAGCAGGACTCAAGTTAAATGGTTTAGCCGCTTGTGGCATACTGCTGAACATTCTCGTCATGTTTGTATGCTACTTCGTATTCTTCGACACCAGTAACGTTACAAACCTTCCTATGATGGTGGGCACACTTTATGGCGCCGTTACGAATACCCCTGGACTTGGTGCTGCAAACGAAGCATTAGGTTCGGTTTTTGGCAACAATGCCCCACAAATAGCATCAGCATACGCATGTGCATATCCTCTTGGTGTACTGGGTATTATTGGTGCTACCATATTAATAAGGTATATATGCAACGTGAAGTTGGAGAAGGAAGAGGAGCAACTGAATACGCTGGAGGGTGTTAAGGCCAATCAAAAGCCTCACAAGATGCACCTGGAGGTTACCAATTCCTACCTAGAAGGCAAAACCCTGTTACAGGTCCACGATTTCTTGAATCGTGACTTTGTTGTTTCACGCATTGTGCATAATGGTGAACTCTCTATTCCCAATCGTGATACCGTGTTCCATGTTGGCGACCAGATGCTGATAGTATGTGCTGAAGCAGATTACGAAGCTATCGTTGCATTTATCGGTCCAGTCCTTAACATCGACTTTGAACAGCAAGACCAGCCTTTGGTATCAAAGCGCATCTTAGTAACCAACCCAAAGATAAATGGTAAGTCGCTGGCTTCCTTGCATTTCTCGAGTGTTCATGGCGTAAACGTTACCCGAGTAACTCGCCAAGGCATGGATATCTTCGCTTCTGCAGGACTCCCCTTACAAGTGGGTGACCGTATCATGGTGGTAGGTCCAGAGGATGCTGTTGACCGTGTTGCCAACCAGATGGGTAACTCTCTTCGCCGCTTGGATGCTCCTAATATTGCCACTATCTTTGTTGGTATCATCATCGGTATCATTTTCGGTTCGCTTCCCATTGCTATTCCTGGAATGCCCGTTCCCATGAAATTGGGTATTGCAGGCGGACCGCTGATTATCGCCATTCTTATTGGACGCTACGGCTATAAGATCCATTTGGTAACCTATACGACCACATCTGCCAACATGATGCTCCGTGAGATAGGCTTGGTATTATTCTTAGCCTCGGTGGGAATAAAAGCAGGTGCCAACTTCTTTGAAACGGTAGTCGAGGGTAACGGATTATTCTATGTGCTAACCGGTTTCCTGATTACCATTATCCCCATTTTAATTGTTGGCCCCATTGCCCGCTTAAGATTCAAGTTCAACTATTTCACTATCATGGGTATGATTGCAGGTACATATACCGATCCTCCCGCATTAGCCTATGCTAATAGCATCTGCTCTAAAGAGGCTCCTGCTGTAGGTTATTCTACGGTATATCCCCTATCCATGTTCCTGCGCATCTTCACAGCGCAAATTGTGGTGCTCTTCTTTTGCGGATAACTCAAACCCTATAAGACTCATTAGCCACATAAAATCATTAGTGTCCCGTTAAAATGGGACGAGTTTAAATATTAATCAAATAGCCCCAGAATGAGGGGACCAAATTGATCTTTGACATCGTTGAAATTAGTCTT